>NZ_JAOCFS010000007.1:0-120229 GCF_029842105.1 Empedobacter sp. GD03797
GATTTTGGGTATTAAAATCAAGACCTCAACAAAAAGGCTAAAATGAAGCATTCTGCGCGAAAAGATTTAAAAACCTATCGGCTAAATCTTTTTCTTCGCTTCGAACTTTTCATTTATGAACGCCTTTTTATTGAATGGTCGTTTTAAATTTCGTTAAATTAAGATAACTCTTCTTTAATTATTAATAGAATGTAATACTGAAACAAATTCAGTACTACAGAATAAACTTTAGTTTTTACTGCAAAGGATGATTAGACGATGATGGTTTGCTGAATTAAGCAAAGCAACAGCGGATACTTTTGGGTTATCGACTCGGGAGAAATTGTCGCGAAGCGAGAATAACTATTCAAAAAAAGGCATTCAATATATTATTAATCGATGCTTTCGTAATCGTGTTTTTCTGCAATATGATCAATAAAAGATACTTTTCTGAGCTTCGCATTTCGTTTTGGAATAATAGGGTAACCTTTGGCTTCGGCAAATACTTTTGTGAATTTCGCGCCGAAATATAGAATTGTTGCAACATAATAAATCCACAACAAAAGAATAACCAATGAACCTGCCGACCCAAAAATGGTAGAATATTTGGAGTTCGCGATATAAATACCAATTAAATATTTTGCAATAAAGAATAGAATCGCCGTAAAAACAGCTCCTACAAAAGCTGGCTTTGCTTTGATACGTGCATCGGGAAGAATTTTGAAAAGAATATAAAATATCAAAATCGAGATTGAAATACTCAATGTATTATTAAGAAGAATCACTGTGGTCTTCGTCATAATGGTATCGAGTTCGAAAAGACTGAAAATTTCTTCGCCAAATGATACTAAAACACTGTTGAGAATTACCGTTGCGATAAGTACGATTCCAAGCGATAGAATGATAAGAAACGAAAGTCCTCTATTGATCACAAATTTTAACCATGCTCTTCTTGGAACTGCTTCGACACGCCAAATGAGATTGAGGCTATCTTGCATATCGGTAAACATTGTTGTAGAACCAAAAATCAAAATTCCGATACCTATATATAATGCAAGCGAACTATCTCCTGAAATGGTAGAATTTGTGACAAAATTTTGTACAGCTAAAGCGACATCTGGACCAACAATATTTTTAAGCTCATAAAACATTCGGTTTTCGATAGCATCTTTCTTAAAGAATAAACTTGCACTGGAAATTACAATCAGAATTAATGGAGAAAGTGAAAATAATGCGTAATAAGTTAACGAAGCACTCAATTTCATAATTCGGTCTTCACCAAATTCGACAATTGTCTGTTTTAAAATATTAAAGTAAAATTTTAGTTGCTTCATTAAATTGGTTTAGAGATTAAAGATACAAATTCATAAAATCTATAACAAAAAAAAGACCATTCGATGAATGGTCTTTAAAAATATATCTTAAATCTTAGCTTACACTAACATTGTAACAGGATTTTCGATGTACATTCTTAGCGTTTGTAAGAATTGTGCACCCGTAGCTCCGTCTACTGTTCTGTGATCACAAGCTAAAGACAATTTCATTGTGTTACCAACTACAATTTGTCCGTCTTTTACAACTGGTTTTTGAATAATTGCACCAACTGATAAGATACAAGAGTTTGGTTGATTGATAATCGATGTGAATGATTCGATTCCAAACATTCCTAAGTTAGAAACTGAGAAAGTAGATTTGTCCATTTCGTCAGCTTTTAATTTACGATCTCTTGCACGACCTGCATAATCTTTAACCTCAGCAGAAATTTGAGCAAATGATTTTTGATCTGTATTTTTAACAACAGGAACCAATAAACCATCTTCTACAGCTACTGCAACACCAATATTGATATCTCCGTGTTGAATAATTTCTGCATCTGTCCAAGTAGAATTTACAGCTGGATGTTTGCGTAATGCCATAGCACATGCTTTAACAACCATATCGTTGAACGAAATTTTAGTATCTGGAACAGCGTTTAATTGTTTACGCGCTTCGATTGCGTTATCCATATCCAACTCAACATTTAAATAATAATGAGGAGCTGTAAATTTAGATTCAGCCAAACGTTTTGCGATAACTTTTCTCATTTGAGAATTTGGAATCACTTTATCTTCTCCAGAAACAAAAGTTTGAGCAGGTTTAACTGATTCAGATTTTGCTTCCGCTTTTGGTTGAGCAGATGGTTGATAATTTTCGATATCTTTTTTCACTATACGTCCATTATCACCAGAACCTTTCACCTCAGCTAAATTAATTCCTTTATCTTTTGCAATTGTTTTTGCTAATGGAGATGCAAAAATACGATCAGAAGAAGAAGTTTCTTCAACCTTATTATTTACATCTAATTGTACAACTACTGGTTTTTCGTCATCAACAACTTCTGTAGAAGCTGCTGGAGCAGCAACTTTACCTCCGTTTGCTACAATTGCAGAAACATCAGTACCAGCTTCACCAATAATTGCTAAAACAGAATCTACTGGCGCAGGCTCGTTCACTTTAGCACCTTGATATAATAAAACACCATCAAATTCTGATTCGAATTCTTGCACTGCTTTATCTGTTTCAATTTCTGCTAAAATATCACCTTCCGCAACTTGATCTCCAACATTTTTGTGCCAAACAACTACAGTTCCTTCTTCCATTGTATCAGAAAGACGAGGCATTGTAATTACTTCCACATTTGCAGGAATTTCTGCAGCAGGTTTTGCTTCTTCTGTTTTTGTTTCGCTGGGAGTTGATTTTTCTTCTTTCACTTCAGCAGTTGCTTTTGCTCCACCTCCGATTAAACCTGAAATATCTTCTCCTTCATTTCCGATGATTGCTAAAACTTCATCAACATTTGTTGATACACCTTCTGCAACACCTTGATATAATAATACTCCGTCAAATTCTGATTCGAATTCTTGGATTGCTTTATCTGTTTCGATTTCTGCTAAGATATCACCCTCAGCAATTTTATCTCCTACATTTTTGTGCCATTTTACAACAGTTCCTTCTTCCATTGTATCGCTTAAGCGAGGCATTGTAATAATTTCTGCCATGGTTTTTAGTTGTTTTCGATTTTATCTAAAAATGGATAATTTTCTTCTGAATAGATATAATCATACATTACGTGTTCTTCTGGATAGTTAGAGTTTTCTGCAAATTCTGCACATTCTTCTACCATCACTTTTACTTCATCAACAATTGCATCTAATTGTTCTTTAGTTGCCCAATTGTTTACTAAGATGTGATTCTCAACATTCAAGATTGGATCTTCTTGTTTGTACTCTTCCACCTCTTCTTTTGTACGATAAGGCTCAGCATCAGACATAGAGTGACCTCTATAACGATATGTACGTACATCTAAGAAAGTTGGTCCATCTCCACGACGCGCTCTTTCGATAGCTTCGTAAGCGGCTTCTGCAACTTTTACAGGATCCATACCATCTACAGGCATACAAGGCATTTCGTATCCTAAACCTAATTTCCAAATATCTTCGTGGTTAGCAGTACGAGAAACAGAAGTTCCCATAGCGTATTGATTGTTTTCGCACACAAAAACAACTGGTAATTTCCAGTTCATCGCCATGTTAAATGTTTCATGTAATGTTCCTTGACGAGTTGCACCATCTCCCATTAAACAGATTGTAACACCATCGCGGTTGAAGAATTTATCACCAAAAGCAATTCCTGCTCCTAATGGAATTTGTCCACCAACGATTCCGTGTCCACCATAAAAATTATGTTCTTTACTGAAAACGTGCATAGATCCTCCTAAACCATGAGAAGTTCCTGTTTCTTTACCACATAATTCAGCCAAAATACGTTTTGGATCTACACCCAAAGCCATAGGCCAAACGTGACAACGATAAGCAGTAATCACATGATCTACACCAGGCTTCATTGCATGAATAAAACCAGCTGGTAAAGCTTCTTGTCCATTGTATAAATGTAAGAAACCTCTAATTTTTTGCTTTAAATATAATGAACGACACTTATCTTCGAAGCGACGCCAAAAAGTCATATCACGATACCATTGTAGGTACGTTTCTTGCGTTAATTTTTCCATAATTGCACAATTCCGTTGGAACAAATTTAAACTAATCTATTTAGTGTACAAAATTGCTACCCTAAAAATTCATCAGTAAAATGCAATGGAAGCAAATCTTTAGCAGAATTTATCACCAAAACATCGCCTTCTTTTCCAGATAAAATAATTTCGATTGGTTGCGATTGCTTCTTTTCGATCTCTAAAATATATTGACGACACATCCCGCATGGAGGCAATGGATAATTGACATTTGGCGTAGAAACAGCCAATTTTTCAATCTTAATATTCGGGAAGTTTGCATTTACATAAGCCAATAAACCTCTTTCGGCACAAGTTCCGACTGGGTACGAAGCATTTTCTTGATTTGAACTCGAAAAAATTTCTCCATTTTCTAATTGAACAGATGCACCAACATTGAAATTAGAATAAGGAGCATATGCATTCAACGAAATATCATAAGCCTCTTCTACTACTTTTTTTTGTTCTGCTGCAAGCTCAGATTTACTCTCGAATCGTTCAAATTCAAAAGAATATTTTTCTTTTTTCATATAGAATTTACACCGAAGTGTGTTATTTAATTAATTATTAAACACTTAAATCCTTTCAGCTATTTTATTCAATAGAAAAAGGAAGTAAATTTATAAAAAAAGATTTTATGTTGGTAAAAATTTTTGCAAGTGCTATTTTCGGAGTTTCCGCACAAACCATTATTGTGGAAGTTAATATTGATCAAGGTGTCGGTTATCATTTGGTTGGTTTGCCCGATAGCGCAATAAAAGAAAGTAATTTTAGGATAAATGCTGCACTAAAAAATTCTGATTTGAAATTACCTGGTAAAAAAATCACGATTAATATGGCGCCAGCAGATTTACAAAAAGAAGGTTCTGCCTATGATTTACCAATCGCAATTGGAATTTTAGCAGCTTCTGAACAAGTAAATTCTGAACAACTCAATAAATATATAATGATGGGCGAATTATCGCTCGATGGTTCACTACGACCTATAAAAGGTGCATTGCCGATTGCAATACAAGCAAAAGAAGAAGGTTTCGAAGGAATTATTTTACCCAAACAAAATGCAGACGAAGCAGCAGTTGTAGAAGGAATCAATGTTTTTGCGGTTGATAACATCAGAGAAGTTGTTGATTATTTTAACGGAGAAATTATTTTGCAACCTCATCAAGTCAATTTAGATGATTATTTTTTTAGTGAAATGAATAATTATCCTTTCGATTTTGCAGATGTAAAAGGTCAAGAAAATGTAAAACGTGCGATGGAAATCGCTGCTGCAGGCGGACATAACATTATTTTGATTGGTCCTCCAGGAAGTGGAAAAACAATGTTAGCCAAACGAATTGCTTCTATTCTTCCGAAAATGACTATTCAAGAAGCGCTTGAAACGACAAAAATTCATAGCGTTGCTGGAAAATTATCTAACAAATCACTCATTGTAAGTCGTCCTTATTCTAGTCCCCATCATTCTATATCGGATGTGGCCTTAGTCGGCGGCGGTTCGTATCCGCAACCTGGAGAAATTTCTTTGGCGCATAATGGTGTTTTGTTTTTGGATGAATTACCCGAATTTAAACGCACTGTTTTAGAAGTTATGCGTCAACCTTTGGAAGATCGAGAAGTCACAATTTCGAGGGCGAAATTCACGGTGAATTATCCTGCAAGCTTTATGTTGGTCGCCTCAATGAATCCAAGTCCTAGTGGTTATTTTATGGATGATCCAAACAACACTTCCTCTTTAGCGGAAATGCAACGTTATATGAATAAAATTTCTGGACCACTTTTAGACCGAATTGATTTGCATATCGAAGTGAATCCTGTTCCGTTTGATGATTTGTCGCAAGAACGTCGTGGCGAAAAAAGTGCTGTGATTCGTGAACGTGTGATTAATGCAAGAAATATTCAGACCAAACGATTTGAAAACACAAAAGTTCATTATAACTCGCAAATGGGACCAAAAGAATTGGATGCTTTTTGTGATTTAGACGATTATTCGAAGAATTTAATCAAAGTTGTTATGGAAAAATTAAATCTTTCTGCTCGTGCGTATGACCGAATTATTAGAGTTGGACGAACAATTGCTGATTTAGATAATTCAGAAACTATTCTTTCGAAACATATTAGCGAAGCGATTCAGTACAGAAGTTTGGATCGTAATCAATGGATGTGATTATTGTAGAATGTAGTATGTATAACCCGTTGTGCGTTATGTGTTATGTGTTATGCAAAAAAAGGAATCTCTTTCAAGATTCCTTTTCCATTTACTAAAATTCAAATTCACCAACCAAAATTCCTTCACCACCAGAATTTGGCTTATTATTTTGGAATGTAATCATTTTCTTCACTTGTTTTCCCGAGCTATACATCAAGTAAATCTCTGCCGAAATAGTTGTTGGTCCCGAAATACTCATTTGTCTTTCTCCGAAAAAATTAGTTTCTATTTTATATTTTCCTTTAATCGCTTTTTTCAACATAAATTGTTCTGGTCCGAAACCTTGCGTCACGTCTTCGCTCATTCTTCCTCCAATCGCAGTTGAACGATGTCCGTAATAACATTTTTCGCCATTTGGATCGGTCACCCACAAATCAATATCGGTCATATCTTTGTTCCAATTCATCACCACACGAATATCAACTGGAACGTCTACTATGATATCTTTATTGATTTTAGACAAATTCAATTCTTTGCGATGAAGCGAAATCAAATTATTAATTTCAGGCACAATAATCTCTGTAATATCGCGATCGCGATTAGCAATTTCTATCGAATAATCGTTTGTCAATACTTTATATAAATGCTCTAAAGCCGATTGATATTGCTCATTATCTTGTAACGCCAACGCATAATCTCGATAACTTTGCGCATCAAAAGGTCGCCAATCTAATACTTTTTTCGTAATAAATAATTCGGTTTGATATTCCTCAATTTCTTTCAATTTGTATGCTAACATTTTATACAATTCGGCATCTTCCAATCCTAAATCTGCAATCGAGCTTAAAATTTTAAGACCAGTTTCTCTTTCCTTTTTCTGAAAGAAAAATGTTGCCACATCAAAATAATACGCAGGTGTTTCGGCATAATCTTTTCTCAAATCTAAATAAGTTTGATATGGATTTTTAGATGCTTCTATCAACTTCATATATTCTTTATCCGATTTTACATTAACTATTTTAATTTCTGGAACCGAAGCTGATGATACATCCTTCATTTTTTTATCTGTAACAAGCATATTTGCACTACTCGCTCTACTTTCTCTTCTAGTTGTTCCATATGCTGTAACAGAAACAGCTTGTATATCTGCAGAAACTTCTCTTTCTTCAATTGCAATCCCTTCCGCTCTTCCTTCTAATGCAACTGAAACTAAAACAGAATCCGCAACAGGTTTTGGATATTTCGGTTTTACATATTTAAAATCTTTCTTCCACCACTCTTTCAATTCCTTTGCTTTCGCAATTGCATTTTTCAACAAATCAGCTTTTCGAGTTTCTTTTTGTTCAAAACCTTGTTTCGATAATTTATTAAATTCATTTTGCAATTCTGCTGGTGGATTGATTTTATACTTTACATAATCCGAAACATTTTCCAAAACAATCAAACTTGTGTTCGATGTTACAATCGAAAATTGTTTCCCAATTTCTTCAATTTCTGTTTTATTTTGCTCTGGATTCAATTCCAAATAATTCACTTTACTTTGCGCCCAAATTTTACTGATTTCAAGATTTTGAGTTGCTTTACTCAAATCCAATTCTTTGTTGAATTCCACTTTTCCATTTCGTCCAAACATCATCGTTAATTTTGCATTTGGATACTGAGAAATTCCCGCAATCGAAATTCCATTACTCACATCATTTGTCGAAATAGGATAAACTTCTCCTGCTGTATTGTTGATAATTCCTAAGAATTGAACCGAACTTTCATTGATTTGTTTGAACGCATTTTCTACAGAATTTTCATTAAGATTGATGAATTTTCCACCAGCTTTTTGCGCAATCATTTTCAAAACACCATAATTAGAAGTCGGCGAAGACGCAATCGTATAAAAAGGTTTATCTATGTTAAAAATATTCGAGCCAAAAGATGAAATTCCATCCGAAAACAATAAATATTCGTCTGCTTTCAGATTTGTTGGAAGAATTTTTGCATAATTTGTTCCTCCATCATATGTCACATTTTCCAAATATTTTTTCAATTCTGACCAATCACCATTTTTAATTTGAAACAATCTCGATTTTTCCAAAGAAATATTCAACAACGAAACTTCAATATTTAGATTTTTTTGTTGAGAAATAATTTTATCTAAAAATTCTAATTCTTTTTGATGATTTCGTTTCAAACCACTTAACGAATTATCCCAAATTATTCCGATATTTTTCGACCAAACTTTAGGTTGAGATTTTGCATCAACCAATAAATTCGCATAAAAATAAAACGAACCATCTACATTTTTCTGAACAAAAGATTCTACATTATTCGGAGATTTTGGAAGATTAATAATTAATGATTTTTTAGGTGTAAAATCTGTTTTCGACAAATTTGCTTCATATATATTACTATTTTCAGAAAAATTGAACGAACCATCTGGCGTTTCTACCAATTGTGGTTTTCCAGCAGCATTGAACACTTTTGTTGTCAAATTAAACTTCGCAATCTTCTTCGAAGAATCTAATGGCAAATGATATTGATACGACGATTTATCCAATTTCAATTCTTGGTAATACGACAACTGAATCGTACGCGATCCTTTTGCTGGAATCGGAGAAATACGAGTTCGGAAATTATTTCCTTCTACTTTTTCGATAATTCCAGGATCGACATTTTGCTTCTGAATACTTTCGAAAACCTCAACCGCACGCGCTTTTGTCACAGGAACTGCATTTCGAAGTTTTCCATTAATATCAATTGCATATCCGCTAACAGTCGTGTTTTCGGGCAAAGGAAAAACTAAATTCCCTTCGAGATTTCGACTTGACGAATTTGTAAAAACTAAAGTTGTTGTCGTTTTGGCTAGATTTCCAAAAATCTCAACTTGCACATCCATCGATTGCAAACTCACAGAATTTTCGTCTGGACGTTCACCGATTTCGATACGCGGAAATCCAATTCGGATATCTTGCGCATTTATTTTTGTAGAAAAAAACATTCCAACAAAAACAAAGAAAAAAGAAAATAACTTTTTCATATTGTTTGATTTGTAAGTTAGATGCAACAAATTACAAAAAGGTTGGTTGATGTGAAAAAGTTTTAAGTGTTGAGTTGTTAGTTATAAGTTTATTTCAGATTTCCTCTTTTCGTCGGAAGGATACTTACTTGATTCATATTATTAAAATTATCTTTCTGAACCTTATTTTAAGACTGAATATTTTTTACATAAATTAGAAATAAATCATTATATTTGATTGAATTACAATTTATAATAAAATGAAAAACATATTATATATAACGGGATTAGTTTTAATATTAACTTCAATTTTATTAATCTTAGAATTTTCTGATTCTAATAGAATGAGCTTAATTGCAGGAATGATTTTGCCAATAGGATTAGCATTTAACATTTTAGGTTTTACTTTAAAAACTAATCCACTAAAAGAATAATTTAATATTCTGCCATAAATATTAAATCGAAAAGCCAATTGCTCTTAGAAACAATTGGCTTTTTGATTTATTTTTTAATATCTATTTTTTCTCGCTCTTTGTCTTCACTCACTTTGTAAGCTTTCAAGACTTCGCGAACAATCTTGTGTCGAACAACATCTTTATCATCCAAATAAATAAATCCGATATCTTTTACATCTTTCAATATATTAATCGCTTCACGTAAACCAGATTTTTGTTTTGGTGGTAAATCGACCTGACCAGGATCTCCGGTAATGATAAATTTAGAATTTTTTCCCATACGCGTCAAAAACATTTTCATCTGAGCATAGGTTGTATTTTGTGCTTCATCAAGAATTACAAAAGCTCCGTCCAACGTCCGACCACGCATAAATGCTAAAGGCGCAACTTCTATCACTCCTTTTTCGGTATAAGACGAAAGTTTCTCGAACGGAATCATATCTTTCAACGCATCGTACAAAGGTTGTAAATATGGATCTAATTTATCTTTCATATCACCTGGTAAAAAACCTAAATTCTCGCCAGCTTCTACGGCAGGACGTGTCATAATAATTCGGCGAACTTCTTTGTTCTTCAATGCTTGTACCGCCAACGCAACAGCCGTATAGGTTTTTCCCGTACCAGCAGGTCCAATTGCAAACACCATATCTTTGTTGTAAACAGTTTGTACCAGCTTTTGTTGATTAGGCGTTTGAGGTTTGATGATTTTACCATTTACACCGTGTACAATAATTTCATCTTCTTTTTTCATTTGAAGCATTTCATTATTATCTTCGGTCATAATGATTTCGAGTTCGCGATCAGATAGTCGATTGTATTTGTGAATATGCTGAATTACTCGTTGCATTTTTTGGTCAAATACTTTCAGAACATCTTCATTTCCAAACACTGTCAACTCTCTTCCGCGAGCAACAATCTTTAATTTTGGATAATATTCTTTGATTCTTTTTAGATGTTCATTATTAGCACCATAAAAATCTTGAGCATTAATTTCGGCTAATTCAATATTAATTTCTGTCAAATGAGATTGTTTTTTTGGTTCACTTACACAAAAATAAAGAATAATAAACAATATATTTGCTAATTATTAGAGAATAGTGGCAATTATTACATTAACATCGGATTTTGGAGTCAAAGATTACTTTGTTTCTAGCGTTAAAGGCGCAATTCTAAAGGAATTGGCCGATGTTACGATTGTAGATATTTCGCATCATGTTAATCCTTATGATTTATCTGAAGCTGCCTATATCATTCGTAATTCTTACGAGGAATTTCCCGACGGAACTATACATATTATTGGGATTAATGCCTTAAGTACGCCTTATCAGAAGCCGATTTGTGCATTAATCAATCATCATTATTTTATTTGTGCAGATAATGGAATTTTATCCTTGATTTGCCAAAAAAATCAACCAGAAGAAATTTACGAAATCACTGCTTATCCAGAAGGAATAGACAGTCTATTTCCAATGAAAAATTGTTTTGTGCCAGTTGCATGTCACTTGGCGCGCGGCGGAGTTCCTGCTCTTTTGGGGAACAAACGTACCGAAATGAAACAATTGAATGAATTGAAACCAATTTATCGCGATGATAAATATATCATTGGAAATGTGATTTATATTGATCATTTTGGAAATGTTGTAAGTAATATTTCGAAAGATTTTTTCGATGAAATTGCACAAGATAGAAAATATAAAATTTTGCTTCGTCAGAAAGATTTCTCGATGACCGATATTACTGTTATTTATGAGCATTACAATGAGGTTGTACAAGATTTTAACAAAGAAGTGCAAGCTTTTGGACGAACATTGTGTTTGTTTAATTCGGCAGGATTTTTAGAAGTTACGCTTTACAAAAGTAATCCAACGATATCAGGAGGTGCGAATCAGTTAATGGGATTGAAGAAAAACGATACAATTACAATTGAATTTGAAAATTAACGCTGAGAAAATTTAGTATTAGAGAGTTTACAATAACTATATGACTTATAATTATTTAATATACAAAGCAATACACGTTATTTTCGTGGTAAGTTACTTTGCTGGTTTATTTTACATTGTTCGTTTGATGATTTATCATACAGAAACGCAACAAATGGAAGAACCAAAAAAATCAATTTTGCAGGATCAATATACCTACATGGAGAAAAAATTATGGAATGTAATTACCGCTCCTGCTTTGGTTATTTTGATCACAATGGGATTGAATATGCTTTACAAAAATCAAGGTTTGTTGCATATGCCTTGGATGAAAAGTAAATTGGGGATGATAAGTGTTTTATTAATTTATCATTTTTGGTGTTGGCGAACGTTGAAACAAATCCAAAATAAAGTTTTCAAATACACTTCTGTTCAACTGCGAATGATGAATGAATTGGCAACAATTTTATTATTTGTTATCGTATTTGCTGTCATTCAAAAAACAGATTTTGGTCGAGATTGGTATTGGTCAATTGTCAGTTTCTTTGGTTGCGGTATACTACTTATGCTTATTGTGCGTTTAATTAATCGTAATAATAAAAAATAACATGTGGACAATCTTCAAAAAAGAGTTTTCCAATTTTTATTTAGGCTTCACCGCTTATTTAGCAACCGCAACATTTGTTATCGTTTCGGTTTTGTTCCTTTGGTTTTTTGATAACGAATTCAATGTTTTCAATACAGGAAATGCAACTTTAAATAGTTTTTTCTTTGTCGGACCTTGGATTTTTCTATTCATGATTCCTGCTTTAACCATGAAATTAATCGCGGAAGAGCAAGCAAATGGCACATTATTGTGGTTATTCACACTACCTATAAAAAACAACCAAATTATTTGGGGCAAATATTTAGCAGTCGTTTCAGTTGTCATTTTTTGTTTGCTTTCAACTTTTTTGTTCACCATTACGTTGCAAGAATTTTTGATGCCTGAACAAGAACTAGATTACGGAACAATTTTTTCTGGCTATTTAGGACTTTTCTTTTTAGGATGTTTATTCACCGCAATTGGTTTATTTACCTCATCTATCACCAAAAATCAAGTAATGGCTTATGTTTTGGCGGTTTTCTTTTGCTTCATTATTTTTTATGGATTCGAAAGTTTAGCATCATATAATTTACTTGGTTCGATGGATTTCTATGTTCAAAAAATTGGAAGTTTTACACATTACAACCAGTTTTTGAAAGGAATTATTGACTCACGAGATTTACTTTACTTTTTGATTTTGATTGGAATTTTAAATCAAATTTCAATCGTTAATCTTGAAAATAAAAAATAGTGCCATGAAAAAATTAAACAAAAAACATCTAATTACTTTCATCGCATTCATCGCGCTTTTTATCATCGCTCAATTTGTTTACACACGAATTGACATGACAAAAGACAAACGTTTTACGTTAACTTCTACAACCGAAAAATTGGTAGAAAATGTAAAACAACCGCTTAAAATTGAAATTCTTTTGGGTGGAGATTTAACAGGCGATTACAGAATTTTGAAGAACGAAATTCAGTTTTTATTAGACGAACTTCGCGAAAAAAACAGCAATATTTCTTATTCTTTTATTGATCCTGTCGATTTAGGACAAGCCGAATTAGAGCAAAATAAATTGACTCCAGTTCCTATTAAAACCGACAAAGGAATTTTGAATGTTTATCCGTACGCAAAATTAACTTACGGCGACAAATCGACTTATATGGAGGTTTTGGTCAATGATCCTTCTACTCCATTTGAAAAATTAGCATTAACTTCAACTGAAAAATTAGAATATTTATTTGCCGAAAAAATTCAGAAAGCAACCAATTTTGAGCGCAAACGAGTTGGTTTTATCGTTCATCATGACGAATTACCAGAAGCAAATATTCAAGGATTAGGTTCTGCTTTGTCAGAAAAATATGATGTGGAGATTTATCTAAATCCAATTGCAAACAAATCGTTTACTTTACAACCTTCTGATTTGGATAGTTTGAAACGTTTTGACGCCTTAATTGTAGCAAAACCTACATTACCTTTTTCTGATATGGATAAATTGGTTTTGGATCAATATATTATGAATGGCGGAAAAATGATGATGGCTGTGGAAACTGTCGATGCCGAAATGGATTCTATTTTCCGAAGTGGAAAAATCGTTGCTTTTCCAAGAGATTTGAAGTTAAATGATTTCTTATTCAATTATGGTGTTCGTATTCATCCAGCTGTTATCAAGGATATGAATGGAGCGCAAATTGTTTTGGCTGATGGCGAAACGGCTGGAAATACAAGTTACAATTATTACAATTGGCCTTATTTTGAGTTAGGAATAAAAGGGGAAGAAAACCCAATTACAAGTTCAATAGATCCTGTTTTATTTCAATTTGCAAATCCTATCGAATTGTTGAAAAATCCAAATATTAAGCAAACCGTTTTATTAAGTTCTTCTGAACAATCAAGTTTGAAACCTGCTTTAAATTATATTCAATTAAACGAAGTAGAAATCGAGAATCCTGAAGAATATAAAATGGGTAAAATTCCGATGGCAGTTTTGTTAGAAGGGAATTTCAATTCGGCTTATGCTTCGCGTTACGAACGCAAGGAATTTCCGAATTTCAAACCGAAAACTACCGATGGAAAAATGATAGTCATTTCGGACGGAGATGTTTTGAAAAATGCTTTGTGGAGAGGAATTCCGATGCAATTAGGAGAAAATAAATTTTCGGTTCGTCCAGATAATCCAGACGGAAAACCGAAAACATACGCCAACCAAACATTTATAATGAATGCGATGGATTATTTATTAGGCGATTCTGATTTCTTGGCTTTACGCAATCGTAAATTAGAAATTCCGTTACTAAGTGAAACAACTGTTTTACAAGAAAAATCGACTTGGCAAATGATTAATCTACTTGTTCCAACTGCTATTATTGGTTTATTGGCTGGAATTGGATTTTGGATTAGAAAGAAAAGATATTCTTAAAAAAACGAGTTTCGAAGCTCGAGTTTCGAAATTTATAAAATGCAATAGGGATTGAAGTGGAAATCCTTTTTTGATAACTGAGCGAAGTCGAAGTTTGAGAAAAAGATTGCAACGAAAAGCCCGCCCGAAGGGATTGCCCAAAGACAAAAAAAACCTCTCAAATTCTGAGAGGTTTTTATATGTAAAGTTGTGACGATTTTACTCTAAGTGCATAAACGCTTTTTTGCTCAAAAGGCGCTCCTCGCTTTCTACGTGGTTATCATCAGGCACACAACAATCCACCGGACAAACTGCCGCACATTGTGGTTCTTCGTGGAAACCTTTACATTCAGTACATTTATCGGGAACAATGTAATAAACTTCATCACTCACAGGATCTTGCACCGCATCAGCGTCAAAAGTTGCGCCGTCTACGTTTACAATTGTCCCGCTAAGAGAAGTTCCATCAGAATATTTCCAATCTACCGCAGCTTCATAAATTGCGTTATTTGGACATTCTGGCTCACAAGCTCCACAATTTATACATTCATCTGTAATAATTATAGCCATTGTATCTGTTTTTTTATTTCCTACATTTGCAACTACAAAATTACATTTAATTTTCAGAAAAAATGACATTTGAACAAAGGATTTCAGCATTTAACGAATTGGGACAGTTTTTTAATTTTATTATAAATAATGATTCGATTAAAGACGCGGAACTGACAGAAAAATTCGAGAATTGGAAAGAAGAAGCTGAATATGCGGTGAGCGATGCAGAAGCCTACAACAATTGGTTTACAAAAGAAAATATTACGTTAGCCTTGAAAAGTTGGGCGGAAGCTTTAACGGAAGAAAATTTATTGGCTTGGACGAAAGATTATCCATTTGCTGAAACATCAAAAAATGTTGGAATTATAATGGCAGGAAATTTACCTTTGGTTGGTTTTCATGATTTGCTTTCTGTTGTTATTTCTGGAAATAATGCGTTGATTAAAACTTCATCAAAGGATGATAAATTAATCAAATTAGCGATAAAATATTTGTATTCGATTGATGAAAATTTCAAATTGATTATTCAAACTGTTGAACGATTAGAAAATTTTGATGCAGTTATTGCAACAGGAAGTAATAACACGGCACGCTATTTTGAACAATATTTTGGAAAATTTCCTAACATTATTCGTAAAAATAGAACTTCGGTTGCTGTATTGAATGGTTCGGAAACTAATGAAGAGTTAAAGAAATTGGGTAACGACTTATTCATTTATTTTGGATTAGGTTGCCGAAATGTGACGAAACTTTATGTAAAAGATGAAGCGCAATTACCGAAAATTTTCGAAGCTATTTTTTCTTATGGCGATGTGATTAATCATCCTAAATATGCAAATAATTACGATTATAATCGTGCAATATTTTTGTTAGGAAAAGATGAATTTTTAGACAATAATTTTGTTCTAATGAAAAAAGATACAGCTTTACATTCTCCAATTGCAGTTGTAAATTTTGAAGTTTATAAAGATATAAATGATGTAAAAAATTATTTGATCGAAAATGAAAATCAAATACAATGCGTGATAGGAAATGACATGAAAGATAATCCGAATTATGTTGAATTTGGGCAAACTCAATTCCCTAAATTAACAGATTATGCCGATAATATTGATACGTTGAAATTTTTGGCGGAGTTGTAGATGTTAGAAAGCTAAAATTTATACTTATTAAAAACAATTAATATGTCTTGCTGAGCTCGTTTCAACATCACAGTCAAATTATAAATAAACAAAAAGAGAATCCTAAGGATTCTCTTTTTGTTTATTTATTAAAATGTCGCTGCTCCTGCAGTTTCATTTTCTAATTTTCGATTGATATTTGTTTTCTTACCTGTAGCAAAATCAAAACTCAAACCAACAACAAACATCGATTTGTTGTCCCAAATTTTCCCTACACGAGAATAATCCACATATTGTTTATCCATCGTTTTTTGCTTGTAAGTCGACGGCATTCCAATCCAATACATTCCTGTAGAAAAAGTCCAATTATTGTACTTATAACTCGCAAAAGCATGGTTCATGTTTTCTTGTGTGTACAACAAAGCTCCGCCCAACGTGTAATACGGAATATTAAATTGATAATCTACACGAAAGTTTTTGTAAACAGATGATAATGCAAAATAATTTCCGATATAATCATTCTTCAAAATTCTACCATCTTTCGTTTTGAAACGCTCTGTTGCTGGTGCTACATTTACTTTAACAGTTAAAATATCTGTTCCGAAAGGTTTGATAGAACCTGTAATTTGAACACCGTAACGTTGCGAATTTTGAGCATTTTCGTACGTTAATTTATACCCTTCTACATTTCCATTAATGATATTTTGCAAATACAATTGATTAATCGGATCTTTTGTATAATGATAAAATGCATTTGTATTTAAATCAAAATATTTTGAATTGAAGGAATAAATCAAATTATTTCCAAACGATTTCTGAATAGTTAAATACGGATTTCCTTCTTGTGTAATATTTTCCACAACCTGAATCACGTTTTTACTCAATGCCGAATTCCAAGGACTTGTTGGTTTATACGAACTCGAAAAACGTAAATTTTGATTCTTCGCTAATTCGTAACCCAATACTAATTTTGGCGTAAACGTCCGCGTATCTATGTTTGTATCTTCATTTTTATTATGAACATTCGTTAATCCAACACCTAAACGATACGACAGCTTTTTCGCTTTTCCTGAATATTCCGAATAGATATATTGTTCTAAATAATTTACTTTATTATTCGAAGGTCCATTTAAGTTTTCTAATTTATTATCAATTGAATTATTTGAAATTCGATAACCAGAATTTAATTTTCCTTTCTCGAAACTATGCGTATGCGCTATTTCTCCTACAATTCCTTTTTGATCAGCTTCTAAATTTGTCAGATAATTATATTGTTCCGCACCTGATAAAGTTTCCCATTCGCGAGTTTCGTCAATCGATTTGGTTGTATACATTGATCCTACTACATTTAAACTTAGGTCATCTTTCTTTCCTAATTTTCTCGAATAATAAAGATCTAATGTTGGTTTTGAATAATTAGAATTAGAATGTTTGTAAGTCGAATGATTCTCTAATAAACTATTTTGATAGAACAAACTTTTTCCATTTGCATAAGCAAAACTCGAACTGATATTCATATCCAACTTTGCTTGAAAAGCATATTTATCCGAATCCGAATTGGTATATCGCAATGCAATTGTTTGATCCGTATATCCAAAATATTCGTTGCGCTGATTTTCTGTTCTATAATGAATATTATTTAAGTTATAATCATAAATATTCATCGAAGTACGATCTTTATAATCTCTCAGATAGATGTTATACTCCAATCCAAAGTTATTTTTTCCTTTCGTAAAATTCGCATAAGCAGAACCATTTATAAAACCTGTTGTGAACGCCGAAGTAAGATCCGCTCCGTACACATAACCATTTTCTGGATTTCGTGTAATCAAATTCACCACCTGATCTGCACGATTTGCATAACGCGCTGGCGGAATATCAAAATACTCAACACGCACCACATCTTGTGGTTTCACGGCACGAATTTGATTATCTGTTGCTTCAATTCCATTAATCAACAACAAAGTCGTTCCACCTTTTGTACTCTGTATTGTATTCGAAATTGGATCAACTTGTAATTCAGGTAACGTATTCAACAAATCTTTTGCGTAGCGCGCTTTTTCCAACGCTTCTTTATCAAACGTATAAACTGCTTTGTCCGCAAACATTTTTTTGCGTTGCGATTGAACTAAAACTTCTTTTATTTCAATTGGATTATAGTCCGTTGAATCCTGCTTTTCATCTTGTCCAAAAGCAAAAATTCCTGACAATGTAACAGCAAGTACAAAAAATTTCTTCATGGTTAATTCTTCTATTAAGAGTTAGTGTATATTTAAATGACGCATGAAGAACAAATAAGTTACATAAGAATTGCAATTATTTTTGATAACTTTACGCTAAACAAGATTTTTGAGTTTGAAAAAATTATTTCTTTTTATCGCACTTTTCACAAGTTTCAATTTATTATATGCGCAAGAACAAGCCGAACGTTCGTTGACAGAATATCGTGTCGAAAGTTTTCAAACGCCTTTGGTTGCTAAAAAAATGCTATACGATTGGTTAGGAAAATGGGACAATGTTTTGTACAACGAAAACAATCAACCGTTGTTAGTTTGGTCGAATAAAAATATCATTAATGAATCCAATGAAACTTTTACTTTGATTGCATCGAGCATAGAAAATGACGAAGAAATGTACGGAACTGTTCAAGTTTTGACGAGTAAGAAACAAGATGCTTTAGCGAAAGATTCTCCTTTTAGAGAATATTTAAACGAGTTTCTAAAAACTATTTCGAAGAAAGAAAACAAAAGCAAAAAGTTTTATAAAGAATATATTAAGGTGGTTTATTAAAACTATTACAATGAATTTTCAAAGTATTCTTCCTGACAAATCAATCAATCTTTTTGTGAAAAACATTTGGGTTTTCGAGAATAAAGAAAATACGCAAACCTCTATTCCTTTTTTTGCTGATGGATATCCTGGATTGATGTTTCAAGAATCGAATCTTACTTTGAGCGTACTTCCTCATAACAAAAAAATGCCTACTCTTTTTTTGTATGGTCAAACAATTACTCCAATAACTCTTGAAATTAATAGTCCTTATCAGATTATTATTTTTCAATTTTATCCGTTTGTATTACGCGCTTTTTGGGATATTACGCCAGAAAGTATCAACGATAATTGTTATTTTTTAGATAATTCTTCTAATCAATCTCATCATAAATTGGTTGAAAATTTAATCAATGCTAAATCAATTGAAGAACGAATTCATTTGATTTCAAATTTATTGATTGATTATTTTGAAAAAAAGAAGGTCAATCTTGATTTATCTATTCGAAATGCTATTGTAAAAATTATTACCGAAAAAGGTCAAATACAAATCAATTCTATTGCCCAAAGTGAGAGTTTAAATATTCGAACTTTTGAAAGAAGATTTTTAAAGGAAACAGGTTTATCAGCAAAACAATTTTCAAAAATCATTCAATTTCAATCTTCTTTACAACAATTAACAGCCAAAGATTACAAAAAATTAACCGATATCGTCTACGAAAACGGTTTCTCTGATCAATCGCATTTCATACGAGTTTTCAAAGCTTTTACAGGAAAAACTCCGAAAAAATTTGGATAAATATTTGTGTCGTTTTTATTCTATTTTTTGATTTAGAATTTCACAAAATTTGTTGTATCAAAATTCTAAAATTATGAAGATTATTGTATTTGGAGCTACAGGTTCTGTAGGAGAAAAAATTGTGAATCAAGCATTGGAAAAGGGTTATTCTGTAACAGCTTTTGTCCGAAATCCTGAAAAATTAACTTCTAAAAGTCATCCAAATTTGAATATTTTTCAAGGTGATGTACTTAATCTTGCCGATGTGAAAGAAGCTGTTAAAAATCAAGACGTTGTTTTATGCGCTTTGGGCGATGGAAAAATTGGAAAAATAAGAGCTGAAGGAACTAAACAAATTATAACTGCATTAAAAGATTCTACAACAAATCGATTTATTTGCCAGTCAACAATTGGTGCCGGAAATAGTTATACCAATCTGAATTTTATTTGGAAATATGTCATGTTTGGTTTTCTATTGAAAAAAGTTTTACCAGATCATAATTTGCAAGAAAAATACATTATGGAAAGCGATTTAGATTATACAATTGTACGTCCAAGTGCCTTAACAGACGGAGAAATTAGTACTAATTATCAGGAAAACTTTGATGAAACTGTCAAAAAATTATCTTTAAAAATTAGTCGACCTGATGTTGCTAATTTTATGATTCAGCAAATAGATTCGAAAAAATATTTGAAAAAAGCGGTAAGTATTTCAAATTGAAAAATAGAAACAAAAAAATCCTTCAAAAAAACTTGAAGGATTTATATTTTTATAGAAATTAAATTTCTTAATTATTTCGTTTGAAAAAAGAATCGACAAACTCCATTTTATTGAAAGCTTGTAAATCATTGATTCCTTCACCAACACCAATGTATTTTACTGGAATCTTAAATTGATCTGAAATTCCAATTACCACTCCTCCTTTTGCTGTTCCATCTAATTTTGTAACCGCTAAAGAAGAAACTTCTGTTGCTTGCGTAAATTGTTTTGCTTGCTCAAAAGCATTTTGACCTGTAGAACCATCTAACACTAATAAAACTTCGTGAGGCGCATCTGGAATTACCTTTTGCATTACACGTTTTATTTTTGTCAACTCATTCATCAAGTTAATTTTGTTGTGCAAACGTCCTGCTGTATCAATCAAAACAACATCTGCATTTTGCGCAACTGCCGACTGAATGGTATCAAATGCAACCGAAGCAGGATCAGAACCCATTGCTTGTTTTACAATTGGCACACCTGCACGCTCCGACCAAATTACTAATTGATCTACAGCCGCCGCACGAAACGTATCTGCCGCACCAAGAACCACTTTAAGTCCTTGTGATTTGAACTGAGAAGCCAATTTACCAATCGTCGTTGTTTTCCCAACTCCATTTACTCCGACCACCATAATAACATATGGTACATCTTTCTTTGGAATCGAAAAACCGTTTGTATCTTCTATATTATTTTCGGAAAGTAAGCCTGCAATTTCTTCGCGAAGAATTAAATCTAACTCAGAAGTCGAAACATATTTATCACGTTCTACACGTTCTTCTATTCGACGAATAATTTTGATCGTTGTTTCAACACCGACATCAGAAGAAATCAATACTTCCTCTAAATCATCTAAAACCTCATCGTCTACTTTAGATTTACCTACTACAGCACGACTGATTTTATCAAATAGAGAAGTTTTAGATTTTTCTAACCCTTCATCTAATTTTTCTTTGCTTTCTTTACCTAATATCTTTTTGAACCAACTCATTAATAAGCTAAATTTCTTAAAATTTTGTACGAAGATACATAAAATATAAGGAAATAAAAAAGCCGCCCTGAAAACGAGGCAGCTCAATTAACCTTAAATATTTTTTGTTAAGGAGATGATTTGATTATTTCGTGAAGAAAGAATCTGCTTCATCAGCGTTAACTACTTTTTCAACAAATACGTAAGCTCCAGATTTTGGAGATTTTACCATTTTGATAACTTTGGTCATTTTTTTAGACCCAGTTTGTAGGGTTGCTACCGTTTTCTTTGCCATCGTCTAAAATTTTATTATTTAATCTCCTTGTGAATTGTATACTTTTTCAATACTGCGTTGTATTTTTTCAACTCAATACGATCTGGAGTATTTTTTTTGTTTTTAGTTGTGATATAACGAGACATTCCTGGCATACCACTTTCTTTATGCTCTGTACATTCTAAAATAACCTGTACTCTGTTTCCTTTTTTTGCCATGGTGTCTTAAATTATTTGATTAAACCTTCTTTACGTGCACGTTTAACAGCCTCATCAACTCCTAATTTGTTGATTGTTTTTAAACCGTGTGCAGAAACTCTTAATGTAATCCACTCACCAGTTTCTGGCATAAAAAATCTCTTTTTGAACAAATTCACTTCAAAAGTGCGTTTTGTTTTATTATTAGCATGAGAAACATTGTTTCCCACTAATCTCTTCTTACCTGTAATTTGACAAATTTTTGACATCTTATTTTGTATTGTCCTATTTTAAACGGAGTGCAAAGTAACAAATTATATATTACTTATACAACTCTTTAGGTTATTAATTTTATATTTTTTTCTTATTTTGTTTATATAACAACTTCTGCGCAAGAGTATAGGCCAAGATAATTCCCATTACCAACAGCGCTATCCTCGCGATTACATCGCCATATTTTGTGTAAAACGTTAATTCACTATTCATTAAAATTGTACCATTTAAGGCACCCTGCTCTCCATATGGTAAAGACTTCATTATATCTCCTCGCTGATTAACGAAAGCCGAAATACCTGAATTTGCAGATCTAACGATAGCGCGTCTATTTTCAATAGCTCTCAAATTACCATATAATAGTAATTGACGATGACCATCGGTAGAGCCCCACCAAGAATCGTTGGTCATTGTGAATATAACATTTGCGCCTTCTCTCACATATTCTGTCGTATAGTCTCCGTAAATAGATTCGTAACATATAACCGGAGCAACAGTAGCGTTGTTTGTTTTATTCTTGAAAACAGAACGATGAGGTTGAATCCCCAACGTTTTTGTTGTGCCGCCAAAGTTAAGCATAAATTCTCCAATAATTGGCATTAAAATGTTTCGATATGGAAAAATTTCTACTCCAGGTACTAATTTACTCTTATGATAAACTTCTATCGAATCGTTTCCACTTATCTGCAAAGCCGAGTTATAAGCGTCGTACCACGTAATTCCATCTCTCATAACAGATGCTGTTTCCGATGCTAAAGATTGCATTGGATAAATTCGCATGATAGATGCTCCTGTTACAAAATGTAAATCTTTTTTGGTTTTTGTCCATTGCTGAATGTCTTGTATAATTAAATCATCATACATATTATCAAAAATCAAGGCAGATGATCCGGGTACGGCTGTTTCTGGTGCAACAACAAATTGAGTTTTTGGTTGAATATTTTTCAGTGCCAATTGTTTCAATTCATCATAAATCTGCAAACCATCTTTCATATACTTTTCATTGTATGGATCAAGATCTGGCTGAAGAACTAACACATCAAGCGCTTTTCCTTTTTCTTCGTAATTCGCATAAATAATATAAGAAATCCCAATTGGAACAGCGATTAATAATCCAGCATAAATACCTAATTTGTTTAGATATCTCATTTCTTTCTTATTAATATAAGCCGTCAAATAATAGAATATTGTAATATTAACTAACCAAATCCAAAGTGCACCTCCAAAAGTTCCTGTGTACTCGTACCATTGCACCCATTCGTAATATTTTGCAAAACCATTTCCAAGGTTAAACCAAGGCCAAGTGAGTTCCCAATTCAAGGTTAGTTTATCAAAACTCATCCAAATCGCAGGAAGAAAAACCAATCCATACAGATTACCAGCTTTTGTTTTGACAAAATGATACAACTGAAAAACAATTGACATAAACAAGGAATTCGCCACAACTGGAATCAAATAAGCGCTCCACGAATTGTGCAAATCTCCATTCGCGTCCGTTTCTTGTGCATAATGCAGCCACCAAATTACAATCGCATTCCAAATAAAGAAAGCTAAAAACGAAAGTCCGAAAATTTTGCGCCCTTTTTTCTTGAATTCTGCGCGTTGCGTGATTTGATGTTCTGCCAACATCAAGGGTACAAATCCTATAAATAATAACAATGGAAAGCCATGCGATGGCCAACCTGCTGTTAATAATAATCCTGATAAGATTGCGTATGCAATATATTTTTTCATGTCACAAATTTATAATTTCATCATTCAATAACCGATGATATTTGTTTGGAATATTTTATAAATCATTTTGGATGAGAACCTGAAACAAGTTTAGATTGACTTTCTTTGTCATATTGAACTCATTTCAAGTTCTCATTTATTTTTAATATATAATATGCGTATCGATATAATAGTTTGGATTAATTGTAACATCAATCGCTTTTGTAATTGTTGAATTATTAATTGTTTGCCAATCAGTCGTTGGATTGATGGTTACATCGGAATCTTTCAATCGCAAAGGCATTGCAAATCCATCTACCACATTTGTATAACGATATTCAACTTTATTTCCATTTTGTTTAAGTTCTAAAGTCGGTACTTTAATTGTTCTTAAATATTGATTGAAAAAAGTGTTCAGATTTAAACCAGAAAACTTCGCAATATAATTTTCGATTTGCTCTGTCGTTACAGTTTGATGATAAAACTCTTTGTTTAATCCACGTAACATCTGTCTGAATTTTTCATCATTATTCATCCACGTTCTCAGCGTGTGAATCATATTTGCACCTTTATAGTACATATCACCACTACCCTCTTGGTTTACACCATATACGCCGATAATTGGAATATCATTTTGAATTGCTTTTCTCGTTCCACGCACATATTCGCTTGCTGCTTCTTTTCCATGATAAGTTTCTGTGAACAACGTTTCCGAATAAGCCGTAAATGCTTCGTGAATCCACATATCTGCCACATCTTTTTCGGTAATATTATTTCCAAACCATTCGTGACCAGCTTCATGAACGATGATAAAATCCCATTTCAATCCCCAGCCAGAACCTGATAAATCGCGACCTAAATAACCATTCTCAAATTTATTTCCGTACGCAATTCCAGATTGATGTTCCATTCCCAAATGCGGTGCTTCAACAATCTTGAAAGAATCTTCGTAAAATGGATAAGGTCCAAACCAATGCTCGAAACTTTTCAACATCAATTTTGCTTGTTCAAACTGCGATTTTGCTTTATCTATATTATAATCTAACACATAATAATCTAAATCCAATTTACCTTTTTCACCTTCAAAAGTATATTTGAAATTGACATAATGTCCGATATATGGAATAATGTTATAATTATTGATTGGATTGACAACTTTCCATGTAGAAATTGTTTTACCATTTTTCTCTTTCTTAGAAACTAATCGTCCATTACCAACTCCAACCAAATCTTTTGGGGCAATAATTTCCAATTCCATTCCATTATCTGGTTCATCACCTAAATAATCTTTGTTCGGAAACCAAGCACTTGCACCCAGACCTTGTACCGCAACAGACATCCAATCGCGACCTTTTTCATCTTTTGCAAAAATCCAACCGCCGTCCCAAGGTGCTCTCACTGCAACACGAGGATTTCCGTTATATTCTAATTCTAATTGATTTGAAGTATTCTTGATATTTTTTCCGACATTAATAAAATAAACATTCCCATCACGTTTGAAATCAGAAATTTTCTTTCCATTCAGTTTTACAGCCGAAACCATCATCGGATCTTGTAAATCTATCTGCAATAAATCTGATTGTTGAGGAGCAGTTTTATCAAATATAATTGTCGTTTTTCCTTTTATCGATTTTGACTGATAATCTGGTTCTACACTTACTTTATATTTTTTGACATCCCACCAATTTCGGAATTCATTATTCGTTCCACGAAGCGAATCTTGTCGCGTAAACTCTTGTTTGTTATTAAGTACTTGTGCATTTGTTGTTATCGAGATCAAGCCAAGTAATAGTACTAATTTCTTCATAGTCATTTTTAAAACATATCAAAAATAAGATTATATATTTGATAAATAAGCCAAAAAGCTATGATTACAGAAAAATTTAAAGAAAGAATAAATTATTTAAAAAATAATCACTTAATCGTTGAAGCATTGTACGAAATTTTAGATGAATTGAAATTAAAACATAGCGCTTTTACAGGTTTTACGTTTCGAGAAGAAATCGATCCAAAAGGTTTTTTATTGACTGCAGAAGGCGAAGAAAAAACTGGAATTACAATTCGTGTTCCACGTAATATCTTAGATTTTGATTTAGTATTACTTTCTAATGTTTTGATGCACGAAATGGTACATGTTTTTCAGCGTTCGGGTGAAAATCAAATCGAATTGCGAGAAGAACGCGAATGGCAAGCGTATACAGAAATGATTTTTCATAAACGATTTCCAAACGTTCCACCATTGACCGATTTTTACATCAAGCAATTTGGTGAAAAGGCGTTGACATATTACAACCGAATGCCCGATGATATGAAAACGAAATATGCGGATGAAAAAACTGATTTAGAAAAAATTCTGCAAACGATTTACGACAAAGAAAATAAACCAAAAGAAGAACCAAAACCTGAAAATAATACTGAAACAATTTCTTGGCAAGATTTTGAGAAAGTAGATATGAGAATTGGAACAATTATCAGTGCAAATGATTTTCCGAAAGCAAGAAATCCTGCTTATCAATTAGAAATTGATTTTGGTCCGTTAGGAATCAAGAAAAGTTCGGCGCAAATTACATCGCTTTATACCAAAGAGGAATTGATTGGAAAACAAATAATGGCTGTGGTTAACTTTCCGAAAAAGCAAATTGCCACTTTTATGAGCGAATGTCTCGTGATGGGCGTTTATGGAAATAATAACGATGTTATTCTCTTGAATCCCGAACGAAAAGTAGAAAACGGAAGTAAAATTGGGTAAACAATTAATATGAAAAATCTACTACAAACCTTTATTTTATTATCTTTTTTTATTTGTGTAAATATTAATGGACAAATAAAAAAACATCATTTTGACTATGCACTTCAATATTCGTCAACAGATGAATTGACATCTTATTACATTTTGTTTGATAGTAAAACAGAGGATTCTCCTTTTTTATTTTTAATATCAGATCAAGAATCATCTCAACTTTCTATTGATTCTCTGTTGAGTAATCCAATGAATTCTTTTACGAACTTAATCCTTTCAAAAAACAATATTACGTATAATTTCCCTGTTGAAATCTACGCGAGTGAATGGATTATTAATCAACCTTATTTCGCAAAGGACAATTTCAAGATGGCAAGTCATTCTATAATTAGTGAAACAGAAACAGAAAGACAATATATTAATTTGAATGAAGAATCTAGCAATAATGAAATTACATTTAAATCTATCGAATCTATAATTGGTGATAATTCGTCTAAAATAAATTTTAAACCTCTCAATAAAATAATGTTGGAGTATATCAATTATACATACGACAATAGACTTCTTGAAAACTTGAATCCTAATTATTTTTTATCTGCTATACACTCACATTATGAAGATTATTATGTTCCTTCATTCAAATTTTTCAAGTTGCATAAAATTAATACTGATTTTTATACAAATGATAAATTGATTGATTATACAATTCTGAATAAAAACAAAGATACTTCATCTAATCCCTTTCTTAATGACTTGGAAGAACATTTACCTTATTTTTGCAATGAATATGCCGCAGATGATATAAATTTTTACAAGGAAAAATATATTGATCAAATTCAGACCTATTATGTAGAAAACAGTTGCAACGCATATATTACATTTGGATACGCCGATAAAGAACAATATAAAAAAATGTTCAAAAAGTTTAATTCAAATATGTTATACAAGTATTCAAAAGATAAAGATTTTACAAAAAAATCATTAGAATTACTTAAAAAAGATATACAATCAAAGTTTGTTCAAATTGATCAAATTAACTAAAACTTAATGCTGACAATTTATCAACCAATAAACTGACTTTTTTATCGATAAATAATCAAATCATTCATCATAATCTGACAACATGACATTTTAAAAATTGAGATGTCATCATTTTCTACGTTGGCACAAAGATTGACTATTCTGTTGTAGCATCATTTTTGATGGTGTGTAAAAGTTTAAAATAAATCATTAATAATATAAAAAATAACTAAACAATATGAGCAAAATAATCGGAATCGACTTAGGTACAACGAACTCTTGTGTTTCTGTAATGGAAGGTAGCGAGCCAGTTGTAATTCCAAATGCAGAAGGTAAAAGAACTACTCCATCTATCGTAGCATTCGTAGAAGGAGGAGAAATTAAAGTTGGTGATTCAGCAAAACGTCAAGCTGTAACAAACCCAAAGAAAACGATTTATTCTATTAAACGTTTCATGGGAACTAAATTTAATAATGATGCAGATGAAATCGGTCGTGTTCCTTATTCAGTTGTAAAAGGAAACAATGATACGCCAGCAGTTGATATTGATGGACGTAACTATACTCCACAAGAAATCTCAGCAATGATTTTACAAAAAATGAAAAAAACTGCTGAAGATTATTTAGGACAAGAAGTATCAAGAGCGGTAATTACTGTACCAGCTTATTTTAACGATGCGCAACGTCAAGCAACTAAAGAAGCTGGTGAAATTGCAGGTCTTAAAGTAGAACGTATTATCAACGAGCCTACTGCTGCTGCATTAGCTTATGGATTAGACAAAGCAAACTCAGATAAAAAAATCGTTGTTTACGATTTAGGTGGTGGTACTTTTGACGTATCTATCCTAGAATTAGGTGACGGTGTATTCGAAGTATTATCTACAAACGGTGATACTCACTTAGGAGGTGATGATTTTGATGATGCAATCATCAATTGGTTAGCTTCTGAATTCCAAGCAAAAGAAGGTGTAGATTTGAAAAAAGACGCAATGGCTTTACAACGTTTACGTGAAGCTGCTGAAAAAGCTAAAATCGAATTATCTTCTTCTGCTCAAACAGAAATTAATTTACCATACGTTACAGCTAACGAAACAGGACCAAAACACTTAGTAGAAACTTTAACTCGTTCTAAATTTGATCAGTTAACAGAAGATTTAGTACGTCGTTCTATGGAGCCTTGTAAAAAAGCGTTATCTGATGCAGGTTTATCAATCAACGATATCGACGAAGTTATCTTAGTTGGTGGATCTACACGTATGCCAAAAATCCAAGAAGAAGTAGAAAAATTCTTCGGTAAAAAACCATCTAAAGGAGTTAATCCAGACGAGGTTGTTGCAATTGGTGCAGCTATCCAAGGAGGTGTATTAACAGGTGATGTAAAAGATGTATTATTATTAGACGTTACACCATTATCTTTAGGTATCGAAACTTTAGGAGGAGTATTCACAAAATTAATCGAAGCGAATACAACAATTCCAACTAAAAAATCTGAAGTTTTCTCAACTGCAGTTGACAATCAACCAGCAGTAACATTAAGAATTGGTCAAGGAGAGCGTCCATTATTCAACGATAACAAAGAAATCGGACGTTTTGACTTAGTAGATATTCCACCAGCACAAAGAGGTGTTCCTCAAATCGAAGTAACATTTGATATTGATGCGAATGGTATCTTAAGCGTATCTGCAAAAGATAAAGGAACTGGAAAAGAGCAATCAATCAAAATTGAAGCTTCATCTGGATTATCTGATGCTGATATCGAAAGAATGAAAAAAGAAGCGCAAGAAAACGCTGCAAAAGACGAAGAAGCAAAACAAAAAGTTGAAAAAGTAAATGCTGCTGACGCGTTAATTTTCCAAACGGAAAAACAATTGACAGAGTACGGAGATAAAATTCCTGCTGACAAAAAACAACCAATTGAAGAAGCTTTAGCTGAGGTTAAATCTGCTCACGCTGCTCAAGACGTTGCTGCAATTGATGCTTCTATGGAAAAATTGAACACAGCTTGGAATGCTGCTTCACAAGAAATTTATGCTGCAATGAACGAAGGTCAACAAGGTGGTGCGCAAGCTCAACCAGGTGCTGATCAAGGTCAAGCAAATAATGATGGTGTTGAAGACGTAGACTTCGAAGAAGTTAAATAATAGAATTTCATTTATCAAATAGAAAAGCCTCGCAATGCGAGGCTTTTTTTTGTATCATATTAGTTTATTGTTTATACATTAAATTACTGTATATTAGTAGATAACACTATAATAATATGAAAAAACATTTACTTTTTATTTTTATAGGATCAATAGCTTTTGCTCAAAACTATATTCCTATGGCAAAAGAAAATAATTCTTGGAAATTGCAATTACAGACTTGGCCAATAGGTACTGAATGTCAAAATTTACCGCAAGAAAAAATTGACTACATTTTATCTACTAAACTTTTGAAAATAATAGATGGAAAAGAATATAGAGAAATCTATCGTCAATATAATTTTGATTCTAAAGAAAGCTTTCAAAAAGCTTGGCTTTGTGATAAAACTTCGGAAGCTGGTAATTACTTAGGATATTTGAATGAAAATAATTATAATCAAGCTATTCTTGTTGGATATCTAAGAGATGATGTAGAAAATAAGAAAGTCTATATTAGACAATTTGATGGTGAAGAAAAAGAGTTTTATGATTTTTCGGAACAAGTAAGCGTCAATCCTGATCCTTATGTGAAAAATTTATATGAAATTAATAATGCCACTTATTTCAATATTTCTACAAGAGAATTTGTTTATAAAATCCCTGCTCAAAGTGTTGAATCAAGGATATACGAAGGAATAGGTGATATTAAAAGTGATTTTATTTATCAAACTTCAAATAATATCGATGGTTTTTTCAGCTATTTGTTAGGTTTTTCTAATGATGGTTTAAATTATTATAGCAAAAACAATGAATTATTAAAGATTACTAATGTTAATGTTTCAAAAAAATACATGATTACGGAGAATCCTACAAGGTCTTTTGTAAATTTAAATACAACAAAAGATATAAAGGAAATAAGTATAATTGACAGTAACGGAAGAATTGTTTTACAACAAAATAATAATTATGATAAAATAAATGTAAGTAAATTAACTATAGGAAAATATTATCTTGTTATTACAACTCATCAACAAAAAGAAGTTATTAGCTTCTTAAAAAAATAAGGAAAGCCTCGCAATGCGAGGCTTTCCTTATTTTTATTTTTTAATAATTTTTCTTGTCATTGTTTTTCCATCTTTCATATAGATTTTCACAAAATATATTCCTGATTTTAAAGACGATGTATTCATTTCTTTTAAAGATTTATCAGCTTTCAAAACAATTTGACCAACAGTATTAGAAACCTCAACTCCAGAAATCTGATCATAAAAATTCGTATCGAATGTTAAAACATCTTGAACTGGATTTGGATAAACTTTGAATTCTTTCTGATTAACTTGATTCACAGCTAAATCATCTGTACTAAATTTAAAATTATCATAATAAGCATCTCCGCCATAATTATTATGAAGCATTGTAAAACCATGAACATCTAATTTCGTAAAATTATCACCTGTATAAACTAATTTATCATTTAGATAATACTTAATCTGATTCTCAGTAACTTCAATTTTAAAATTATTCCATTTATTAATTGGCCAACCTTCTGCTGCATCAGCATAATCGAAGCCATAATCAATATTTTTTGTAATATACAAATATCCCCTATTCTCCATTCCAAGACCAGCAACTGGATAAAACTCATCAGTAGATGAATTAACTGTAAATAACGTAAATTCAAAATCAGCTCCATTCCGTTTTGTTACAAAAGCATCAAATGAAATTGTAAAATTTTTATAATCGACCGGTTTATCAAACATTTTGGTAACGCCCATTACTGGAAACCATTGATCACCAAAATCGGTCTGATCTCCATTCTTGAAAGAATAAATTCCTTCGCTTGCTTGTTCATCAGAAACAAGTTGATTATTTAAAATTTTTCCGTTTCCCTCCGCAACATCCCAACCATTTTGAGTATGGATATTTCCTAATATAAATCCTTCTTTGGCTTCAAAAGATGTGTTCTTCTGCGCAAATGATAATGTACTTGCAGTAAGTAATAAAATGTAAATCTTCTTCATATTAATTCAATTAAGCTTACAAGATATTAAAATAATTCTTAATTGAGTTTTAATCCTCATTACAATAAATACATTTTACAGATGTTATCATTATACGTAAATATTATTTATCATTACGCAACCTATTTTATATTTACTCATCTTATTAAAAATTAATCTACTATGAAAAAATTACTTTTTTTATCCTTCATCTTTTAATTTATCCTATTTTCGTGTAATGATGATGATTGCTTTACACCTCCAGAATCGATTATAATGGAATTTGTAAATTCAAAAGGAGAGAATTTAATCCAAAATGGAACATTAACAAAAGAACATTTTCATTTCTTACAAGTTGTTGGCGATACTAAAATCGGAACTTCTTTTGAAATTAATCATGAAAATAGAGTTATTTTAAATAAACCTAGATGGATAGTAGGTTCTACAACTTATGAAGCTTTAGTATTAACAAAAGAAATTAAATTCTTTAATTTTACTGTCAATGCTTCTAAATTATCCGGAAAATGTGGAGGAAATAAAATAGATAATGTTTCATTTAAAGATATTGAAGCTCTTTCTCAAAACGGAATTTATCAAATAGTCGTTGAATAGTCTTTTAAGAATTTAAATAATAAATAGTTTATTTGTACATTATCATCCAAATTAATCATTATGAAGTTATATTTTGCTTTATTTACTCTTTTATTATTTACAGTAGGCTGTTATCCTGCCTACAATATATTCATTGTAAATAATACAGACGCTGAAATAGAACTAGAAACACAACCTTCAATTGAAAAAAGGATAATGATTAAACAAGGTGTTAGTTATAAAAAAATAAATTCTAAGAAATTAAATAATCAAAATGATTTTGAGAAGGGTATTTATAAATTGAATCCTAATGATAGTATTTTTTTGTTTGGAGAGAGAGGTAAGCTAGGAAATTACCTGCCTTTTAACTTTGTTAAAATAAATAAGGAACATGACTCATTAATAATTACAAACACTAATTTAGTAGATAATATTAATAATGAAAAAGGTTCTAAATATTACATTATTATCAAATGATAATATAAATATTTTAAAAAATCATCTCGATTTCATACAAAATAAAAAAATCCACTTAAATGATTTTAAGTGGATTTTTTGTATTCTAAATTTTATATTTTACTGATGTTGTTGTGCATCAATCACAGCAATAGTGACCATATTCACGATTTCGCGAACAGTACTATCCAATTGTAACAAATGAATTGGTTTTTTCATTCCGATCAAAATTGGTCCAACCGCTTCTATATTTCCTAATTCTTGTAATAATTTGTACGAAATATTCGCAGATTCAAGATTTGGAAAAACTAACGTATTCGCATGCGTTCCTGCTAATTTAGAAAACGGAAAATTACTTTGTAATTTCTCTTTATTCACTGCAAAATTTGCCTGAATATCACCATCAACAATAATTTCTGGATAATTTTTATGTAAATAATTTACCGCATTCTGAACTTTAGAAACCGTTTCTCCTTTATTCGATCCGAAGTTTGAATAAGACAATAACGCAATCTTTGGTTCAATTTTAAACTTCTTAATTGTTTCGTTAAATTGCAATGTAATGTTGACCAAATCCTCTGAAGTTGGATCTAAATTAACCGTTGTATCACCTAAGAAAACTGGTCCTTTTTCTGTCAACATCATATACATACTCGCAACTTTTTGACCTTGCTCCGCTCCGATTAATTCTAAAGCTGGACGAATCGCTTGCGAATAATTTTTCGTCATTCCCGAAATCATTGCATCTGCATAACCAAACTCAACCATACATGATCCAAAATAATTACGATCTCTCAATAATTTTTTCGCGTCAGATTTTGAGATTCCTTTTCGTTGACGTTTCGAGTAAATAAAATCAACGAATTGATTGTATCTATCCGAATCTTCTTCTGCATTTGTATCAACAATTTCAACATCTTCCAAATCCAACATATAATCTTTTATCATTTGTTGAATTTTATTTTTCTTTCCTAAAATAATTGGAATAGCGATTTTTTCTTCCTTTACAATTTGCGCTGCACGAAGAATTTCGAAACGATCTCCTTCAGCAAAAACAACACGTTTTGGATTTGATTTCGCCGTTTGTGTCAAATTACGCATAATCGTACTTTCTTTTCCGATTCGCTTAATCAAAGACAATTTATATTCTTCGAAATCTGTAATTGTATTTTTTGCAACACCAGTTTCTATCGCAGCTTTTGCAACCGCAGCCGAAACTTCTGGTAACAAACGTGGATCGTTAGGTTTTGGAATGATATAATCTTTTCCGAATTTGATTGAATGATTATTGTATGCTTGCGTTACCACTTCTGGAACTGGTTCTTTCGCCAATTCTGCAATTGCACGAACAGCAGCAATTTTCATTTCCTCATTAATTGTCGTTGAACGAACATCTAACGCTCCTCTAAAAATATACGGAAATCCAAGTACATTGTTCACCTGATTTGGATAATCAGAACGCCCAGTTCCCATAATAATATCTTGACGTGTCGCAACTGCTAAATCGTATGCTATCTCTGGATTCGGATTTGCCATTGCCAATACAATTGGATTTTCTGCCATTGTATTCAACATATCTGCTGACAAAACATCTGCCGCTGATAAACCGATAAAAACATCCGCATCTTTCACAGCATCTGCCAATGTCGAAATATCACGATCTGTTGCCCATTCTGCTTTAGAAGGATCAAGATTATCTCTGTCCGAACGGATAACACCTTTACTATCCAACATCACGATATTCTCTTTCGTTGCTCCTACAGAAATATACATTCCTGTACACGAAATTGCTGCTGCACCAGCTCCGTTCACTACAATTTTGACTTTAGAAATATCTTTTCCTTGTAATTCACACGCATTAATCAACGCTGCACCAGAAATAATAGCTGTTCCGTGTTGATCGTCGTGCATAACTGGAATATTCATTTCAGCTTTCAAACGTTTCTCAATTTCGAAACATTCAGGCGCTTTAATATCCTCTAAATTGATTCCTCCAAAAGTTGGCTCTAAAGCTTTTACCGTATTGATAAATTCATCAACATTTTTTGTATCCAATTCGATATCGAAAACATCAATATCAGCAAAAATTTTGAATAGAAGACCTTTACCTTCCATAACCGGTTTTGAAGCTACTGCACCTATATCTCCCAAACCTAAAACGGCTGTTCCATTACTAATTACAGCAACCAAATTTCCTTTTGCTGTGTACTTATAAGCATTTTCTGGATCTTTTTCAATCTCTAAACAAGGCTCCGCAACACCTGGCGAATAAGCAAGCGATAAATCACGTTGCGTATTCGTAGGTTTTGTAGGCACAACTGCAATCTTTCCTGGTTGACCCATCGAATGGTAATTCAATGCATCTTTCTTACGATTGTCATTCATTTCTCTGTGGTTTATATTTTTTCAAAATAAATTTAGGCAAAATATATTCAACCCACTTATGACAGATGTTAGATTTTTAAAATTTTAGAAAAATTTTTATCAACTTATACTATTTGGCGAATTTATATTGTGATATTTTTATTTTTTATAAGAATTATATATATTGTATATAAGTATTAAACGATATTTTTACAAAATTTTCAAAAATGGATAAAATCAAATTTATTCCTTTAATAGAACCTCCTATTTTGAAAGACAATCAAAATGGAAAAATTCTGCAAGAAATTTCATTCAACAATTCTATTGAATGGGATAGTTATCAAAAAAATCAAATTGATAAAATTTATACTAACTTTCCTCAACCTATTCAGTCTGGAATTTATCAATACAATCTTTTGAAAATATCATTAGCAAATATGGAGAAAATTATAAACCTACATCTTGCTGATACTAAAATAGTAGATTCCATTTCACTTTTTGGTGGATATGCAATTTCAATTAATAATAAAATTGAATTATTCCCACAATGTTGTGGATTGTTAGAAGAAATTCAGCTTTGGAAAAATATTTTAAACAAAAATTTCTCTAACTTTTATCTAACAGAATGCCATCCAAGTCCTTTAATAACAAAATCTAAAAACGAAATTGTTATAATTTGTGATGATGAAAATGAATCATTAGATGTTATTGGAAACATAACTTAAATTATTAATTTTAAATAATAAATCCCACTTTTCAGAATGTAGAAAGTGGGATTTTACTTCAAAAAAATTATTTATTTTTAACTGTTATATAGCCTGTAATAATTTCTTTATCATTCAATTTTATTCTGTACCAATAACTATCAGAAGGAACTGTAAAACCATTCTTTTTACCATCCCAAATATATTCATCATTCACAACTTCATCTTTTATAATTGCTCCATATCGATCAAAGATTTGAACAATTGCATTTTTGTAACCTAAAAATTGTGCTCTCCAACTATCATTATAACCATCATTATTAGGTGAAATAAAATTAGGAATTAAGTTTACAAAAAAATCTTTTGTTACTGGAGTACAATTATCAGCCGAAATTACATAAACAGTATAATTTCCTTCTTTTAAAGGTTCAAAGACATTCGAACTTTGCCAATCTACACCATTTAATGAGTATTTATATGGTGGTGTTCCTCCTTCTACAATGATTTCTGCACGTCCATTGACAGTTTTTATCATTACAATATTTGGTAATTGAAAATGAGAAACATTAACATTGTGAACATATGGACATCCCTCTTTTGAAAGAAGTTCTACCCAATAATCTCCAAACCCAACCTCAATCGTCTGTGTTGTTTCACCTGTACTCCATTTATAATCTAAATAATTATCTCCTGCATCTAAAATAGTTTTGGTATTAGGACATATTTTCACATCTTTTAGCGTTGATGAGTATTCCGGAACAGATACAAAAGTATTAATAACAGCAATAGAAAAACATAAACCTGCTTTTTCAAATCTTACATAAAAAGTTTTAGCTCTATTTACAACTTGATTAGAATTAATTGAATTTATGTTATTCTCAGCGTCATCGAAGGTTTCAAAAAACTTATAATCGTAATTATAATCATTAACAAAATTTACTAAAACATAATCATTCAAATTGAATGTATAAACTCCATCAAAATCGTTATCACAAACATCTACATCTAAAACTTCTTGATTAAGTTTTACTTTTTCACCGAATTTAAATTCTAAAGTAATAATTTCTGGTTGACAACCTTTCAATGTCTCAATTCTTACGTACACTTTTGTATCAGCAGTAAATATATTTTGAGATGAAATTGTATTCGTATTTCCGTCTAAAGCATCTTGCTCATTTAAATAATATTTTACTGTAAACAATTCTCGGTTAGAAAAAATTTGTCGGATAATTTCATCAAGTTTAATATTCATTTTGCTTCCACAATATGTAGTTTGATATTTAGTTAAATCAATCTGTGGAAAAGGAAAAAACTCTAATTGTATTTCGGCAATTTCTTTACATCCTGTTTTATTTTTGACAACTACATAAACTTTCTTATTTGTAGATTCATAATGCTCAAAATCTATTATTTAATTCACTTCATTTTCTGCATCTTCTTTCGTAGGATAATAATTTTTTGTCACATCTGGATCAGAAGTTACATTTGCATCAGATAGATCAAAAATACCTTTACCATTTACATTACACGCATAGACCGTTGCATTATTAACAATGAGTTCATTAATCAAAATTTTAACTGTTACAATCTCACTATCCTCAAATTTATCAGATCCATAAATTATATATTTGAATTCATCATAACCTTTTTGCCCTTTATTTGGCGTATAAGTAATAATACCTTTTACAGTGTTAATTGTAACGACTCCTTTTGAAGGATTTTCTACTATCTTGGTTTCATTGAAATTAATCGTTTGGGCAGATTTTGTAAATTTTGGAGTAATATGAATTGGAGCAACTCCACATGTTTCAAATTCTAATTCTGATTCATCAGGACAAGTTCTTAATTTATATTCGTCTTTTAATGGCGGACAAGTACCTATTGTAACTTCTACCGAATAATTTCCTAATCTTGTTGGTTTAAAAGTTACTTCGGTTGCTCCTGGAATAGCAACCCCATCCTCAAACCATTGATATGTTTCGTATATATCTGGTGTTACTGTTAATGTTACATCAGGAAAACATCCTTCTGCTACGATTTTTGGTTTTGTTGGTAATCCAGCAAAAAAACCACCATATCCAGCAGCTTCACTTCCTGCTGTGATACCTCCTGTTACAGCTTTATCAGATTTAATTGTTACATTTCCTTTTATATTAGGTATACCGTAAGTTACCCAGTTTGTTGTTCCAACTATATCAAATGGACCGTAATTGGAATTAGGAACTTTTCCATTTACAGTAAGATTAGCATTTTTTTCTGTTATTAAATTAAGTTTAGTTGGCACATTAAGAATTGAATAATAACTACCACTTCCTTCTTTAGATAAATAAATTTCATTTTCATCTATCAAACCAATTTCATCTATTGATTTTGGTAGAAAACAATTAAGTGCTGGAATAAAATTCATTCCACCTGTAGCTTCAATATTTCGTTCATTACTTCCTCCTAACAATTGATATACATATGCCTTATGAGTTGTCTGAATATATAAATTAAAATGATTTTTTCCTTGATTAATGTATTTATTTTCGTTAATAATATAGTGTTGGCCTTCATTTAAGGTGATGAGCGGAATAGGATCATTATTTACATAAACATCAGTGCCATCCTCAGTTGCAACAACTATTGCGCCTTCCATATTACTTCCAATATCACCCAAACCTTTTACCAAAACAAATTCATTTCCAAGTTGAGAAACTGGAACGTTTTGATCCATTAAAATATCTGAACTATTTGGAAAATAACCTGCATATTGCCCATTAAAATTACCATTTGCTGTAGATATAGGTTTGTCTGATTCAATTTTAGCACCGATAAAACCTTCATAATTCACTTTATAATTTCCAATACCATCAATAATATATGACTCTCCTTTGTTTAATATAATATTAAATTCTGTTCTCTTCTCTCCATCACTAAAAATAATATTAGAATCAAAATTTGAAACCTTTATTGTGGTATTATCTTCTGTAGCTAAAACACTTGTCATAAAGTTCAAAATACCATTGTATGTCGTTATTGGAGCCATAACAGTATAAAATAAAGTTCCAGTACCTGCCCTTCCTTTAGATGTCACAATCTCAGCATGTTGAGCGACAGAAAACCTAAGGTTTGCAAAATAAGCATAATCTGCTTCTAAGTATAACCCTTTTTTTATTGGCTTAAACATATCAGCTTGGTCTCTTGTAATTATATATGATCTTGGAATATTAAAAATACCTGGATTCCCTTTACTTATTGTTACATTACCAACAACAACATTGTTATTATATATCTTAACTTCAAAAGGAATAGTTCTATTCGTAGATAAATATACTTTTTGATTAGGAAAGGGGTTTCCTGTTCTATCCATCATTGGTGCAAACCAATGTTTTGTATCAAGTTGAGCAAATGATTGGATAATATTAAGAAATAAAAATAAAATAAGTAAATACTTCTTCATTGATTATCATTTAATAATTATATAATCCTTAAACAGAAATATTTACTTTATATTGTTAAAACATAGTATTTTATTATGATAATTTCCCCACCACTTCAACCAATTTCTTCGTTAAGTTTTTACGGTTGAATTGTTGAACTTCGGCTTCGTTGGTTTCAAATTTTTGGTTTGGATTTCTCAACCATTGATTGTAAATCGAAAGAATGTATGTTTTGATTTCATTGACTTGTTGATGAGAAAAATAATCGCCCGCTTTTGTTTTTTGAAGTATTTTTTTGACATCAGCATCCGCTGGACCAACCGCTAAAATTGGATTTCCAGTTGCCATATATTCGAATAATTTCCCTGGAATAATTCCTTTCGAAGCAACATTATCAAAATTTGTTAACAACAGAATATTTGCAGAATTAATCGCATGTAACGATTCTTGGTGCGAAACATATCCGTGAACAATCAAGTTATTTTGTAAACCTTGTTCAAGAATTGTTTGTTTAACATCATCAGCCAAAGAACCATAAAAATTAAGTTTAAAATCTTCTCGAAATGATTGATTTTCGTTGCTAATTTCGGCTAAAGCTTTCCACAAAGCAATTGGATTTCGAAGCATTTCCAAACCTCCAGAATACATCAAATGAAAGTGATTTTGATCTTTTTCTGTTTGTTGTTTTACTTCTTCAAAACCATTTGTGATTACTTCTACATGTTTTGCGCCAATCTTCTTAAAATTCTCTCCATCAGCATAACTAGTTGCTAAAACAACATCTGCTTTTTGCATCACTTCACGCTCTAAATCTTCGTGTTTTTTAGCTGCCCAAGAAGTTAATTTCAATTCTTTATGATAACTAATTTGCGTCCAAGGATCACGAAAATCTGCCAACCATTTGAGATTTGGTAATTGTTTTTTCAATTTCAAACCGATTAAATGTAAACTATGAGGCGGACCAGAAGTTACAATCGTATCAATATTTTCTTTCTGTAAAAAGTCTTTCAAATATTCCGCAGAAGGATTTACCCAAAACTTGCGCGCATCTGGAATAAAGAAATTTCCACGCACAAAAACCGACAATCTCGACATGAAAGATTGATTTTCTTTCTTCTCAAAATGTCCACCTTTGTAAGCTTTATTTTTTGGATTCAGTTTTTCTGCCAACTGATAAGGTTCCCAAATTTTATTCTTGACGATTTTAACTTTTGGATTAATGTCCTTCGCTAAAGTTTCGTCGAGAATTGGATAAGAAGGATTTTCTGGAATATAAACGTAGGTTTCATATCCAAATTCAGGAAGATATTTTGTGAATTTCAACCATCTTTGAACACCAGGACCTCCCGCAGGAGGCCAGTAATAGGTGATGATTAATATTTTTTTCATTCTAAAATTAAGCCTTTTCAGCGGCTAAGTTTAAATTCTCTTTTGTAGAACATTTTTTATATCCCAAATAAATACCTCCAGCCACAACGATTAAAAGTAAAATATTCGAAACAATCACAATCATATTTCCAGTAGAAATAACTTGTGGTTTAAATTCCATCACGATTGTGTGATTTCCTTTCTGTACAGGAACTGCACGCAAAACATAATTCGCTTTTTCGATCGGAACTTCTTTTCCATCAACGGTTGCAGTCCATCCATGTGGGTAATAAACTTCTGAGAAAACAGCAATTTGATCTGCGTTAGAAGAAGATTTATACGTCATTTTCATCGGTGAATAATCAACCAATTCAATTTTAGAATTAGCATCTGCCGAAACATTTAAGTTTTTATTCTCAACCAAATCTTTACGTAAAATAACCGTATGATCAACTGGTGTAGAATTTATCGCTAAAATTTCATCATTTGCATTTTCTGTCCATTTAATATTTGAGGCTAACCACGCACTTCCCAAAGCTGTAGGATTTTGCTGCACTTGTGGCTCAGTAGGACTTCCATGAATAATGTATTTCGTATTCATCATATTCAATACATTAATCAAACCTGTTTCATCTTTGATTCCGTATTTTTTCAATTGTGGATCTTGCGAAAAATAGATATCCACAACATCTTGGTATTTTCCTAATTTCGCTGCATGATAACCACCAATTGAAGGAACAAAATATGAAGTTCCAGCTTCGTTAAATGTACTCAAAACTGTGTTGTATACACGGAAATGTGATTTATCTTGTTTAGATATATTTGACAATAAATTGTTCAACGGAACTTTGTAAGCAATTTGCGCTACATTATTATTGTTCTGAGCTTCGGTTTGTAAACGAGGTGACATTTCTGTTGGGAAAGGATTGTCAACAATGTATTTAGACACAAAATTATCTTCGTTCAAATATCTTTTATTCACCGTAAATCCATCAATAAAAGCCAACGCACCAATCGCTAAAATAACGATAATTGGTTTTTTGATAAACTTGAATAAATAGGCCAACAACAAAGCCATTGTGAACAAAACAAAAATCAATGTACGTACTGTATCCGCTTTAAACATTGCAATTCTATCTTGAATTAATGCTTCATCCAATCGTTTAATTAATCCATCCCAAAGTCCGATTGCATTTGGATTTGCTTGCTGAATTTGTCCGATTAATTGTTCAGTCATTAATTTTTCGTTCTCTGATGTAAATGGAAAAATCATTCCACCGAATAAGAAGAATATAATTAGAATTCCGACTGTAGAACCACCGGCTATATAAAGTACTTTCTTTTTGAATTCATCTGATTCGTCAGAATTAAAGAAATAATATAAAGTCAAAATTGCTAAGAAAGGCATTGTAAATTCGGCAATCACCAAGATTGATGATACGGCACGGAATTTATCGTACATAGGGAAATAGTCGATGAATAAGTTGGTAACGAAAGGTAAATTTTTACCCCAAGCCAAAATGAAACTTAAAATCGTTGCACCAACTAACCATTTTTTATAGGTCGCATATTTTCCTCGCACCATAAACATTCCGATAATAAACAGGAAAACAACAACAGCTCCCTGATAAGCAGGTCCCGAAGTTCCTGGTTGATCTCCCCAATACGCACTTCTCGGCTGACTTGCCACAGCTTGAAAAACTTGCCGATTGAACTCGTCTTCACCAAGGCTATATTGTGTATTTTGTAATTCGGATGTATAATTTTTTAAATCTTCTGGATTCGTTTGCGAACCACCACCCATCAAATTTGGAATAAAAAGATTTAGTGTTTCTAATTTTCCATAACTCCATTGTGTGATATAATCGTGATCTAATCCATTCGAATTCTTTTTCAACAAAGTCATTTCAGATTTTCCACGAGTCGTTTCTTTACTGTATTCGTAAGTTGACAATAATCGATTTGCATTCAATCCTGCTGCAATAATTACAGCTACAACCACTAATGCAGATGATTTGAAGAAATCTGGTAATTCTTTTTTCTTTAAACTATCAATAAATTGAACGATTGCAAAAACCAACATCGCTAAAAACAAATAAAACGTCATTTGGATGTGATTGGCTTGTAATTGCAATCCCATAAACAATGTTGTGAGTACAAAACCTGCAATGTATTTTTTGCGATACAATAAAAGAATTCCAGCAACCAAAGGCGCGAAATAACCAATTGTATGTAGTTTTCCGTTATGTCCGGCTGCAATTAATTCGAAATAATACGAACCAAATGCAAAGAAAATTGCACCGACTAAAGCGTATTGCCACTTTTTGAAAAGCGTTAAGCCAAGAATAAAAAATCCTGTAAATAACAAGAAAATGTAATCTGCTGGACGCGGTAAAAATCTGAATGCGCCATCAATGGTTTTGATGATATCAAAACTATATTTCGCACCAGTTTGATAGGTTGGCATTCCACCAAACATCGCATCAGACCAATAGACATTTTCGTCCGTTTTGTCTTGATACGTTAACATTTCTTGTGCACTACCCTTGTAGTTGATAATATCAGGCTGAATAACAGATTTCCCTGATAAAACTGGTGAACAATACACCAATGCAATCACTGCAAAAAGCAGCAATGAGATAAGAACGTAGAGTAAATTCTTTTTATTTTTCATCCTTTTTTTCTTCGATTATTTCGTAATCCACCGTTTCGGCGTCTATATTATATTTCGGTTTGTCGAAAGATGTGTTTGGTTTCGATTCGTTGTACGAATCATTTGAGTTTTGGCTCTCATTATAAGCGTTTCTTTGCTGATTAATTGCTTCTTGAAAAACTTTTTTTACAGCAAATACTTTTCTTAAAAATCTAAAAATAGTTAAGAAAATAATACTTAAAACTAGAACCCAAAGAATTGTTTTCATTTTAGTTAACTGTTGTGACAGTTGTAACCGACTCAGTCATTGTTTGTTTTTGACCTTGCGCTTCCACTGTACGTTTTAATGTTTCCTTTTTCGTTAAATTAACTTTGTTGATCCAACCAGATTTAGTGTCCAACAAAATTTTTCCATCTACATTCGCACTACTATTCGCAGACATTGTAACACCTTGTTGCGACTCATTACCTTTCAAACTTTGCGTTCCATTTACAGTAATTGTCGTATTTGCAGGCTCAACACTTGCTAAAGTTCTCTTCATTGAAATATTTCCTTTCATTGGACCTTGGTCAATTTTTTGACTATCGCTCCAAGATTCTTTAAGCGCTAAAGTTTTGTTAGGGAAAATATTCATTGTTTCTTCAAATTGAGAAGAAATTGCTTGTTTGTTTAATGAATTGTCGATAATCTGTGTAAAGAATTTGAACTCTTCTGCAGAAACTTGTTTCTTCACAGAATTAAGAATTGAAGTTTTGATTCCTTCTAATCCATCAACGCTTACAACTTTTCCTTTCTGATCAACTTTCATTGTATACGTTTTCCCCGTCATCGCTTTGTAAATCGACCAAGAAACCGCAATATCTTTGTTCGCTGGTTTCGCAGCATTTGTATCATACGAAATTGATTTCCCCGAAGGATCTGTCATTTTCTCGCTATATTGTTTAGATTTCACTTCTAATGTATACACACCATCTTTGAAATCTTTTACCGTATAATCAATTTGTTTTTTACTTTCGCTTGACATTTTTTGAGATTGTTTCCCATCCGAAGCCGTGTGAGTTGTTTTGATTCCCAACGTCATTGGATAAGTTTTTCCTATCTCTAAATTGTATTTGTACGCATATTTGTCATCTGCACCTTTTGTTATTGCTACAACTTCTGGCTCAGCAGGTGTTTCAGCGACTTTCAAAGAATCTGTTGTTTCCGTTTTGGCAACTGTATCGCCTTTTTCGTTCACAATTAATTCTTTTCCGTCTTTATCTTTTCCTACGACTTTATCATCTTTTTTACATGAAACAACTGCCATTGCGACAGCCATCATGAATAGTAATTTTTTCATATCAATTTTATGTTTGATAATTGGTTTATTGCCAAAATCAATCCAAAAATAAGGATTTTAGTTGATTTTTTAACATTAAGATTGAAATGTATTGGGAATGAAACTTCTAACCATTATTTTTCTATTTCTACTATTCTATTGTCAGTATGCGTTCGGAAATTATTATTGTACATACTTTCTACTTGTGTGATTCCGTTATTAAATTTCCCTTGCAAATTAGCTTTCACATCATATTCAAACTCGTGTTTTCCTTTTGGTAAATAATCAATAAAAAAGTTCGTTTCTTCGTCATTTGTTTCAAAATAATAAGGAGCATTTCGATTCCAAATATATCCAGACGGCACAAAAATAGGCTCAAAACCAGTTGCACGATAATCTTTTAACTGCACAAAACTTACACTTTCATCTGCAATTAATGTGATATGAATACGAACAGTTTCTCCTAATTTTAGTTTTCTATTTAATGGAATCCATTTGTCTTTTTCCTTTACAAGTAACGTTTTTTCGACGCGTAATTTACTTTGATCTGCTTTTATTTCATTCATCGGAACAGATTTATAAGTAACGATACTACCATTCAAAATTTCTGAAAAATTATTTGTTATTTTTATTGATTTTGGTAGTTCCTTTAAGTTTGATGTTTCAAAAATATTTTGTCCAAATAATTGATTTATTTTATTCGAATCAATTCCTTCTATCAAAACTTTATTTGTGTTTTTATTAAAATCAGAAGTTGAAATAATCGAATGTAAAGCATAATTAGAACTTAAAGTACTTTGCCAAGTGTCTTGTTTGTATCGATGTAAAATCCATTGTACTAAACTTTTCGTTTCGATTTTATATGTCTTAAAAGCTTCAATAATTAATGATTGAGTTGAGATAGAATTTGTCAAATATTGATTTTCATCTGCATTCCAATGATTTCCATTTACCTTGTCAATAATCATTTCAGATTCTATACTTTTTATGATTGTTGCACCAAACGATTTTGCATTCAAATAATTTGCAACAATGGCAGATTTCGCTCTAGATTCTAACTCATTTTTACCAGCAATTTTCTCTATCGATTTCCAATCATTTTCATACATTTTTACTACTTCCTCCAATTTTTTATTTGTGGAAGGATAAAATTGTTCGATGTACATCAAATCTACAAATTCTGTTAAATCATATTGTTTTTTGGGATTATTCTTCTTCAAATTTAGATTATAATCAATCAAGTAATCAAGACCTTTTCTGAAAGATTGTTTCAGTTCATTCGAAACATTTTCTGGATAAAATTTGATTAATCGACCAATATAAATCAAATTCTGTTTTGTAATCGCAACATTGGTTTTTCCTCCTACAAACCAAGGAAAACTTCCATCTTTAAATTGCATTTTGACCAATTTATTTTCTAAAATTGTCAATTGTTTTTCGATGTATTTTTCTTCCATCGTTTTAGCAATTTCAACAATTATTTCTTCTTGCGTTTTTACCTTATTATTCCAAGAAGTTGGTTTTGTAGAAATCTCATATTCTAAAGCCGTTTTAGGGACATTTTTTTGATTAATCGATTTGAAATATTCAGCAATATCAGGATATTTTTGTTGTAAAATTTCTAACATTTTATACGCAAACCATTTGCTTGTCGTTTGTTCACTGCAATCGTACGGATAAATTGCTAACTGCTGCAACGAGCTAAGAACCGAAAATAATGGATTTGTTTCAATTACAAATTTGAACGATTGGAACTGATTTTTAGAAATGTCTAACTTAATTTCTTTCGTTTCATTTGGTAAAACCACAATAGATTGACTTTCTGCAAGTGTAATTTTATTTGATAAAACAGAAAGAACTTGTTGTTCACCATCAGAAAACAGTTCTGTTCCTGCGACAATTTTAACGATAACATCTTCATAATTTTCAGGAACTTTTATCTTCCATTCAATCATTGACGTTTGTTTAGCATTTACATCAAAGTTTTGTGTTTCATTTTGTACAGCGAAATCAGAAGTAATGATTTGATTATTTTTTGGATTAATCAACTCAATTTTTGCAATTCCATTCAGATTTTTATCCGAAATATTTTGAATTTGAGTTGAAAGAATCATTTCATCATTCTCTCTAAAATAACGAGGTAAATGCGGTGAAACCATCAAATCTTTTTGTGTTTTTGTAATAAAAGTTCCATCGCCAGAATTCAACTCTTTATCATGTGCAAACACTAATAATTTCCATTCCGTTAATGCTTCTGGCGTAGTAAAATCAAAAGAAACATTTCCTTCTGAATCTGTACGTAAACTTGGATAAAAGAAAGCTGTTTCATTAAGATTTGTGCGCACTTTTATTTTAGATAAATCTATTTGTTTTTCTTCCGAATTTTTATTTTTTGTTTGTATAATAATTACACCATTTGCTCCACGACTACCATATAAAGCCGTAGCTTCATTATTTTTTAGAACCGTAATTTCGCCAATATCATCTGCATTAATATCTGTCATTTTCTTCACCTCTCCGTTAATTATAACCAATGCTTCTTGTTGAGAATTTATACTTCCTACACCTCTAATAATCATATTTTTTGAAGCTCCAGTTTGACCATAACCTGTTGTCACAACTTCTGCTAAATCTAGCCCATTAAGTTTTCCTGATAACGCATAAAGATAATCCTCGCTTTCTTCTTGATTTACTATGTAAGAAAGTGATGATTTGCTTATAATTTCATCAATATCTGCAGCATTAAAACTTCTGAAAAGAGAAGTCTTGATTTGAGGAAATGTAAATTCGATTGGTTGAATATTTTTAGGAGAATAAAGCGAACCAAAACTTGCAAAATCATAAAAATTCTCTGTTATTTTATAAGAAGAAAATGGGTAATATGAATTAAAATTCCAATTAATTGCATCAAAATAATTATTGCTTCTAAACTGATCTAAAGACGCATCATACATTGTTGTTAAAACTTCTGCATCTACTTTTTTATTCGAAGGACTTGAAATTTTAAGCGACCATGTTTCTTGTTGATTGGGTTGAATTTTATCTCGAAAAACTTCTGTCTTTACAATTAGTTGATGATTTTTTTCTTCCGTAGGAATTGTAACAAAAGCACTCTGATATTGATTGTTTCGAATGAATAAATAATCAATTCTGAATTTATTCATAATCATATCCTTTGTTACTTTTACAGAATAAGTTGCTTTTCCATTTTTGAAATTTAATTTCTCCGATTTTATAAATTTATTCTGATCTTGTGTATAAATATAAACCACACCATCTTCCTTAAAATCTGTATCAAAAAACAAATTATATGTATCACCAATTGTATATGCTGTTTTTTCCGTGCTAACCGCTAAAAATTCCTTATAAGAAAAATGATACGAAATATCTTCTGCAATTTTTATGATGCGAGAACTAATTACTGTATCATTCTTATTCAACGAAATTGCTTCAACCAAATAATATCCTTTTTGTAATTTTTCTGGATGATTAATTGCAATCGTTTTTTCTAATGTCGTATCAAAATCAGTTTGTTGAACAATCGTTTCTTTGTTCCAATTTTTTGAATTCTTTTTATCTAAATTATACTTTCCGAAATACGCTTGTTTTTCTTGTTGCGTTAATAAATCATAATCCGAATCAAAACTTAAATAGTTAGAACCATAAATTCCTTTCGGTTCTTGAAGTTTATAAATTGAAACTTTCCCTTTCATAGGAACAAAAACATCATTTAAATTTTTGGTTTCTAAATTGATTTTATTCCAATCTTTATTGATGAAAATCTCATCAGAAATTATTTTAATCTCGAAAATATTTTTCCCGTAATAATAATTCGTTGATGTATTTTGAGTTTCTCCTGTTTGCAAAACCGCAGTAACATCTAACGTTATATTTTCTATATCTTCTTTTCCTGTTAATAACTTTTCAATGACAAATTCGCCATTTTGATCAGTTTTTATCGTATCAGATTCTTCGTTTATCGAACCATAATTTCGTTCAAAATAATATTGGATGCTTGCATCATTAATTCGCGCTCCCGAAAGCGATTCTACATAACCTTTGAAAGTCGCTTTATCTCCTATTTGTAACGTTTCCTTATTCTTCTCAAGAACAACTCTAAAAGTTGGACGTTTATATTCCTCTACATTAAAACTAATTGAATTGATGGATTTTTTATTATTTGAATTTGAAGAACGAATTTCAATTCTGAAATTTCCATTCAATGTTTCTGCTGGCAATTTAAATTTTCCATTTATAGATCCAAAATCATTGGTTGTTAAAGCTAAACTATCTATCGTTTCTTTATTTGCATTTTTTAGAAAAGCTATCAAATCAACTTTTGGAAGAACCTTACCTTCAACTGCATTTCGTTCGTGCAAAATAGCTTTGAAAAATACGTCTTGATTTGGTCGATAAATTTTTCTATCCAACAAAAGTGTAGCATCTGTTTCTATATCAGATTCATTATCCGAATAATCGTAAATTTCGTTTATATTGTTATTCGATAAGTCAAAAAAATCTTTTGTAGATGGAATGTATAAATACAAATTGTCCAAATCTTCGCGTTTATCCGAATCATCATTCGACTTGTATGTAAATTCACCATTCGCATTCGTTTGCACACTTTTTACTTTATGGAAGGCTTTCTTATTCGCTTCTCCATAAAGTTTGATTGCTTTATTTGCTAAGGGCAAACCATTTTTTCGATTAATAATTTGTCCTCTGTATTTATAACCATTTTCTAATTCTTCGGTTTCAAAAGCAGAAATAAAATAATCTGAAACCTGAATAGTTGTATTCTTGACGATATTAAAATAATAATCATCAATAAAATTTTCATTATTACTAATAAAAACTTCATAATATCCATTTGTAAGCGGATTTAATTTGTACAAAACTTTGTGATGATCGTAATCTTTAAATTCCTTTAATTTTACTTTTTCACTATAAACAAGTTCTTCATCCAAATGATAACTTTTGGTCAACGAATCATATTTCGTATAAATTTCATCTTGTTTTGGCGAATATTTCTTCTTGTAAACTCTTATATAAAGCTCATTTACTTTTTTGTGAATTACAGTAATCGGAATGTATTCGTTGCTTGGATAAGAATCGGTATATTGAATATCTAATTTTGGAGCCGAAATATCATTCCGAAATTCTACAAGATTTTTAGTCCAAATTGATTTTGGATAAAGTTGAATGACCTCATTTAATTGCTTAACAGTTTTGTCTGCATCAGGATGAATAGAATAAGCTTCCTTTAATTGATAAAATAAAATCTGAGCATTAAAATCTGCTGGTTTTTTGTTTAATTCATTTTTTAATTTATCGAAATCAGCTAAATAATTAATGTTTTTATAAAATTGATATGAACTTGCTTCTTTATAATTTTTCTTTTCATTAAGTTGATTTAACTCAAACAAAATAGGTTTCACTTTATTTGCAATTCGCTCAAATTTATCTTTTTGAATATAACGATTGCTTTGATAAAGTTGATTAATCCCGTTTATATATAAGTTTCCCAATAAATGATAAAGCGTGGGTATTAAAGTGAATTGATTGTAATGATAAACTGACTTTTTAGCTTCTTTTTCCAAAGCTTGATTGATATAATCTGAATCTAAAATAATCTTCCAATTTTCTGTTGGTTCATTCATCAAAAGTTCTTTATTTCTTATTGATTCAGACAATAATGAATCAATCATTTTAAATCTCTTTTCGAAAGTCCAATCCACGAAATTAGTAGACAAATCACTTTTAGTAGAAGATTCTACATTGATGTTTTCAAATAATAGATTCGCGTAATAAAAATTAAGAAATGCCAGATCGATAGGTTTACTTTTAGCAATTTCTTTTTCTATTAATGGAGAAATTTTATTAACAATATCTTCTCTTTTTGTATGCTGTTTACTTTGGTTCTCAAATTCTTTTATCGTAGCAAAAAGATATTCAGGTCTTTTATTTTCTTTTAAAGCATTCGATTTTATGTCACCAATATAATAAGCTACTCGTGTGTATTTTAACTTCGATTGATTAACTTTAATAGAATCAAATGAATTCTTAAAATTATAATTTTGACCAAATGTAAAAGTACTCAGTAATATAAAAAGTAGTAATTTGAATTTCATATAGTTAATTATCATCTAAAAATATGAAATTTTCTATAACAAAAAAAGCCTCCCAAATTGGGAGGCTTTTTACTATATAATCGAATAGATTATGCTTCTTCTGTACTTTCAGTTTCAGCAGCTGGTGCAGCTTCTTCTGTTTTAGTACTTTTTTTACTACGACGTGTAGTTGCTTTTTTCTCTACTTTCGCGTTAGTGTAGATATCATTGAAATCTACTAACTCGATCATTGCAGTATCAGCACCGTCACCTAAACGGAATCCAGTTTTGATGATACGAGTGTATCCTCCTGGGCGATTTGCAATTTTAGGAGCTACAGTTCTGAATAATTCAGTTACAGCTTCTTTATCTTGTAAGTATGAAAATACAACGCGACGGTTGTTAGTATCGTCTGTTTTAGACTTTGTCAATAAAGGCTCAACATATGTTTGTAATGCTTTAGCCTTTGCTACTGTTGTGTTAATTCTCTTGTGAGTAATCAACGCTATAGCTAAATTAGATAATAAAGCTCTTCTATGAGAGGCAGTTCTACCTAAATGGTTAAATTTTTTTCCGTGTCTCATTTTTTAATAAAATTATTCTACGTCTAACTTATATTTTGCGATGTCCATTCCAAAGTTAAGACCTTTGCTGTCCACCAATTCTTCTAACTCTGTAAGAGATTTCTTACCAAAGTTTCTGAATTTCATTAAGTCAGACTTAGCGAAAGAAACTAATTCGCCTAATGTTTCAACTTCAGCTGCTTTTAAACAATTTAATGCTCTTACTGATAAATCCATATCTACCAATTTTGTTTTCAATAATTGGCGCATATGTAATGCTTCTTCATCATAAGTTTCACCAGATGCAACTTCTTCCGCTTCTAATGTAATTCTCTCATCTGAGAATAACATAAAGTGGTGAATTAAGATTTTAGCTGCTTCAGTTAAAGCATCTTGAGGTGTTATAGAACCATCTGTTGTAATTTCAAAAACTAATTTTTCGTAGTCAGTTTTTTGTTCTACACGATAGTTTTCAATTGCGTATTTTACATTCTTAATTGGAGTGTAAATTGAGTCAATTGCTATAGTACCGATTGGCGCAGAAGCCTTTTTATTCTCATCAGCTGGTACGTATCCTCTACCTTTTTCGATTGTAAATGTAATTGTTACGTTTACTTTAGCGTCTAAGTTAGCGATAACTAATTCAGGGTTTAAAACTTGGAATCCAGAAATAAATTTCCCTAAATCACCTGCTGTTAATTGATCTTGCCCTGAGATAGTAGCAGTTACAGTTTCAGCATCTGATTCATCAATTTGTTTCTTAAAACGAACCTTTTTCAGATTTAAAATGATCTCTGTAACATCTTCCACTACTCCTGGAATAGTTGAAAATTCGTGCTCAACTCCTTCAATTTTGATTGAAGTGATCGCATATCCTTCTAATGAAGAAAGTAACACTCTACGTAGAGCATTTCCAACTGTAATCCCGTATCCTGGTTCTAATGGACGGAACTCGAATTGTCCGAATTTAGAGTCAGACTCTACTAAGATTACTTTGTCAGGTTTGATGAAATTTAAAATAGTCATTTTATTAGTCTGATTTTAAGGTTTATTTAGAATATAACTCGACGATTAATTGCTCTTTAATATCTTCTGGAATTTGAACTCTTTCTGGAGCTTTTGTGAAAGTTCCTGATTTTTGTTCGTCGTTCCAAATTAACCAATCGTACTCGCTACGTGCGTGTAAAGAGTTTGTGATTGCAGTTAAAGATTTAGATTTTTCTCTAACAGCGATTACATCACCTGCTTTTAATTGGTAAGAAGGGATGTTCACGATTTCTCCGTTTACAGTTACGTGTTTGTGAGATACTAATTGACGTGCAGCACTACGTGAGTTTGCGATACCTAAACGGTAAACTACGTTATCTAAACGAGATTCACATAATTGTAATAATACTTCACCTGTAATTCCTTTAGAAGCATTTGCTTTTTTGTATAAGTTAGCAAATTGACGCTCTAAAATACCGTAAGTATATTTTGCTTTTTGTTTTTCAGTTAACTGAATAGCGTATTCTGATTTTTTAGCTCTTCTTTTGTTAGGTCCGTGTTGCCCTGGAGGATATTTCTTTTTCTCAAAAGATTTATCGTCACCGAAAATTGGTTGTCCAAATTTTCTTGCAATTTTAGTTTTTGGTCCTGTATATCTTGCCATGATTTGTTACTATTAAATATATTAAATAATTAAATTGAGAAAAATGATTATACTCTTCTCTTTTTAGGTGGACGACATCCATTGTGTGGTAATGGAGTAACATCAACGATTTCAGAAACCTCGATACCACCGTTATGAATTGTTCTAATAGCAGATTCACGACCTTGACCTGGTCCTTTCACGAATACTTTTACTCTTCTTAATCCTGCTTCGTATGCAACTGTTGTTGCATCTTGTGCAGCTACTTGAGCAGCGTAAGGAGTGTTCTTTTTAGATCCACGGAATCCCATTTTACCTGCTGAAGACCAAGAGATAACTTCACCGTTTTTGTTTGTTAAAGTAACGATAACGTTGTTAAACGATGCTTGAATATGAGCTTGTCCAGTAGCTTCAATAACTACTTTTCTTTTCTTTACTACTTTCTGATTTTTTGCCATGATCCTATTTATTATTTAGTGGCTTTTTTCTTGTTAGCAACTGTTTTCTTTTTACCTTTTCTTGTACGTGAGTTATTTTTTGTTCTTTGACCACGTAATGGTAAACCTAATCTGTGACGAATACCTCTTTGACATCCGATATCCATTAAACGTTTGATGTTTAATTGGATTTCTGATCTTAATTCACCTTCTACTTTGAAAGTTTCATTGATCGATGCACGGATTGCGTTGATTTCTTCATCAGTCCATTCGCTAACTTTTGTATCTTCTGAAATATTATTTTCAGCTAAGATTTTAGAAGCACTGCTTCTTCCGATCCCGTAAATGTATGTAAGTCCGATTACCCCTCTTTTGTTTTTAGGTAAATCTACACCTGAAATTCTTGCCATAATTCTAAATAATTAACCTTGTCTTTGTTTAAACTTAGGATTCTTTTTGTTGATCACATACAAACGTCCTTTACGACGCACAATTTTACAGTCAGCACTTCTCTTTTTAATGGATGCTCTAATTTTCATCTTTGTAAATTTATTTATAATCCGATAGAGTTAACGTATCTACATTAACTCTATCACCAGTCGTTATTATTTCTTTTAGTATCTGTAAGATATTCTACCTTTCGTTAAATCGTAAGGAGACATCTCTATTTTAACTCTATCACCTGGTAATAATTTGATATAGTGCATACGCATTTTACCAGATATGTTACATGTTACAACATGTCCATTTTCTAATTCGACACGGAACATTGCATTGGATAATGCTTCTGTAATCGTACCGTCTTGTTCAATATGTTTTTGTTTAGCCATAAATCTTTTTAATAAAATCTTATTAGATATCTCTTGAAGTTCTACCTGAAGACATTAAACCATCGTAACGGTGATTTAATAAATATGTATTAATTTGTTGTACAGTATCTAAGATAACTCCCACCATAATTAACATTGATGTACCTCCAAAGAACATTGCTAAGCTCTGTTCTACACCTAATAATTTTACAATCGCTGGCAAAACAGCAAGCAAAGTTAGTAAAATTGCTCCAGGTAACGTAATTTTTGATAAAATTTCGTCTAAAAAATTTGCAGTTTCTTTTCCAGGGCGGATTCCAGGGATGATTCCTCCGTTACGTTTTAAGTCTTCAGCCATTTGGTTTACTGGGATTGTGATCGCAGTATAGAAATAGGTGAAGATAATAATTAATAATCCGAAGATCAAATTGTATTCCCACGTAAATGGATCTGCCATTTTCGCGAAGAATGCTTTTACTGGACTTCCTTCGTCTAGAAAATAGTTTGCCAATGTTCCTGGTAAAAACATAATTGCTTGCGCGAAGATAATAGGCATTACACCTGCTGCATTAACTTTAAGTGGAATATATGAGCGTACAGAGTCTGTAACTGATCTCATATATGAGCTACTTGAAGTTTGCGCTCTTCTTACATATTGTACTGGTACTTTACGCACCGCTGCAACAATCATAATACACATTGCAATAACTAGGATTAACCCTAACATTTCTATCAAGAAGAAAATACCGTTTGAAGGGTCTACTTCAAATGCATTAAATATTGCTTTTGGTAAGTCGGCTAGGATACCAACCATAATTAAGATTGAAATACCGTTACCTATACCTTTGTCAGTAATTTTTTCTCCCATCCACATGGCAAAGATTGTCCCTGTAATCAAAATGATTGTTGAAGGGAACCAGAACCAAAAGTTGGTTGGAGGAATTACATAGATAGCATATGATGAAGTTGGATCGTAAGGTAAAATTTGAGAAGTTACCAATGTAAGGTATGCTGGTGCTTGCACCAAACAAATCCCGATTGTCAACCATCTCGTAATTTGATTTACTTTGTTACGTCCGCTTTCTCCTTCTTTTTGTAGTTTTTGGATGTAAGGTACTGCTAATCCCATCAATTGTATAACAATCGAAGCAGAGATATAAGGCATAATTCCTAACGCAAATACGGAAGCTCTCTTAAAAGAACCTCCGGTAAAAGAGTTTAATAATCCTAAAATTCCTGAATTTGCATTTTCTTGGTCTGCAACAAAACGATTAACCTCGTTAATATCGACACCTGGAAGTGGAATATGAGAACCGAATCTATAAACCAACAATAGAAGGATAGTTACAAGTAACTTATCCTTCAATTCTTTTATGCTCCAGATATTTTTTATGGTCTGTATAAACCCTTTCATCTATAAAATATATTCTTAAGCGTTAACTAATTCTACTTTACCTCCTGCATTCACAATAGCTTCTTGAGCTGTTTGAGTGAATTTATCAGCAGTAACATTAACAGTTGCTTTTAACTCTCCACGACCTAAAATTTTCACTAAGTCATTTTTGTGAGCTAATCCTAACTGAACTAATGTTTCTTTATTTAAAGTATCTGTAATTTTGTTGTTATCAACTAATTGTTGAATTGTATCTAAATTGATTCCAGTGTACTCAACTCTGTTGATGTTTTTGAAACCAAATTTAGGTAAACGTCTTTGTAAAGGCATTTGTCCACCTTCGAAACCGATTTTTCTTGAATAACCAGAACGAGATTTAGCACCTTTGTGTCCACGACCTGCTGTCAAACCGTTTCCACTACCTTCACCTCTACCTTTACGGAATTTATTTTGTACTGAACCAGCAGCTGGTTTTAAATTACTTAAATTCATTTTTAATAATTTTTAAAAGGTTAAAGCGATTAAGCTCTTTCTACTACTACTAAGTGTGAGATTTTACGAATCATTCCTTCGATTTGAGGAGTTGATTCGTGCTCTACTACTTGATTCAACTTTCTTAAACCTAAAGCAACTAATGTAGCTTTTTGAGATTTATCACGGTTGATTGCACTACGTGTTTGTTTTACTCTTACTTTGCTCATTTTACTTTTTTTTATCCGTTGAACACTTTAGTTACAGAAATACCTCTTTGACGTGCAATAGTTTCTACAGAACGTAAGCTTAATAAAGCGCTGAATGTAGCTTTTACTGCATTGTGAGGGTTAGAAGAACCTTTTGATTTTGATAATACATCATGTACACCAACTGATTCTAATACCGCACGTACTGTACCACCTGCAATTACTCCTGTACCTTTTGCTGCTGGACGTATGAATACTTGTGCACCACCGAAACGAGCTTCTTGAGCGTGAGGAATTGTATTGTTAAATAATGGGATACGTACTAAGTTTTTCTTAGCATCTTCGATAGCTTTAGCGATTGCAGATGCTACGTCTTTAGATTTCCCTAATCCGTAACCTACTACTCCGTTTCCGTCACCTACTACTACGATTGCTGAGAAACCAAATGCTCTACCTCCTTTTGTTACTTTAGTAACACGTTGTACTCCAACTAAACGATCTTTTAAATCTAAACCTGTTGGTTTTACTCTTTCTACGTTTTTAAATCCTAACATAATTTCTTTCTCTTTTTTAGAATTTTAATCCACCTTCTCTAGCACCGTCTGCTAAAGCTTTGATTCTACCATGATACACGAAACCGTTACGATCAAAAACGACAGTTTCAATTCCTTTTGCGATAGCTTTTGCAGCTAAAGCTTTACCAACTGATACAGAAACTTCAGATTTTGTACCTTCTACAGCAACACCTTTTTCACGAGATGATGCAGAAGCTAAAGTTACTCCATTGTTATCGTCAATAATTTGAGCGTAAATTTCTTTGTTAGAACGGTAAACTGACAAACGAGGTTTAGTTTCTGTTCCAAAAATATTTCGACGCACGCGTCTTTTTATTTTTTGTCTTTTTTCTACTTTAGATAATGCCATTTTTCAATGATTTTTATGCAGATTTACCTGCTTTTCTTCTAATAATTTCTCCTACGAACTTAATTCCTTTTCCTTTGTAAGGCTCTGGCTTACGGTAAGAACGGATTTTAGCTACAACCATTCCTAATAATTGATTATCATGTGATGATAATGTAATAATAGGGCTTTTACCTTTCTCTGTTAAAGTTTCAACTTTAACTTCTGTTGGTAATTCGATAATGATGTTGTGAGAGAAACCTAATGACAAATCTAATTTTTGTCCTTGGTTAGAAGCTCTATACCCAACCCCAACTAATTCTAATTGTTTTTTGAAACCTTCAGTAACACCGATAATCATGTTATTGATTAATGCACGGTACAAACCATGTAAAGCTTTGTTATCTTTAGAATCATTTGGACGAACTACAGTTAAAACTCCGTCTTCGATAGTTACATCAAATCCTTCGTTTAACTCTCTTGTCATTGTAATGTTGTTACCTTTAACCGTAACTACGTTATCTTTAAATTCAACAGTCGCTGCTGCAGGAATGTTGATATGTGCGTGTCCTATTCTTGACATAATTTCTTAATTTTTTAAAAGATTAATAAACAAAACATAAAACTTCACCACCTACATTCTCTTGACGAGCTTGTTTATCTGTCATAACTCCTTTAGAAGTTGAAATAATAGCAACACCTAATCCGTTTAAAACACGAGGTAATTCTTTAGATCCTGCGTATTGACGTAAACCTGGAGTAGATGCTCTTTTTATTTTACGGATAGCTGGCTCTTTAGTTACTTTGTCGTACTTTAAAGCGATTTTGATTGTTCCTTGAGGTTTGTCTTGTCCTTCGAATTTGTAGTTCAAGATGTAACCTTGTTCAAATAAGATCTTAGTGATCTCTTTTTTAATTTTAGATGCAGGGATTTCCACTACTTTGTGTCCTGCCATCATTGCATTTCTAACGCGTGTTAGAAAATCTGAAATTGGGTCTGTATACATAATATAATTCTATAGTATAGCGCTGTTGCACTACTTTTAAAATTAAAGTTTCACCAAAATGCACTATGCATTTGGGTTGCAAATATATTGCATATTTTTTAATTACAAACTATTTATCTCAATAATTTATTTTTAATCCATTAAGGCATAAGCGAAACCTTGTTATAGTGTTATTAAAAATATTTCTTATAAAGGAATTGATTAAAAAAAAATCCTTACTCAATAAAAGAGTAAGGATTTAATATTTCTAAAGCGTTTGGTAGATTACCAAGATGCTTTTTTAACACCTGGGATTAACCCTTCGTTTGCCATTTCACGGAATGTAACACGAGAGATCCCGAAAGTTCTCATGTATCCTTTTGGACGACCTGTTAATTTACAACGGTTGTGTAAACGTACAGGAGAAGCGTTTTTAGGTAATTTTTGTAATGCTTCGTAGTCACCAGCTTCTAATAAAGCTTGACGTTTCGCAGCATACTTAGCAACTAATGCTTGTCTTTTGCGCTCACGCGCTTTCATTGATTCTTTAGCCATGACTTCTTATTTTTCTTTTGTAAATGGTAATCCGAATTTAGCTAATAAAGCTTTCGCTTCTTTATCTGTATTCGCTGAAGTTACAAAGGTAATATCTAAACCTTGAATTTTCTTGATTTTATCAATATTAATTTCTGGGAAGATAATTTGCTCTTTGATACCTAAGTTATAGTTACCTCTACCGTCGAAACCTGTAGAAGAAATACCGTTAAAATCACGTACACGAGGTAAAGCTGCAGATACTAAACGATCTAAGAATTCGTACATTTTCTCACCACGTAAAGTTACACGAGCACCAATTGGCATTCCTTTACGTAATTTGAAAGCTGCTTCGTCTTTCTTAGAAATTGTTCCTACTGCTTTTTGACCTGTGATTAATTCTAACTCTTCGATAGCGTAATCAACGATTTTTTTGTCAGCTGTAGCAGCACCTAAACCTTGAGATAAAACAATTTTCTCTAATTTAGGAACTTGCATAATAGATTTGTATCCGAACTCTTCTTTAAGAGCAGCTACAATCTCTTCTTTATATTTAACCTGCGGACGAGGTGTGTATGTTGTTGTACTCATCTTAGATAGCTTTTCCTGATTTTTTAGCAATTCTTACTTTTTTCCCTCCTTCTTCTTTGATCGCTACTTTCGTTGCTTTCCCAGTTTCTGGATCTACTAAAGCCAATTTACATAAATAGATTTGAGCTTCTTTTTCAACAACTCCACCTTGTGGATTTTGTGCGCTTGGCTTTACACGTTTTTTTGCAATATTAACCCCTTCAACGATAGCTTTAGCTTTGTCAGGGAATACGCGTAACACAGTACCAGTTTGTCCTTTTGAAGAACCTGATAATACGACTACTTTGTCTCCTTTTTTAATTTTTAACTTTGCCATGTTGTTCTATTATAATACCTCTGGGGCTAATGATACAATTTTCATATATTCTTTATCACGTAACTCACGAGCAACTGGACCGAATACACGAGTTCCACGCATTTCTCCTTGAGTGTTCAATAATACACATGCATTATCGTCGAAACGGATATATGAACCGTCTTTTCTACGAACTTCTTTTTTAGTTCTAACTACAACAGCTTTTGATACAGCACCTTTTTTAACGTTTCCTGCAGGTGTAGCTTCCTTGATTGCAACTACGATTTTGTCACCTACTGATGCGTATCTTTTTTTAGTACCACCTAAAACGCGGATTACTAATGCTTCACGAGCTCCTGTGTTATCTGCAACTTTTAATCTAGATTCTTGTTGTAACATAACTTATATTATTTAGCTCTTTCAATGATTTCTACTAATCTCCATCTTTTGTTTTTAGACAAAGGACGAGTCTCCATGATACGCACTGTGTCACCTTCGTTACACTCGTTATTTTCGTCGTGCGCTGTATATTTCTTCGTTTTTAAAACGAATTTCCCATAGAATGGGTGCTTTTGCTTCTTAGTTTCAGCTACAACAATGGTTTTTTCCATTTTGTTTGATGTAACTAAACCTACTCTTTCTTTTCTTAATTTTCTTTCCATCAGTTACAGATTACTGTTATGATTGTTTTTCGTTTAACACGGTATTCAAACGAGCAATTGTTCTGCGTAAGTCTCTAATACCGATTGGATTTGCTACAGGAGAAACAGCGTTTGTCAATTTTAATTGATCGTAGTTCGCTTGTTCTTCAGCTATTTTAGCTTGTAACTCCTCAACACTTAGATTTCTAATATCTGCTGCTTTCATTTTTTCTTAATTTTTGAAATTATTAATTTTGGAAATCACGTGCAACGATAAACTTAGTCTTAACAGGTAACTTCTGAGCTGCTAAACGCAATGCTTCAGTTGCAACCTCTACTGGCACACCTCCTACTTCGAATAAGATACGACCTGGTTGTACAGGAGCTACCCAATATTCTGGTGCACCTTTACCTTTACCCATACGTACCTCTGCTGGTTTCTTAGTAATTGGTTTATCTGGAAATATTTTAATCCATAATTGACCCTCTCTCTTCATGAAACGAGTTGCAGCAATACGAGCTGCCTCGATTTGACGTGCTGTAATAAACGCTTCGTCTAAAGATTTGATCCCGAAAGTCCCGTAAGCTAATTGAGTTCCTCTGTGAGAAACACCTTTCATCTTACCTTTTTGGGTTTTTCTAAACTTTACTCTTCTCGGTGATAACATATCTACTTAATTCTTTATGTTAGTTGTTAAACTAAATTATCGCTTTCTATTATTAGATCTTTCACCTCCTTTTCTGTTGTTTTCAGATTTTTTTTGTTTTTTCTGTAATCCAACTAATGGAGATAATTCTCTCTTACCATATACCTCACCTTTCATGATCCATACTTTGATCCCTAAACGACCGTAAGTTGTATGAGCTTCTGAAATGTGGTAATCAATGTCTGCACGGAATGTAGACAAAGGAATACGTCCTTCTTTATAAGTTTCAGAACGTGCCATCTCTGCACCGTTTAAACGACCAGAGATTTGAACTTTGATTCCTTCTGCGTTCATTCTCATTGCTGATTGAATTGCCATTTTAATAGCACGACGGTAAGAAATACGATTCTCAATTTGACGAGCGATACTATCCCCTACTAAGATTGCATCTAATTCTGGTCTCTTAATTTCGAAGATGTTAATTTGAACCTCTTTACCAGTGATTTTCTTTAACTCTTCTTTTAATTTGTCAACTTCTTGTCCACCTTTACCAATAATGATACCTGGACGAGCAGTAGTTACAGTAACTGTAACCAATTTTAAAGTACGATCGATGTAAATACGAGAAACTCCGGCTTTAGACAAACGTGCTCTTAAATAAGTACGAATTTTTGCATCTTCTGCAATTTTATCACCGTAATCATTTCCACCGTACCAGTTAGAATCCCATCCTCTGATGATTCCTAAACGATTTCCGATTGGATTAGTTTTTTGTCCCATATTCTTAATCTTGTACTTTTTGTTTATCTTCTTTAGTTCCTAAAACCAAAGTTACATGGTTTGAACGTTTTCTGATTCTATGTGCTCTACCTTGAGGTGCAGTACGAATTCTTTTTAATTGACGTGCACTATCAACAGAGATTTCTTTTACATATAATCCAGCTTCTTCAACATCAGCTCCTTCGTTTTTGATTTGCCAGTTAGCGATAGCGCTTAATAACAATTTCTCTAAACGGATTGAAGCGTGGTTTTTAGTATATTTTAAAATACCTAAAGCTTTTTGAATTTCAACTCCACGGATAATATCTACTACTAATCTCATCTTACGAGGAGAAGTAGGAACATTATTTAATTTCGCAAAAGCTACCTGCTTGTTAGCTTCTTTGATTCTTTCGTTACTTAATCTTTTTCTAGATCCCATGGCCCTTTACTATTTTTTTCCTTTGTTTTTAGCTCCGGCATGACCTCTAAAAGTACGTGTAGGAGCGAACTCACCTAATTTATGACCTACCATGTTCTCAGTAACATAAACAGGAATAAATTGCTTTCCGTTGTGTACTGCGATTGTTTGACCAACAAAATCAGGAGAAATCATTGATGCTCTTGACCATGTTTTGATCACGTTTTTGCTACCGCTTTCTACGTTAGCAAGAACTTTCTTTTCTAATTTATAGTGGATGAATGGTCCTTTTTTTAATGAACGTGCCATAAATTATTTTTTTCTTCTTTCAACAATATATTTGTTAGACGCTTTCTTCTTGTCACGAGTTTTGTAACCTTTCGCTGGAATACCGTTACGAGAACGAGGGATACCTCCTGTCGCACGACCTTCACCACCACCCATTGGGTGATCTACAGGGTTCATAACCATTGGACGAGTTCTTGGACGACGACCTTGCCATCTAGAACGACCAGCTTTACCAGAAACTTCTAACTGATGGTCTGTGTTAGAAACAACACCTACTGTTGCTTTACACTCCACTAAAATCATTCTTGATTCACCACTTGGTAACTTAACGATAGCATATTTACCATCACGCGCAACTAATTGAGCATAAGTACCTGCACTTCTTGCCATAACTGCTCCTTGCCCTGGACGTAACTCAATACAAGAGATTACTGTACCTAATGGCATGTTTTTAAGCTTCATAGCATTACCTACTTCTGGTTCTACATTTTCACCTGAAACAATTACTTGTCCAGCTTTCAAACCATTTTGAGCAATAATGTAACGTTTTTCACCATCTTCGTAAGATAATAAAGCGATGAATGCAGTTCTGTTTGGATCGTATTGTACAGATTCTACAGTTGCAGCACCTTCTTTATCACGTTTGAAGTCGATGATACGATATTTTTGTTTGTGTCCACCACCGATATAACGCATTGTCATTTTACCAGTGTTGTTACGTCCACCCGATTTAGATTTTCCTTCAACTAATGTCTTTTCTGGCTTAGCATTTTTATCTACTGCCGCAAATTCATTAACCACTCTAAAACGTTGTCCCGGGGTGATAGGTTTTAATTTTCTTACTGACATTTTTTAATTCTTAAATTATCCGAACAACTCTATTTCTTGACCTTCAGCTAAGCTAACGATCGCTTTTTTCAACTTATTTGTTTTTCCAGTTTGAAAACCTGTTTTTGTGTAACGAGTTTTTACTTTTGGAGCAGATACTAAAGTACTAACAGAAACTACAGATACACCGTAAGTTTTTTCTACAGCTTCTTTAATTTCAATTTTGTTAGCTTTTGTGTCTACATAAAACGAATATTGCCCTAACAACTCACTGTTATTAGTTGCTTTTTCTGAAATTACTGGTTTAATTATGATTCCCATTTTCTTCGTCTTATTTTGTTAAATTTTCTTGAACTGTTGCTAAAGAACCTTCTAAAAATACGATTTGAGAAGCATTGATTAAATCAAATACATTTAATTCCTCAGTTGTAACAACTTTAACTTTTTGTAAGTTACGAGAAGATAAATATACATTGCTATTAGATTCACCTAATACGAATAATGATTTTGTGTTCTCTAATCCTAAATCAGTTAAAACAGTTTTGAACTCTTTAGTTCTTGGTGCTTCGAAAGAAAAGTTTTCAACAACTTTGATTTCATTCTCAGCTAATTTTTGTGATAAAACTGATTTTTTAGCTAATCTCTTTTGTGCTTTGTTTAATTTGAAAGAGTAGTTTCTTGGACGTGGTCCGAAAACTCTACCTCCTCCTCTAAACACTGGAGATTTGATAGAACCAGCACGAGCTGTACCTGTTCCTTTTTGCTTTTTGATTTTACGAGTTGATCCCGCAATCTCAGCTCTTTCTTTTGCTTTGTGCGTTCCTTGGCGTTGAGCTGCTAAATATTGTTTAACTTCTAAGTACACTGTGTGTGTAGAAGGCTCAATTCCGAAAACTGCCTCGTCTAAAGATACTGTTCTTCCAGTTTCTTGACCTTTGATGTTTAATACTACTACTTCCATCTTCTAACGATTACGTATGAATTTTTAGGACCTGGGATAGCACCTTTAACAATTAAAAGATTTTTCTCAGTATCCACTTTAAGTACTTTTAAGTTCTGAACAGTAACTTGTTTACCACCCATTCTTCCAGCCATACGCATTCCTTTGAATACACGAGATGGATCTGAACCAGCACCGATAGAACCTGGAGCTCTTAAACGGTTATGTTGACCGTGTGTAGCTTGACCTACCCCACCGAAACCATGACGTTTAACAACACCTTGGAAACCTTTTCCTTTTGAAGTACCTGTAACACTTACAAATTCTCCTTCGTTGAATAACTCAACGTTAACTTCTCCTCCTAGAGTTAAAGAGTTTACGAATTCTTCTCCGTAAAACTCAACTAACTTTCTCTTTGGAGTAGTTCCTGCTTTTTTAAAGTGACCTTTTAAAGCATTAGTCGTGTTTTTTTCTTTTGCGTCATCGAAACCAAGTTGAGCAGCAACGTACCCATCTTTCTCTACGGTTCTGACTTGAGTAACCACACATGGCCCAGCCTCTACGATTGTCACAGGAATATTTTTCCCGTTCTCATCAAATAAGCTAGTCATCGCGATTTTTTTACCAATGATACCTGACATTTGATTAAAATATGTTAATAATTTGTTTAATATTTCAGAGAATGTGGACTTTCGACCACTAGAGATCTTCTCTAAAATTAGCATGCAAATGTATGAATTAATTTGTAAACAACAAACTTTCAATTGATTATTTTTTAATCATTTATTGACAATAAAAAATCCTTATATTAAAATATCATACTAATTAGTAAATAATCTTTAACTTAGGATATTACAATTAACCAAATACGTATACAAATATGAATAAAATTTACTTATGCAGTATTCTTACTACTGTTACTATAGCTTATACTTTTGCACAAGTCCCAGAAGGAACAGAAGGCATAGGACGAGGAGAAGGTAGAGAAGGAGCACCTAAACCAACACTTTCTCAATTAGACTACCCTAAAAATACGTATCAAAATCAATCAGATATTATTGTAATATCTAACAAAAACAATAAAAAGGGTGTAAATAAACTTGGAAAAGAAATTGTCAAACCTATTTATGATGAAATTACAATTTCATCACTGCAACATTTTATTGTTAAGAAAGATAATAAATATGGCTTACTAGATAAAGACGCAAAAATTATTATCCCTGTTGATAAGGAAAATATCAAAACTTTAGGAAAAGAAAATATTTTCGTTATCAAAAACTTTGATCAAACTATGGGTTTATATTTTGCAAATGAAAAAAATTTAACTCCATTTATATACCAATCTGTCAAAGAAATTCATTATGGTGCTAATATATTAATTAAACAAAATAATAAATACGGGTTAATGAATACTAAAGGAGAACTGATCGTCCCTATTATTTTTGATAATATAAATGAAAAAATCGGTAACTCTTATGTTATAAAAAAAGATAATAAATATGGTTTGTTAAACATGGAGAACAACAACTTTTCTACTCCTACAATTTATGATGAAATAAAACCATTAGACTCTGCTATTAGTTTTGGTTTAGCAACTGTTAGTCTTAATGAAAAATATGGAATAATTTCATCGTATTCGAAGAACACATTAATTCCAGTAAAATATGATTACATATATGCACCTATTTATAACAAACCCCTAATCATAACAATTCTTGACAAAAAAGTTGGAGTTTACAATATTAATGGAAAAGAAATCTCAGCCCCTCTTTATGATGAATTAAAAACATTTAAATACTACGATAGATTTAATGGAACACCAATTGCGTACTTCCTAAAAAAAGATAATTTATATAGTTTTTTAACGAATGACGCACAGATAGTGAATAAAGATCAATTCACGAAACTTAACTTAATACATGACACAAGTAATGATTTAAATATTCCAAGCTCTTCTAGACGCTACATTCTTGTAAAAAATAAACATAATTTAGCTGGTTTATTCGATTTTGTAAATGGAAAATTAATTGTTCCAACTGAATATGACGAAATAACCCAACAATATTATGGAAGAGATACAATCAATACGATTAACTACATCGCAAAAAAGAAAAATACTTTCGGAATTTTAAATAATCGAAACGAAACAGTTATTCCTTTTGATTATTCTTACCTATCATTTGACAATATTGATGACAAAGAGCAATTTGTAGCAGCAAGAAAATCAAAATTTGGTGTCATAAATCTTAAGAACGAAATCATTATTCCATTTTCTTATAAAGATTTAAAAAAGATCAGTTATAATAATTTATACAAAGCAAAAAAAGATAAATTGTATCAAATTATCAATCAAAACAATAAGCCAATAAATCCAGATTTTTTTGATGAAGTTACAGAATTTGAAAAAACTTACCGATCTATAAGAGAATATAAGTCTCATGATCCCGAATATATTGCGTTAACATTCAGAGATGGAAAAATGAGAGTTATTAACCACTCGGGAGAATTTATAACTTCACCTATTGAAATGAAACCTCACAACGGCTACAAACGTTTTGAAGATTTAAAAATAGGATTAATAAGCGCATTGAATAATCCTGATGAAAAAGAATTGAGAGAATTTGTAGAAAAAATTTCTCCATCAGAACATATCATTTTCTTCCTCGATCAATATCCAAACAGTCTCGCTAATTTAAATTTAAATATCGAACAAATAAAGGAAGAAACATTTCAAAATTTATTATTTCTGAAACATAACTCAAATAATAAAAATTATGAAATACTATTTAAAGATTTTGATTTAACTGAATTTAATTCAAATACAGGTTTTCAGATGAATTACAGAATTAATGATCCATCCTATGGAAATGAAAATTATCTTGAAAAATTATTACGAAAATCAATCAAAGTAAATGGTTATTGGATAAGTACTTATTTTATGCATATAATTGGAAAAAATTTTTAATAAAAAAAAACCCTGAGATGTGCACGTCTCAGGGTTTATATTTATTTAAAATACAGCTAACTATACTTTAATTTCTACTTCAACACCACTAGGTAATTCTAACTTCATTAAAGCATCAACTGTTTTAGATGAAGAAGAATAAATGTCTAATAATCTTTTGTGAGCTGATAATTGAAATTGCTCACGAGATTTTTTGTTAACGTGTGGAGATCTTAAAACTGTAAAGATTCTTTTGTGAGTTGGTAATGGAATTGGTCCATTAACAACAGCTCCTGTAGCTTTTACAGTTTTTACGATTTTTTCAGCTGATTTATCAACTAAAGAATAATCGTAAGATTTTAATTTTATTCTAATTTTTTGACTCATTTTTCTTGAATTAAGCGTTACCTTTTGCTTTAGCGATTACAGCTTCAGACACGTTTGTTGGTGCTGGAGCGTAGTGATCGAATTCCATTGTAGATGTAGCACGACCAGAAGATAATGTACGTAATGAAGTTACATATCCGAACATTTCTGCTAATGGAACCATAGCTTTAATAACTTTAGCGTTATTTCTATCATCCATTCCTGATACTTGACCACGACGACGGTTTAAGTCACCTACAATGTCACCCATGTTTTCTTCTGGAGTTAAAACCTCTAACTTCATGATAGGCTCTAAAATTTGAGCACCAGCAGCTTTTGCAGCAGCTTTGTAACCCATTTGAGCAGCTAACTCGAAAGATAATTGGTCAGAATCCACAGGGTGGAAAGATCCATCTTTTAAAGTAACTTTTAACGAATCCATTTCGAATCCTGCTAAAGGTCCATTCTTCATTGCAGCTTTGAAACCTTTCTCAATAGAAGGGATAAATTCTTTTGGAACGTTACCACCTTTAATTTCTGAAACGAATTCTAAACCTACTTTTCCTTCATCTGCTGGTCCCATTTCGAAAACGATATCAGCAAATTTACCACGACCACCTGATTGTTTTTTGTAAACCTCACGGTGATTAGCTGGACGAGAGAATGATTCTTTGTACTCTACTTGAGGCTCTCCTTGGTTAACCTCTACTTTAAATTCACGTTTTAAACGGTCAACGATGATATCTAAGTGTAACTCACCCATACCAGAAATAACTGTTTGACCAGAAGCCTCATCAGTTTTTACTTGGAATGTTGGATCTTCTTCAGCTAATTTAGCTAAAGCCATACCTAATTTATCAACGTCAGCTTTCGTTTTAGGCTCAACTGCGATACCAATTACTGGATCTGGGAAGTCCATAGACTCTAATACGATAGGTGCTTTTTCATCACATAAAGTATCTCCTGTTTTAATATCTTTGAAACCTACTGCAGCTCCAATATCACCTGCTTCGATTCTCTCGATAGGCTCTTGTTTGTTCGCGTGCATTTGGAAGATACGAGAAATACGTTCTTTGTTACCAGAACGAGTATTTAACACGTAAGATCCAGCGTCTAATCCACCTGAATAAGCACGGAAGAATGCTAAACGACCTACGAATGGGTCAGTAGCAATTTTAAATGCTAATGCTGCGAATGGCTCATCAACTGAAGGCTTTCTTGTGATAGGCTCGTCAGTTTTTGGGTCAGTTCCTGGGATCGCTTCTTTATCACTTGGTGATGGTAAGTAACGACATACAGCATCTAACATGAATTGTACACCTTTGTTTTTGAACGAAGATCCACAAGTCATTGGGATGATAGACATGTCTAATGTTGCAGCACGTAATGCAGCGTGAACTTCTTCTTCAGTAATAGAGTTTTCGTCCTCCATGTACTTCTCTAATAAGTTCTCATCATACGCAGCTACTTCTTCAATTAATTGACCACGGAATTGTCTTACATCGTCAACCATATCAGCTGGGATTTCAACAACATCAAATGTAGAACCATGATTCTCATCATGCCATACAATTGCACGATTTTTAATTAAATCTACAACTCCTTTAAAGTCTGCTTCGTCACCGATTGGTAATACAATAGGAACAGCGTTTGATCCTAACATTTCACGTACTTGACGACATACATTTAAGAAGTCAGCTCCTTGACGGTCCATTTTGTTAACGAAACCTAAACGAGGAACTTTATAGTTATCTGCTAAACGCCAGTTTGTTTCAGACTGAGGTTCAACTCCATCTACTGCTGAGAATAAGAAAACTAAACCATCTAAAACACGTAAAGAACGGTTTACCTCTACTGTAAAGTCAACGTGACCAGGAGTGTCGATAATATTAAAGTGGTATCCTTTAGCGTCTGGTAATGGTTTACCTTGTTCTGTTGGGAATGTCCAATCTACTGTTACAGCTGCAGAAGTAATTGTAATACCTCTTTCAGCCTCTTGCTCCATCCAGTCAGTTGTAGCTGATCCTTCGTGAGTTTCTCCAATTTTGTGATTCTTACCTGAATAGAATAAGATACGCTCTGTCGTTGTAGTTTTTCCTGCATCGATGTGAGCAGCAATACCAATGTTTCTTGTGTATTTTAAATCTCTTGCCATCGTGTATTAGAATCTAAAGTGAGAGAATGCTTTGTTAGCTTCTGCCATTTTGTGAGTATCTTGACGTTTTTTAACGGCAGATCCTTCTTCTTTAGCAGCTGCAATAATTTCTCCAGCTAATTTTTGAGCCATCGATTTCTCGTTTCTGTTACGAGAATATTTGATTAACCATTTCATTGCTGTTGAAATTTTACGGTCTGGACGAATTTCCATTGGAATTTGGAATGTAGCTCCACCAACACGGCGAGAACGTACTTCTACGTGAGGCATTACATTAGATAATGCTTCTTTCCAAATGTCTAATGAAGTTTTTTCTGCATCTTCTTTACGAGAATCTACGATTTCTAACGCATCATAGAAAATTTTGAATGCTACAGATTTTTTTCCGTCGTACATTAAGTTGTTTACGAAACGAGTTACTAACTGATCATTAAATTTAGGATCTGGAAGTAAAGGTCTTTTTTTAGCTCTTGTCTTTCTCATCTTACCTTAAATTTATTTTTTAGCATCTTTAGGACGTTTCGCTCCATACTTACTTCTACGTTGAGTACGTCCGTTTACTCCCGCAGTATCTAACGCTCCACGTACAATGTGGTAACGCACACCTGGTAAATCTTTAACTCTACCTCCTCTAACCAATACTATCGAGTGCTCTTGAAGATTATGACCTTCACCACCGATGTACGCGTTAACTTCTTTCCCGTTTGTTAATCTAACACGAGCAACTTTACGCATTGCTGAGTTAGGTTTCTTAGGAGTTGTAGTGTAAACACGTGTACAAACACCGCGGCGTTGTGGACATGATTCCAATGCAGCCGATTTACTCTTCTTGGTTAGTTTTTTTCTACCTTTTCTAACTAATTGTTGAATTGTTGGCATACTAATTAAATTTCCTTTTAAATTTGGATTAAACCCATTTTTTGGGCATGCAAAACTACAAAATATTCTAGCAAAAAAAAATATTTAGACATTTATTTTGCATTGATTTATAAAATTTTATAATTCGCTAAGTATTTTTTTACAGTATTTTAATATGGAAGAAAGATTTCACCAAGAAAATCAATAATGGTAAAATCTTTTATTTGAAAAATGATAATAATCGTGAATAATTGAAAAAATTATTTGAGAATTGGTAACTCAAAACAGAAAGTAGAGCCTTTATGTAATTCTGATTTGACATAGATTTGACCATTACTTTTATTTATGATTTCAGCACAAATAAACAATCCCAATCCCAAACCATTAATTCCTTGTTCATATTCGCTACCTACTCTGAAATATTGATCAAAAACTTGGTGAATTTTATTTTGAGGAATTCCAAAACCGTTATCTTTTATTGAAACTTTTGCAGAACCATCAATCAACTCTAAATTTACTTCTACTTCTTTTGCATTTGGCGAATATTTCACTGCATTATTAATAAGATTACTCAAAACTTGCCCTATTCTATCTTTATCACCACGTATATATCCAGCACTTTCTTTAGTCAAAATAATTGTATGTGTTTTTGTAGACATTTGCTGCTCTTCTACAATTTCAGCAACCAAATCTTCCATCAAAAAAATAGAATCTTGTAAAACCATTCGTCCACTTTGGATTTTGGTAACATCTAACAAGTCTGAAATCAACTTATTCAGTTTATTGATTTGAGTTTCCATTTTCTTAACAACTTCAGCATTTTTTTCATCTCCCTGTTTCCGAAGATTTATTTCTACAGATTGTGCATACAATTTTAAACTTGTCAAAGGCGTTTTCAGTTCATGACTAGCTATTCCAATAAAATCGTCTTTTTGTTTCTGTAATTGTTTAAAATCATCAATATCTGTACAAGTACCAATCCAAAGTTCGGTTTCGTCATTATCATTACAAACTCTTTTTCCGCGTGCTAAATACCATTTGCTGATATTGGTAATTGGATTCACTAATTGATATTCTATCTCATAAGTAGAATTTTGATGAACTGCATCCATCCAGCTATTTCTAACTTTATCAAGAAAATTCGGATGCATTAAACTCCAAAAACTTTTGTCAGGATCAGTATCAACTCCTAAACCGAAAGCATCGTACCAATTTTTATTAAAATATGTTACAACACCATCTTCATCTGAAGTCCAAACAAATTGAGGCATAAAATCTGCTAAAATTTTGAATCGCTTTTCGTTAGCTTCTAATTTATTTTTATATTCAATTTCATTGGTAACATCATAGCCTAATGTCAAAATATATTCTACCTTATCTTCTTCATCTTTGATTGGTTGCAAAATATAATTGATATATTTTGTATCACCATTTCTATCCGAAAACTGATGCCCTCTTTTTTCAATTTGCACACCTGTTTTATAAACTAATTGTAATTCTTTGTAAATAGGACGATCTTTTATATATGAAACCGTATCTTCTACAATAGAATCTATTTTGATATCGTGCCCCCAAATTTTATTCGATAATTTATTTGATAATCTATATCTAAAACTTTCTCCTTCTAAAACATTTATCGAAACGGGTACATGATCCAAAAAAGCTTTTAATAAATTCTCACTTTTTTTAAGTTTTTCTCGAGTTTCTATCGAATCTGTAATATCAATAGATGAAACTATAATAGCACTAACCTCTCCATTATTATTCAATTTTGGACGAAGTAGCAAATGCAAAAACTTAGTATAAAGAACGTTATTATAAAAATAATCTACTTTAAATTCTTTTTCTTCTTGTTCTTTTTTCTCTTCAAATACCCGGTGATATAATTGAATTACGTTCTCAGTTTCCAATTCTGGCAAAACATCAAAAAATCTATTTCCGGAAATAGCGTTTCCTCTTCCCAAAAAGTCTATCATTTTTTGATTAGCCACTTCAATAATTGGATCAATTCCTGTAAGAACAATAGTAGACGTTAAAGAATTAGAAACGATGTAATCAAAATTTGTAAGCGTATTCATCAATCGGTTCTCGTAATAATTTTGTTGAATAATCTCCATTACAACAACAGAAACACTTTCTACACAATTATTTTCTTGATTAATAACAGATGAAACAACAAACTCCAAAAAATTACATTTTTCTCTATCTCCATGTTTTACATTTACAACCTTTACTTCTTTCGAGACATCATTACAATCATAAGCTTTTGTAATCATTGTATAAATTTCATGAAACTGGTCATTTTCAAAAATTGATTTTGCATTAATCTCAATTTCATCATTTTGCAAGCCTAAAAAAATATTGAAATTTGAATTTGCATAAGATAATAACAATTCATCACCAAAAAATTGAGCGAAACCTATAGGACTTTGATCCACAAAACTTGTAGATAGAATATGAGATTTATATTGAGGACGTAGAGGTTTCATTCGATAATAATAGACTGTTATAAAATTACCTATTTTTAATTAATAAAACAATAAACATTAAATATTAATCATTTTATATCGAGTGAAAAAAAACTTAATTTTAAGCAATTAAAATTGAAAAGATTATCAAGTTTATTTCGTGTAAACATTTATTTAATGTTAATTTTACATTAGAAAAATTAATTTTGCACTTCAAAACATTATTAAATGTCGGTAAACTCATTTTTTAAATTATTTACTCCAAAGGATAAAGTATTCTATCCTTTGTTCGAGGAGGCTTCAAAAAGTTTAATCAAATTAGCTGAATTGTTACACGAATGTGTAAACGCACCAGTTGAGGAACGCGAAGATTACATCGCTCAAATTTCTAAAATCGAAAGTAAAATTGAATATCTTACTCAAAAAACAAATTTAGAGTTAAGTAAAAACTTTATCACGCCTTTTGACAGAGAAGATATTTATCAATTAGTAAAATCTATCGATTATGTTGCAGATAATTTAAATGGTGCAGCGAATCGTATCAATATTTATCAAGTAGATAAAATTACAAAATCTATCCGCAAAATTACAGCTGTTAACTTAGAGGCTTGTCAATTAATCGGTGAAGGAATTGAGCAATTGAAAGATTTGAGAAATGTAAATCGTATTTACGAAATATGTGAACGAATCAATAAATTAGAAAATAAATCGGATCGTATTTTTGATAAAGCGGTTCAAGAAATTTTCGAGAACGAAACTGATGCCAAAAACATCATCAAATACAAGGAAGTTTTATCTTCATTAGAATCTGCAACAGATAAGTGTAAAAGTGTTGCAAATGTATTGGAAGCAGTAGCGGTAAAACACTCATAACCATAACTTAATCTAAAAGATTATGACAGAATTTTTTTCAGCGTTTTCGAGCATGCTTACGTCAACGCCAGGAATCCTATTGATTACTATTATCGTCTTAGCTTTTGTTTTTGATTATATAAATGGTTTTCACGATGCGGCAAATTCTATCGCTACCATTGTCGCTACTAAGGTTTTAACACCTTTTCAGGCTGTACTTTGGGCAGCAGCATTCAACTTTGCAGCTTACTTTATTTCGGTCTATTGGATTGGAGAATTTAAGATTGGTAATACGATTGCAAAATCGGTTAACGAGCATTTTATTACACTAGAAGTAATATTAGCTGGAATTATCGCTGCCATTTCTTGGAACTTATTAACATGGAAGTTTGGTATTCCCTCTTCTTCTTCTCATACATTAATTGGTGGTTTTATTGGAGCAGCATTAGCTCACGCTGGTGGTTTTTCTGCCGGTGGAGAAGATGTAATTGTTTACAAAAAAGTAATTCCAATTGTTTGCTTTATCGTATTAGCGCCATTAATTGGTATGATTATCGCCTCGATATTAACCATCATCACGCTGCATATTTGTAAAAGAGCCAAACCTGCAAAAGCAGAATGGTGGTTCAAAAAATTACAATTAGTTTCTTCTGCCCTTTTCTCTTTAGGACACGGTATGAATGATGCGCAAAAGGTAATGGGTATTATTGGAGCTGCGGTTATCTTCTATCACATGAATGTCGATTTTGACCCAGCTTATGTACAAGCGGAAGATAAATTCCAATATTTCGTAGCGCATTGGATGTGGGTTCCTATTACATCGTTTGTTGTTATCGCATTAGGTACAATGGGTGGTGGATGGAAAATCATCAAAACAATGGGTTCTAAAATTACAAAAGTAACACCATTAGAAGGTGTAGTTGCTGAAACTTCAGGAGCAATGACGCTTTATATTTCTGAGCATTTCGGAATTCCAGTTTCTACAACGCATACAATTACAGGTTCTATTATTGGTGTAGGTTTAACGAAACGTGTATCTGCAGTTCGTTGGGGAGTAACAATTAGTTTACTTTGGGCTTGGGTTCTTACCATTCCAGTCTCAGCATTATTAGCTGCATTAATCTACTACATCGTAACATTATTTGTTTAAAAATAACAATCAATATCATTCATATTTAGGAGCTTTTATAAGCTCCTTTTTTATTTTTGAAATAATTTTCGAAATTGATAAATAATAAGTTTAATAAAGTTTTAAATTTGCGCCATGCAATTAACTGTATTATTTATCATTATCGGTTTAGCCATTTTATTTGATTTCTTAAATGGTTTTCACGATGCCGCAAACTCTATTGCAACCGTTGTTACTACAAAGGTTTTGACTCCTATTCAAGCTGTTATCTGGGCTGCATTCTTCAATTTTGTTGCTTTTTTCATTGCTAAATTTATCATTGGAGAATTCGGAGTTGCAGACACAATCGCTAAAATTATCAAAGAAGATGTTGTTGTCGCATTTGGCTCTAATCCATCTGTAGTTGTTATGGCGGCGCTTTCTGCAGCAATCACTTGGAATATTTTAACTTGGAAATTAGGAATCCCTTCCTCTTCATCTCACACATTGATTGGAGGATTAGCTGGAGGTGCATTAGCTGCGACAGGTTATGATTTTTCTGCAATTAACAGTACAATTATCTTAACGATTATCGCTTTCATTTTAGTCGCGCCAATTATTGGTTTAGTCGCTGGTAATGTTATTTACATCATCACCCTGAATCTTTGTCGAAATGCAAAACCACATAAAGCAGATGCTTGGTTCAAGAAATTACAATTGGTTTCTTCTGCAATGCTAAGTATTGGTCATGGTTTAAATGATTCTCAAAAAGTAATGGGAGTAATAACTTTTGCTTTACTTGCCAATCAAACTGCGATTGTTAATACGGATATGAATGATTGGATTTTGAATGATGTTTTCAACTGGAAACATTGGTTCATCACAACAAGTAGTACTGATATTCACGATTGGGTTCCGATTATGTGTTTCTCGGCAATTGCTTTAGGAACTTTAGGTGGCGGAATGAAAATCTTAAAAACGATGGGAAATAAAATTACAAAAATTACTCCTATCGAAGGTTTCACAGCGCAAACAGCCTCAGCTATTACATTATTTTTTACAGAACATATCAAAATGCCAGTTTCTACAACGCACGTGATCACGGGATCTATTATTGGTGTTGGAATGGTAAAAAGAGTTTCTGCAGTTCGTTGGGGAGTTACAATTAGTTTATTATGGGCTTGGATTTTGACAATTCCAGTTTCTGCACTTATTGCAACAGGATTTTATTATCTATTTTCAATGTTTTTCTAACATTAAAATTTAATCATATAAAAAAATGGCTGTCGAAATTGACAGCCATTTTTTATTTATTATACTATTTATTCTTGAATGATTATTTGCTAAAATCTTCTTTCAACAAATCGATTTTCGCTAACAACGCTTGTTGAACATCTGGATAATCTTCTTTGTTAGAAAGTGGAGCATTTACAGAGAAATAATATTTAATCTTTGGTTCTGTTCCAGAAGGTCGACAAGCTACTTTACTTCCATCCTCTGTATAGAAAATCAATACATTTGACTTAGGTATTTCAATCGCTTTTTCTTCACCAGAAATTAAATCTTTGTCGATAGAAGATTGAAAATCTTTCACACGAATAACTTTAGATCCTGCTAATTCTTTTGGAGGATTTGATCTAAATTCCACCATCATTTTAGCTATTAACTCTGCACCTTCTTTTCCAGGTTTTACAATACTAATTAAATCTTCTTGATATGCTTTTCCTATTTCAAGATAGATTTCCATTAATTTATTGTACAATGAACTTCCGTTTGCTTTTTGTACAGCAGCAATTTCAGAAACCAATAAAGCTGTTGTAACAGAATCTTTATCGCGGATAAAATCTCCAACCATAAATCCGAATGATTCTTCTCCTCCTCCAACAAAACTTTCTTTGCCTTCGAATTTGCGAATCATATCAGCAATCCATTTGAAACCTGTTAATCCAACTTTACAATCCACATTAAATTTCGCAGCAATATCATAGAAAATATCAGACGTCACGATTGTCGATCCGATAAATTCTTTTCCAACTAATTTACCTGCTTCTTGCCATTTTTCTAATAAATAATAAGCCAAAACAGTGTTCATTTGGTTACCATTCAATAGAACAATTTTGCCTTCGTTGTTACGCGTTGCAACACCCACACGATCCGCATCAGGATCAGTTCCAATCACAACATCAGCACCAATTTCATTCGCTAAAGCAACAGCCATAGTCAACGCTTCTGGTTCTTCTGGATTTGGCGATTTTACTGTTGGAAAATCTCCACTTGGAATTGCTTGTTCAGCAACTTGATAAACTTGTGTAAAACCAGCTTTTTCAAAAGCTTTTGGCGTAATTGCAACTGCAGTTCCGTGAATAGAAGTGAAAACAATTTTTATATCTTCTTTACCTTCTTGCGTAAAACTTCCATTCGCTACACAAGCATCAATAAAAGCTTCATCAATTTCTTTTCCGATATATGTCAACAATGCATCGTTTCCTTGAAATTTGATTTCTTCAACTTTTACATTATTTACTTCGTTGATAATTTCTCCATCTTGCGGTGGAACAATTTGCGCTCCATCATTCCAATAAACTTTGTAACCATTATAAATTGGAGGATTATGAGAAGCTGTCAACACAATTCCAGCATCACAACCTAAATGACGAACTGTAAAAGACAATTCTGGCGTTGGACGAAAAGATTCGAACAAATAAACATTAATTCCATTCGCAGTCAAAACATCTGCAACCATTTTTGCAAACGTATCCGAATTGTGGCGAACATCGTACGCAATCGCAACTTTTTTCTCTTTATTCGGAAATTGTTGATTTATATAATTTGCTAAACCTTGTGTTGCTGCACCAAGTGTATATTTGTTTAAACGATTTGTTCCAACTCCCATTATACCACGCATTCCTCCTGTTCCAAACTCAAGGTTTTTATAAAAAGAATCGTCTAATTCGGTTGGATTATTATCAATTAAATCTTGAACAGCCTTTCTTGTTTCCGCATCATAAGCGTCAGAAAGCCATAATTTAGCATTATCTAAACTTGAAGTCATTCTTATTTTTTATTTTTTTAGTACTTGGGCACGGTCAGCAATTTTTGTGTCCTTATTTGGATCGCCCATAAAATTAACGATTGAATTTCCTTTTGCAGAACCATAAAGCGTTTGGCGCGCATTGATATCTAACAAAGCATTATCATCAGTTGTGAAATTAGCTTCGTTGACTTCGTATTTGAACAAATTCAATTGTGCTTCGCCATAAGCTTTCACTTTCATAGTTCCAGCAGTTCCTTCTAACATAATATTTGATTGATCATCTGCTTTCAAATCAAAGTTGTTTGTAATCAAAAAAGTTTGATTAATTCTCGCTTGATCTTTCGCATTCATTGTCAATTCATCCACATTCAATGTTCCAGAAGTTGTCAAAGAAGTTTGTTTATTCACATCGATTTTTTCTAAATCACGCGTCACATAAACATACAAATCATAGGCACTATAATGGTCTACATTTGATTTTTCTTTGATTGTAACCGCATTATTTTTTGCTTCAACTTCTAAATTGTCAATAATATTTTGATGCGATTCTACTTTAACTCCAGATTTATTTCCCGGAACCAAAATAACATTACAGTTACACGAAACGCTCAAATCTTTAATATTGTCAGCAGTATATTCTTTTTGAGCCGTTGCAGCGCCTTCCCCATCTATTGATGATGAACACGAAGTTACAACTAAACCTAAAAATCCTAATAAAATTATTTTCTTCATAGTAGTTGGTTATTTGATTAGTTTAAATTCAATTCTTTTTGAACTAAATACAATTGTTTTTCACGATTATTACGAACAATTAACTCGCCCAAAAATCCCGCCAAAAATAATTGCGTTCCCAAAATCATAAAAACTAACGAGATATAAAAATAAGGACTATCTGTAATTAATCTGGCTGATGTATGCGAAATATAAACTTTATACAATTTCTCGATTCCTAAATAAAATGAAGCGAAAAATCCTAAAATAAACATCAATGTTCCCAATAAACCGAAAATATGCATTGGTTTATTCCCAAATCTTGATGCAAAGAAAAGTGTAATCAAGTCTAAGAAACCATTTACAAAACGATTTGCTCCAAATTTTGACACACCATATTTACGCGCTTGATGTTTTACTTTTTTCTCTATAATTCTCGAATATCCAGCGTTTTTCGCTAAAACAGGAATATAGCGGTGCATATCTCCATACAATTCGATATTTTGCGTTACCTCCCAACGATAAGCTTTCAAACCACAATTAAAATCGTGCAATTTTACACCAGACGTTTTACGTGCAACACCATTGAATAATTTCGAAGGAAGATTTTTTGTCAATTTATTATCTTGACGATTTTCTTTCCAACCCGAAACAATATCTGCTTTTTGGTTTTTCAGCATTTTGTATAACGACGGAATTTCCTCAGGAAAATCTTGCAAATCTGCATCCATAGTAATCACAACATCACCTTTCACTTCTTTGAAAGCTGCGCTAAGTGCTGGAGATTTACCATAATTTTTACGGAATTTAATTCCTTTCACTTCTGTATTGAAGTTGGCAATATATTCGATAATTTGCCACGAATCATCTGTACTTCCGTCATCAACGAAAATAACTTCGAATGTAAAATCATTCTGTTCACAGACTTTTTTGATTCTGTAGAATAATTCCTCTAAGGAATCTTGTTCGTTCAATAAAGGAACAACAACTGAAATATCCATATGTTAAAAAACACGTTTTTTTAAGAATTGTGAAAACATCGCTGCAATTGCGATGTAGAAAGATAAGAAAATTGAGAATAATCCGAAGAAGTTTTTCACAGTAAATAAATTAAGTGTTTTATAATCATCCGAATTTCTGAATGTTTCGATGTCTTTTGCGACTTTTGGATCAGACATATTAGACGTAAAAGTATCTAACAATCCTTGTTTCAAACTATCTTGTGCCCATTCTCCATAAGTATTGAAGAATACAAAAATAACAATCAAACTCATGATTCCGGCGAAGAAAATTGTGTAGAAACCAACTTTAAAACCTTCTTTGAAAGTCATTAATTCTTCTGAAGTTTGATGATTTTTTGCTTTATTTTTCGATAAATTGAAAATTGTCAAGAAACAATATAATGCATATAAAGGTAATACAATAAAACAGCAAATCATAAAGCTGTAAGTGTAATAATCTTTTACAGAAACTGTTCCGTTTAACGAAAAATAAAAGTAAAGTGCGAAAAACAATGCTAATGTAATTGCTGCAAGCACCAAAGAGTTTTTGAAAATTTTATTAAAACTAACCATTCTGCAAAGATAATTATATCCTTTATTCTATAATACATTATTTTATATGATTTAAAAAGGAATTTGTATTGATAAAAAATTTATTTTTGTTAGGAAATGAATTTATTTTTTAGCCGATTTTACGCATTTACATTAGTGTTTTTAAGCTTTGTATGCCAAGTTACAAATGCGCAAGAATTACTCTTGCAAAAATATTTGAAAGATTACAACTCTAGCTTGTACAATAATCCTGATGAAACAAAAACTTTTGCCGAATATTTTGTCCGAAATTCTACTGATAAATAAGAATTAATCGAAGCTTATATTTTATTAGCTAATGCAAATTATTTTGGAGGCAAATATAACGAAGCGCTTGATAATGCAGCAAAAGCAAACACAGAAGCGATTATAGAAAACAACACAGAATTAATTAAAGAATCCGAATTTGTTTTAAATAAAATTTATCAACGATACAATTTGCTCGACTTTTCTGAAAAATATTTACTAAACAATTCATCTGACGAAAATTCGATCTTACTAGCCAATCAATATTTTTATAAAGGCGATTATTCTAATGCACTTAAAATATTAACCGAAAAAAAATCATTAAATATTGAAGAACAAATAACATTATCAAAAATATATTTAAAAAATCATCTTTATAACAAAGCGTTTCATTTATTATCTCAACTGGAACGTAAACAAAATATAGGAAATTATTTCAAAGCAAGGATTTATCTATTATTGGGCGAATATTATTTTGATAAAAGATCCAACACAGAAGCTGTTTCATATTATCAAAAAGGATTATTGTATGCAAAAAAGATTAATCATTCTGATCTAATAAAAGATGCTTATTATAATTTGGCTAGTTTGTTTTTAGCCAATCATAATGTAAATGAGTTTGATATTTATAATGAAAAATATGATTCTATAACAACAATTAATTCTCAAATTAATCAAGAAATAAATAATTCTATTTTTCATCATCAATCTAAAATAATTGAAGTTAAAAAATTAAAAAAAGAAAAACTTTATCATATAATTTCTGGAGGTTCTATTATTTTATTATTATTAATTTTAGTTATATATAGTATAATAATTAATAAGAAAAATGAAAAAATCCGTGTTACAAAGACTATTATTAACACTTTAAAAGAAGCGCAAGAAGAAAAGGAAGTTGTAAAATCTGAAGTTAAAAATCAAATCAAAACAGATTTGATTCCTAGAGAAAAAGAAGAAATTATTTTGCAAAAAATTGCTTCTTTTGAACAAACGAACAAATTTTTGTCAAAAAATGTTTCGCTTGGTTTAATTGCTTCTCAATTGGATACAAATACAAAATATTTATCTGATATAATTAATAGACATAAACAAAAAAATTTTAATACCTATATAAACGAGCTTCGTATAAAATATATTTTGAACAAACTCACTTCTGATTCTAATTATTTGAATTACAAGATTTCATATTTAGCAGAAGAAAGTGGTTTTTCTTCTCACAGCAGTTTTGTTTCTGCCTTTAAAGCTTATACAGGAACTACTCCTACAATTTTTATACAAACCATTAATCAATCCCAAGCATAATATGAAATATAGTGTTTATTTTACGATTTTTCTTCTGAATTGTATTTTTTGTTTTGGACAAAGTGATTCTATTGAGCTTAAAAATATATATGATGTTGCAAGGGAAAACATCTATAACAATCCAAAGAAAGCTATATCTCAAGCCGATGTTTTGATAAAAAACAGCCATGGTAATGTCGGAATATTAGTAGATAGTTATTTTTTGAAAGCAAATGCATATTCAAATTTAAGAGATAATGAGAAGGCATTATTTTATTTAAACAAAACGTATACTATTGTTAAATCGCTTAAAAATGATGCTCAAAAAGTAGATGTAATTCACAGAATAGCTACTATTTATCAGAATTTGAAATTATATGACAAATCATTATCTTATCTAAATGAAGCTGAAAAAATAATTAGTCAATTAAAAAATGAAGATAAAAAATTTGAAACAATTAGTTATAATTATACGGTAAGAGGATTAATTTTTAAGGATTTAAATAATTGCGAAACTGCAATTGATTATTTTAACAAGGCAATAAAAAATTACGATAAAATAAATAACAAATTTATTGCTTCGTCTAACAAAAGTGTTATTTATTACAACTTAGGCTTTTGTTATTTCAAAACAAATGTAAAAACATCAGAAGAAGCTTATCATAAATCGTATGAATTAGCAAAAAAATCTGGAACTAATATTTTGATTGCTTATTCCTTAAAAGGTCTTGGCGAATATTATTTCAAAACAAATAACTATGAAACCTCTCTTGATTATCTTAATAAATCATTACAATCATTAGATAAAACAGAAGATCCTACATTAAAAAGAAATATCTATAATTTAATTAGCCTAAATGCAATTGCAAAACAAGATTGGCAACTTTTTGAAGAAGCTGATAGTTTATCTTCTATCTATAATAAGCAAGTTGTATTATCAGAAACGAAATCTGTATATAAAGCTATACAATCAATTGAAGAAGACGCAAATTATGATGAAAAGAAATCGTTATTTACTTCTATTTTCACCATTATTCTATCATTCATTATAATATTATTAATCAGTTTTTTATATTTTAGAAAAAAGAAAAAAATCACTTCAGAAAACATTGCTTTAAATCAAGAATTATCCAGATTATTAAATAAAGAAAAGTAAATTAATAATTCACGAATTTCAAATAGCAAACAGAAGTGATTTCTGAAAATGAATATTAATTTTGAATTCAAGAAATTAATATTTATATGAAAAAACATTACTTTTTATCCCTATTTGTTACTTTATGTACTTTACAAATAAATGCACAAACAGAAGCTTATTTTTCTCAAGCTTTAGGTACATCAATTAGAAGTATTAATAATAATGGATTAGGTTTATCTGCTGTAAAATATTTCGATTACAACACAAAGGTTTACACAATTGCTGAAACAGCTTTAGGAATAAGTCAATTAAATACAATTAATGACAATGGTGATATTACTGGAGAAATGAAAATTTCTGGAACAAGTAATAAAGTACCTGCTTTTAAAACAAAAACAAGTGATTGGAAACAAATTGGCGTTTTTCAAGATTTTGTTTTCGGCAAAAGTACCTTTACTGTTTTTGATTATTCCGAAAATGGAAAGTATATCGTTGGTCAAATGTCAAAAAGAATTAATAATAAAGACATATATGGATCTTTTATTTACTATACAGAAACAGGCGAACTAAGACCTATATTTAATGAAAAATATTTAGCATTAGCTGTTTACACTATTAATGACGAAGGGTTAATGGCTGGATGGGTTGATGATGAAGGAAATAATGGAGGAACAAGACGAATCCCCTGTTTAATCGATCAAGATTTAAAGATTACATACATAGATGAAACTCTTCCGAAATCCGCAGTTTCAGATATTATGAAAATTAATGTAAATGGGCTAATGGCAGGAGAATGGGAAGGACTTCCTATGGTCTATAATCATAAAACAGGTGAAAGAAAATCTATAAAAATCTATGATGGTTTTTATGCAGGAGCTTTTGAAGATATTTCTGATAATGGAATTGCTGTAGGATATATGACTACTATGAATAGTGCTAATCAACTAGTTAGAGAAGCTGTAATTTGGCATGAATCTTTTGGAGATCAAGTACAACTTTTAAGCGATTATGTTAAAAAAGCTGGTTTCTCTATTGATACTTATGATGGAATGATGGGAACAGCTTTAACAATATCTAATAACGGAAAATATATTGGAGGTTATGATAATTCTGCTTTTAACTTTGGAAGAGGATGGGTTGTCAAGCTAAGTGAAAAACTATTAAATACAAACGAAAGTATCAAATATACAAGTAATATAAACGTCTATCCTACTTTGGTTACATCAACACTTAACATTTCATCTGATTATATTATCAATCAATATACAATTACAACTATTGACGGGAAAGTAGTTAAAAAATCAAATCTTAATAATATAAAAGAAAAGATTGAAGTATCATCATTATCAAAAGGAATTTACATTATTACAATCAATTCAAATCATACTACCAAATCTGTAAAATTTATTAAACAATAATAAAGTAAATTCATTTCATCAATTACTTTTATTAAAGTAAATTAATTTTTTTCAATGTGGGTGGAACTTTTATAGTTCCACTTTTTTATTGTAAATCAATTCATTATTTACATTTTTGATAAAATTATTTATTTTTTTCCCTAAACCCTTTTATTTTTACAAAACTTTCTTACCTTTGCATCAGGCAAGTCCTACACAACCAGCTCCTGTTGAATCCTCCAGGACGGGAACGTAGCAAAGGTATACGGTCGTAGCGGTGTGATGTAGATCGCTTGCCTATTTTTATTTCTCTAAATTTCACTCCCACTTTTTTTTACCCCATTATTTATTCGTAAATTTGCAACCATTGATTTAAAGATTCAATGGAAACAAACAAAGCACCAAAGTACATTTTCGTTACCGGAGGAGTAACATCGTCGTTAGGAAAAGGAATCGTAGCATCATCATTAGGAATGCTACTAGAAGCAAGAGGATATAGAGTAACAATTCAGAAATTGGATCCCTATATAAATGTAGACCCAGGAACACTTAATCCTTACGAGCATGGAGAATGTTACGTTACGGAAGACGGTGCAGAGACCGATTTAGATTTAGGACATTATGAGCGTTTCTTGAACCGCGCAACATCTCGTGCTAACTCAGTTACTACAGGTCGTATTTATCAAACAGTTATAGAAAAAGAACGTCGTGGAGATTATTTAGGAAAAACAGTTCAGGTTGTTCCTCATATCACAAACGAAATCAAACGTCGTATCAAATTATTAGGTAATACAGGTGATTATGATATCATCATTACTGAAATTGGAGGTACGGTTGGAGATATTGAGTCTTTACCTTATATCGAATCTATCCGTCAGTTAACTTGGGAATTAGGAGAGCATAATTCTTCTGTTATTCACTTAACATTAGTCCCTTATTTAGCTGCTGCGGGTGAATTAAAAACAAAACCTACTCAACATTCTGTTCGTACATTAATGGAAAATGGTATTCATGCCAATGTTTTAGTTACACGTACAGAGCGTCATTTACCAAAAGATGTAAAAGCTAAATTGGCTTTATTCTGTAATGTTCGCAAAGAAAATGTGATTGAAAGTATGGATGCGGACACAATTTATGAGGTTCCATTCTTATTACATGAACAAAATTTTGACGAAGTTGTTTTAAAAGGCTTAGATTTGCCAACTGATCAAGAACCAGATTTTACAGTTTGGAACAAATTCTTATCAAATCATAAAAATCCTAAAAACGAAATCGAGATTGCTTTAGTTGGTAAATACGTTTCGTTACACGATTCTTATAAATCAATTACAGAAGCATTTACGCATGCTGCTGCAACTTGCGAAACGAATGTAAAAGTTCGTTGGGTATATTCTGGCGATATTACAGAAGACAATGTTGGAGAGCAATTGAAAGGAGTTTCGGGAATTTTGATCGCGCCAGGTTTTGGAGATCGTGGTATTTTAGGTAAAATAATTGCTGCAAATTATGCACGAAGAAATAATATTCCAACATTAGGAATTTGTTTGGGAATGCAAATTATGGCAATCGAATTTGCGCGTAATGTTTTAGGTTACGAAAAAGCAGATTCAGCAGAAATGGATTTAACAACGCCTTATCCTGTTATCAGTTTGATGGAAGATCAAAAAGATGTTTCGGACAAAGGAGGAACAATGCGTTTAGGAAATTGGAAATGTGAATTAACTCCTAATTCAAAAATTGAGAAAATTTACAACACAACCGAAATCTTAGAACGTCATCGTCATAGATATGAATTCAACAATGATTTTTATGATGAATTTGTTGAAAACAATTTTATTCCAGTTGGTAAAAATCCTGAAACAGAATTAGTAGAAATTTTAGAACATAATCAACACCCATATTATATAGGTGTACAATTCCACCCGGAATATAAAAGTACAGTTGCTTCGCCACATCCTTTATTTATAAGTTTTATCGAAGCTTCTTTATTGAATAAACAAAATGATTTATTAAATGCAACAAGAGAAAAAATTTGATTTTAACCAAACGATTGGTTTTATTTTAATTGCAATTCTTTTTGGCGTATTCTATTTTCTAAACAAACCTTCGGAAGCGGAGGTCGAAGCACAGAAAAAAGAATTAGTTCAAAAGCAAGAGCAAGCGAAAAAACAGGAACAATTAAATAAAACAGCTACAACACAAGCTTTTCAAACTGTAGATCCTACATTAGCAAAAGATATTGAAGTTAGTAATGATAAATTAAAAGTTACTTTTTCGCCAAAAGGAGCTCAAATTTCTGACGTACAAATCGTTGGATATACAGCTTACAATGACAAAAAAGATGGACACAAAGATCTTTTACATTTGATAAAAGATGGATCAAGTAAGTTCAACTTATCATTCAAAACAAAACAAGGAGCTGTTCTTAATGTTTCGGATTTAGTTTTTGTGCCTCAAGTACAGAAAAATGCGAACAATACAATTGTTACGTTTACAGCGAATGCTCAAAATAGTCAAATTCAATACATCTATACATTAGGAGATTCTTATGGTATCGATTTCGAAATTAAAACGCAAGGTTTATCTAACATCACTTCTGAGAAAAATGTAGATTTAGCGTGGACAATGGACGGTTTCAGTACTGAGAAAGGGAAAGATCAAGAAAAATATTGGTCGCATACTTATTTTCAGTTCAAAGGAAACAAAGACATCGAATACGAATTATTTGGTTCTGACGAATGGGAAGAAGAGGAAGCTATTTCTTGGGTAGCCAACAAACAACAATTCTTCGCAACAGTTTTATCAAATGATGTAGGGTTTAAAACAACAAAAGGTGGTTCTAAAAACTCTGATAAAGAGGATTTAACTTATAGTAAACACTATCACTTAAACTCTAAATTAGAGTTGAAAAATAGTGAAATCAATTCTAAATTCACATGGGATTTTATTCCATTGGATTATAAAATGTTGAAAGATTACAACGACAAAGGATTCCAAAACTTAATTGACTTTGGTTGGGGATTATTTGGTTGGTTGAATAAATATTTCTTCTTGAATGTTTTCAAATGGTTAGCTTCAGTAGGAATCACTTACGGATGGGTAATCTTTTTGATGACAATCGTTGTAAAATTGATTTTATCTCCAATTATGTACAAACAATACCGTCAATCTGCATTGATGAAAGTTGTTCGTCCAGAGTTGAATGAAATCAACGAAAAATACAAGGATCCGAAAGATGCGATGAAGAAGCAACAAGAAACAATGGCAATTTATCGTAATGCAGGAATCAATCCATTAGCAGGATGTTTACCAGCATTATTACAAATTCCTATTTTCTATGCGTTATTCCGTTTCTTCCCGAACTTAATCGACTTGAGAGGTGTTCCTTTCTGGTTCGTAGATGATTTAACAGCCTTCGACGATTTAATCAAATTACCAGAATGGGTTCCATTCCTTAATGGTCACTTAAGTGTATTCGCTTTATTATATATTGTTGCAATGATGATTTATTTTAAAGTTTCTGGATCTATGGATAACTTCCAAATGCCACAACAAGAAGGAATGCCAAACATGCAATTCATGAAATACATGATGTATGTAATGCCAGTTTTCTTCTTTGTATTCCTTAACAATTACGCTTCAGGTCTATCTTGGTATTATTTAGTATCCAATGCGATTAATATTTTCATCGTGTTATATATTAAGAAATATATGATTCACGAAGCGAAGATTCATCAAATCATCGAAACAAATAAAACGAAACCTAAAAAAACAGGTAAGTTTGCTTCGAAAATGCAAGAAATGATGAAACAAGCTCAAGAAATGCAAGAGCAACAACAAAAGAACAAAAAGAAATAATCACATTATATTTCAAATTAAAAAATCCGTTAATAATAATTAACGGATTTTTTAATTATTTAAGACAATAAAAATTTTAGTAACCAATTTATTAAATACCAATAATTTATTCAATTAAAAATACTTTTGTAGTGTATATTATACACTTTTTATGAATAAATTCTTTTTTATTTATTATTTTCAGATTATTATTGTCTCAAAATAATAAATAACATGAATAATATTTACTCGATTAAAGACCAAACAGCAAACCCTGGACCTTTAGGATTATTTGGTTTTGCAATGACAACTGTTTTATTAAACATACACAATGCAGGCTTTTTTCCTGTTAATAGTATGATTATGGGAATGGGTGTTTTCTTTGGAGGTGGAGCACAATTTGTGGCTGGCGTTATGGAATGGAAAAAAGGAAACAACTTTGGTAGTATTTCATTCATGTCTTATGGCGCTTTTTGGTTAACACTTGTATTTACATGGTTAGCACCGATGTTTGGCGTAGAAAAACCGGACGGAAATTCAATGGGATGTTATTTAGGAATGTGGGGATTATTTACATTAATCAACTTTTTACAAACATTAAAAGGTAATTTGGTCGGAAAATTATTATTTGGTTCATTAACTTTATTGTTCTTTTTATTGGCAGCAGGTAACTTTACAGGAAGTCAAAGTATTTTACATTTTGCTGGTTGGACAGGAATCATCTGCGGATTTATTGCTTTTTACGAAGCTTCTGCAATTATGATTAATCAGAAATACGAAAAAGCAATTCTTCCTCTATAAATAGTATGAATAAAAAAAATCCTTTATCAGAGACTGATAAAGGATTTTTTTTATAATTGTAATGAATTATTTATTAAACATTGGTGCTAATAATTTTTTCCAAATAAATAAGATTAATAATGCTCCTAAAATTGAAAAAATCCAATCCAACGGACTGAAAAAACTTACTTCTCCATCATGAGAAATTCCTAAAATTGTACGCATATAAGCTCCTAAATATGCACCAATAATACCTATAAGTGCAGTTACCCAAAATCCTCCCGGATCTTTACCTGGCATTATTGCTTTAGCAATTCCAGCACAAATTAAACCGAACACTAAGTATACCAAAAAGCTCCAAACTCCGGTAATACCTAACATAATAAATGAAGTTGTCATCATAATTAATACTATTTTTTATGGTTTTAAAAATTGTTAAGTAAATCTTAACTAAAATCGTTCCAAAAAGGTAAGAAAAGTTTTTGTAATTTGTAAATTTGTATCACTATAAAATAAAATTTATGTCTCTAATCAAATCTATTTCAGGTTTTCGTGGAACAATCGGAGGAAAACCGGGAGATAATTTAACTCCTATAGACGCTGTAAAATTCGCAGCTGCTTACGGAACTTGGCTTAAGAATCAATCAAATCAATCAGAATATAAAGTAATTGTAGGGCGCGACGCTCGTATTTCTGGACAAATGGTTTCTCAATTAGTTTGTTCAACTTTACAAGGATTAGGAATTAATGTTGTCGATTTAGGTTTATCTACAACGCCAACTGTAGAAGTTATGGTGACACATTTGCATGCAGATGGAGGAATTATTTTAACTGCTTCTCACAATCCAAAAGAATGGAATGCATTGAAATTATTGAATGCAAAAGGAGAATTTGTTTCTGCTGCAGATGGCGCACAAATTTTAGCTTTCGCAGATAAAGATGATTATACATTTGCTGAAGTTGATGATTTAGGTTCTTATGAAACTTTTGATGATGCAATTGATTTACATATCGAGAAAATTTTGGCTTTGCCATTAGTAAATACAAAAGCAATTCAAGAGAAAAATTTCAAAGTTGCAATTGATGCAGTAAATTCAACTGGAGGAATTGCAATTCCTAAGTTATTACAACGTTTAGGTGTCATTCATTACGATATGTATTGCGAGCCAAACGGGCATTTTCCACATAATCCAGAGCCTTTAAAAGAACATTTAGGTGATATTTGTAAAAAAGTAATCGACGAACAAGCTGATTTCGGGATTGTAGTTGATCCAGATGTTGACCGTTTAGCAATTATCGACGAAAAAGGTGAAATGTTTGGAGAAGAATACACATTAGTTGCAGTCGCAGATTATGTATTATCAAAAACGCCTTCAGCAACAGTTTCTAACTTATCATCTTCTCGTGCTTTACGCGATATTTCTGAAAAATATGGTCAAAAATATTCACCATCAGCAGTTGGAGAAGTGAATGTTGTAGTTGAAATGAAAAACGTTGACGCAAAAATTGGTGGAGAAGGAAACGGTGGTATTATTTATCCAGAATTGCACTATGGACGCGATTCTTTAGTAGGAATTGCTTTATTCTTGACATATTTAGCTGAACAAGATAAATCAGTTTCTGAAATTAGAGCTTCTTATCCAGCATATTTTATGGCGAAAAAGAAAATCGAATTAACACCAGAAATCAATGTGGACGAATTGTTAGTGAAAATTCAAGAAGTTTACAAAAACGAAGAAATCAATACAGTTGATGGAGTTAAAATTGATTTCCCTACAGAATGGGTTCATTTAAGAAAGTCAAACACAGAGCCAATTATTCGTATTTATACTGAAAGTACTTCAGAAGAAAATGCAAATAAATTAGCTGATAAAATGATCGAAAGCATCAAAAATATTATCTAAAACAATCTATTTTAATTGTTTAACAAATGTGCAAAACTCTAACAATTCGTTATGATTTTTGCACATTTTATTTTGTAAATTAGTCTATCACTATGGACGAAGATTTTTTTAATAACGAGCTAATTGAAGGTTTTGAGCAAATGCTTGATAATCGTGAATATAAGTATTACGATTCGGAGGATTTGGTCGAAATTATTGAGTTCTATCTTGAAGTAAATGATAGCGAATATGCAAAACGTTCGTTAGATTTTGCAGAAAAAATGCATCCCGAGAATATAGATATCAAAATCAAGAGAATTGAATATTTTCTTACAATCGAGGATTTAAAAAAAGCTGCAAAACTCATCAAAGATTTAAAAGATTTAGCTGCAAACGAGTTAGATTATCTTCTGGTGCAAGCGCGTTTTTGGGGATTGAAAAATATGCCTCGAAAAGCGATAAGTTTTTATGAAGAAGCTTTGCAAATAGACGACGAAGAAACTGATTTTATTTGCAATTGTATCGGAAATGAATATTTGAATTTAGATGAAGTTCATTCTGCGTTGATTGCATTCAGAAAAGCATTGAAATTCAATCCAGAAAACGATTATACTTTCTATTCTATCATTCAATGTTACGAGGAAATTCATAATCCTGATGAATGCATCGAATTTTTAAAAGATTTTATTGACGATAATCCATATTCGGAAGTTTCTTGGTTGCAACTTGGTTTGTTGTACAATCACAAAAAAATGTATGACGAAGCTATAAATGCATTGGATTACGTGCTCGCGATTAATCCTAACTCTATTGTTGGTCATGCTAACAAAGCGGTTTCATTGGAAGAATTAGGAGAATACAATAAAGCAATAGAAACGCTAGAAGAAACATTAGAATTTGATGATTCGCCAGCTGTTACGCATATGAAAATTGGTGAATTATACGAAAAGTTAGAGAAACCACAAAAAGCATTGAAAGCTTATCATATTGCGATAAAAGAAGATCCGCAATTGGATAAAGTTTGGGCAAAAGCAGCTTCGCTTTACAACAAATTAGGAAATATAGAAGAAGCCGAATATTACATTCAGCGTGCAATAGAATTAAATGACGATAGTTACGAATATTACACAGATTCGACTTATTATTTTCTGAAACAAATGAAGTTTGAAGAAGCGTTAAAAAACCTTTCGAAATTGGTTCAATTAAAACCTTTGGTTTTCAATACTTGGTTTGCTTACGTCGAAACTTTAATTGCTGTTGGCGAATACGAGGAAGCGATTGCAGTCTTATTAACAGGCGCTTTGAAGAATTTTAATCGTGCCGAATTTTTCTATCAATTAAGCAATGTTTATTATATTACAGAGCAAGATCAATTAGGAAATGAAGCGTTGCAAAATGCATTAAGTTTGGATCGAAATTTAAAAGATTCAATGATTGAATACTATCCGATTTTAGAAGAAAAAATCAATCAAATTTCTGGAAATAACGAATAAAAATATAATTCTTAAGCCATCTTTTTTAGATGGCTTTTTTCTTCACAGTAAAATAACACAGGTTTATACAAAAAAACTTAACTTTATGAAACTAAACAAGCCTTATGAACTTTATCGCACATCAATATTTATCTTTCGGAAATCAATCGCTTCAAATTGGGAATTTGCTTGGTGAAACTGTAAAGGGAAAACAATATTTAGATTTTCCAGAAGATATTCAGAAAGGCATTTTATTGCATCGTTCGATTGATACATTTACAGATTCTCACGAAACGGTGAAGAAAAGTTCAAGTTATTTTCACGAAACACAGCACAAATTTGCACCAATTATTATTGATGTGATTTATGATTATTTTTTGATTAAATATTGGAATAATTATTCTGAAACTCCTTTCGAAAAATTTAAAACAGATTGTTATCAATTATTTAAGGATGAATACAATTCGCTTCCAAAAAAACTACAAGAAACCATTTTTTATTTGCTAAAATATGATTGGTTCGAAAATTATTCGACCATAGAAGGTGTTCAAAAAACATTAAAAGGAATCGGAAGTCGAGCAAAATTTGAGAATAATTTACATCAAATCATTCCCGAATTTGAAAAAAGTTATGCGAATCTAGAAACTGATTTTCTGTCATTTTTTCCTCAAATCCAAACGCATTGCATGAACTTTGTATTCGTTGATTCTCAAGTCTAAATTTCATTTTAAGAATTCGATAAAATTCATTAGTTTAGGGCTGTAAACAAACAGAAAACCACAATGGATTTAACTTTTAATAAAAGAGAGGATCATAACAAATTATTACTTTCTAAACTACGCCAAAAACTGAAACAAGTTTACCTTGGCGGAGGTCAAAAAAGAATTGATGCGTTGCATAGCAAAGGAAAAATGTCTGCAAGAGAACGTATTGATTATCTTTTAGACGAAAAAAAACCGAACATTGAGATTGGTGCTTTAACAGGCGATGAAATGTACAAAGAACACGGCGGATGTCCTTCGGGAGGTGTTGTTGTAAAAATTGGTTACATTTCTGGCAAACAATGTATTGTTGTTGCGAATGATGCAACTGTAAAAGCTGGTGCTTGGTTCCCAATTACAGGTAAAAAGAATTTGCGTGCGCAAGAAATTGCGATGGAAAATAAATTACCAATTATTTATTTAGTGGACAGCGCAGGTGTTTATTTACCAATGCAAGATGAGATTTTTCCTGATAAAGAAATGTTTGGTCGAATTTTCCGCAATAATGCAATCATGTCATCAATGGGAATTACTCAAATTTCTGCTGTGATGGGAAGTTGTGTTGCTGGTGGAGCATATTTACCAATTATGAGCGACGAAGCAATGATTGTAGACAAAACGGGTTCTATTTTCTTAGCTGGAAGTTATTTGGTAAAAGCTGCTATTGGAGAAGACATCGACAACGAAACTTTAGGTGGAGCAACAACACATTGCGAAATCTCTGGTGTGACTGATTATAAAGCAAAAGATGATAAAGATGCGTTGGATAGAATAAAATCTATCGTTGGTAAAATTGGTGATTATGAAAAAGCTGGATTTAATCGAATTGAAGCAGCTAAACCTGCTTTAGATGAGCAAGAAATCTATGGTATTTTACCTGAATCTCGTGCTGAGCAGTACGATATGTATGAGATTATTAACAGAATTGTTGATAACTCGGAATTGGACGAATATAAGCCTGATTATGGGAAATCAATCATCTGTACGTATGCGCGAATTGATGGTTGGGCGGTTGGAATTGTAGCTAATCAACGTAAAATTGTGAAGTCTAAAAAAGACGGAATGCAGTTTGGTGGCGTGATTTATTCAGATTCTGCAGATAAAGCAACTCGTTTTATTGCGAATTGTAACCAAAAGAAAATTCCGTTAGTTTTCTTACAAGATGTAACTGGTTTTATGGTTGGATCTAAATCTGAACATGGTGGTATTATCAAAGATGGTGCGAAAATGGTAAATGCAGTTTCGAATTCTGTTGTTCCAAAATTCACGATTATAGTTGGAAATTCTTATGGCGCAGGAAACTATGCTATGTGTGGAAAAGCATATGATCCTAGATTAATTACAGCTTGGCCTTCGGCTCAATTGGCAGTTATGGGAGGTGAACAGGCTGCGAAAGTTTTGTTACAAATAAAAGAAGCCACTTTGAAAGCACAAGGTGTAGAAGTTGATGAAGTGAAAAAGCAAGAACTTTTGAACGAAATTACAGCAAAATACAATGATGAAACAAGTCCTTATTATGCTGCGGCACGTTTGTGGACAGATGGAATTATTGATCCTTTGGATACGCGTAAATGGATTTCGATGGGAATTGAAGCTGCAAATCATGCTCCGATTGAAAAACAATTTAATTTAGGTGTTATTCAAGTTTAGAAAAACAAAAATATTTTTAAAAATAGAAGAGAATCCAATTTTAGGATTCTCTTCTATTTTTTGAATATTGTTTGAAACATGTAAATCAAATCTTGTCGAAAACTCCAATTCTTTACATATTCTACATTGATCTTAACTTTATCTGGCCAAAGAATTTCATCATTATATTTGATTGGATCATTTACATTGGATAAAATTTCTTCTTCTTTACGATATTTCAATTGAGCAGGACCAGTAATTCCAGGTTTAACTTTCAACATCAATCTATCCTCTCCAATCAATTTATCCGCATAACCAGCGACATCAGGACGAGGTCCAACAAAACTCATTTCTCCTTTTAAAATATTGAACAATTGAGGTAATTCATCCAATTTATAATCTCGAAGAATCTTTCCAATTTTGGTAATTTGATGTTGATCCGTTGTTATTGTCGATTTAGAAACCCCTTTCATCGTTCTGATTTTATAAATATTGAAAAATCTTCCGTCTTTCCCAACTCTTTTTTGTGTAAAAACGCCAAATTGATTGGTATCTATAGAACTTATGATAATTAACAAAACAATTAATCCCACTAAAAAAATTAGTAGGATTAATGCAAGTATATAATCAAATATGTTCTTTAAGATCATTTCAATTAAAAGAATTTACCTTTAATTCGAGAAGCTAAACGTTTTATTTTTCCGAATGATGAATTATCAAAATTCTCATCTCCAGCAAAATAGCCGTAACCGTATCCATAACCGTAACCGTAGCCGTAACCATATCCGTAACCATATCCGTAACCGTAGCCAGTTTTAATTTGGAAATCGTTGAATACAATTCCGACATTCGAAACTTCACCTTCATCGTATTTATTCGAAATTGCATTGATAAAGTTTTTCTCCGAGTAATTGTAACGTGTTACATATAGTGTACAATCTGCATAACGCATCAAATCGTACGAATCTGTTACTAATCCTATCGGTGGTGAATCTATAATTACAAATTCGTATTTCTCTTTCAATTCAGCAAACAATTGATCCATTCGATTACTCAAAATCAATTCTGAAGGATTTGGAGGAATTGGACCTGCTGTAATAATATCTAAATTTGGTAAAATTGTACGTTGTGTAATTTGATTTAACTCTAAGTCACCCGCAACATATTCTGTTACACCTGTTTTATTATTGATATTAAAATCGTCAAAGATTTTTGGTTTACGTAAATCTAATCCAATCAGAACCGTTCTCTTATCCATAGAACCAAGTGAACTCGCAATATTCATCGCATTGAAAGTTTTACCTTCACCTCCAATAAATGATGTTACCAAAATCGTTTTGTTATGCTCATCAAGTCCTGGATTCTTGTATAAATATTTCAGATTAGAACGAATTGATCTAAACGATTCAGAAATTCCTGATTTTGGATTGTTGATTACAACTAAAGGTGAATTATCTCCCAAAGGACCAACTAAACCAATAATTGGAATATGTGTACGACTTGTAATATCTTTTAAAACACGAACTTTGAAGTCTAATAATTCTTTAATCACAACATAAATCAAAGGAATCAATAAACCAATTCCCAAAGCTATTAAATAATTACGCTGCGGATTTGGATAAATAGAACCTTGTCCTTGATTTTTAGCTGGATCAATAATTGTGATATCAGATACAATAGATGCTAAAGATAAATCTGTTGTATTTAATTGATTAATCAACGTTGAATACAATGTACTGTTTAATTCAAATCCACGATTCGCTTCCACAAATTCAATTTCTTCGTAAGGTAAATCTTTCGCTTTGAATTCAGATTCCGCTAACTTAGCATTAATCATTGACAGATCAGTATTCAGCTTTTGTAAATGCGCATTAACTACATTCGAAATGTTATTTCTAGTTTTAGCTAATTGACGATCAATTTCTCTAATCTCATCAGTGTTAGATTTATAAACCTTAAGCATTTGCTCGCGCTGATTTTCAAGATTATCTAATTGATCAACATTCGTCATGTAATAAGACACATCAAGACCGGCAATATTAAGCGCAATTAAATTATCAACACTACTCGATTTTTTAGGCATTAAACGATGTAATGCATTGATTTTCTCTTCTACAGTTACGCGTTCTTTATCTAATTCAGTAAGCTTCCCTAAAAGCTCACCTTTTTTTGTATCGAAATTATAAACTCCTGTTTTCTTCTGTAACTCTTGCAAATTGTTTGTTGCGCTATCTAGCTTAAGCTTTACTGCTGCAATTCGTTCTTGTAAATATTTACGTGTTTGGTAGGCTGATAAATTTTTTTCTGCTAATTCATTTTCTATTAAAACTTGAATTGAATTGTTTAAAATATCAACTGCTTCATTCAAACTTTCAGCATTTTTTGAAACAGCTATTATACTTGAAATTTTAGATGGATTTGTGACATTAAAATTCTGTACAGCTCTTCCTGTTGCATCTTTGATTGTGACTAATTTAAATGATATTGAGCTCTCAGAAAATGGTACATTTGAACGAGTCAACATGATTTTATAATTTTTACCTACCATCCATTGATTATAATAACCAATTTTAGGTAAATTCAACTCGTCAGACTTTATAATACTATCTTTAGTAAATTGATATAAAGAACCATTTTTGTTCTCGACTTCAAAATAAAAAGAGTTATGATCTTTAGGTTTTACTTTTACATCAACATATGCAACTTGTTGATGTAATGTATCAATATGAACATGAAAAGGAGCATCTAATTTATATATATTAGATTTTTTTAAACGTCCTTCTTCTGTATAGAAAATATAAGATTCTGCTCTTTTTACAACTTTCTCATTATGAATACGAGAAGTTAATGTATACGATAACCCATCAATTTTATTTGCATTTCCTCCCCAAATAAAATTAATAGAGTTAGAGGCTAATGAATTATTGGCAGAACTATTATCTTTAATTTTAAATGTTGTATTTGCTGTATAAATTTTGTTCAGCCTCCAATTATTAAGATAATATGCTACCGCCAACGCGATTAGCATCGAAATTATATATAATGGCCAAGCATTCAATAATCTTGGGATAAGCCTTTCTACATCAATAAAGTCAGATTGTTTTTTCTTAACTTTTTGATTAATTGTTGTATCTGCCATTATTATATTTTATCAAAGAATAAATAAACTCCTAAAATTGTTGCAATTGCTCCCATTACAGTAGTAACAACAGTAAGAGGATTTAGTCCTACACCCCATACTTTTTCTTTACGAGGATTAACAACAATAATATCATTATTCTGAATCCAATAATACTCAGAATTCATAATAGATTCTTTTGTTAAATCGACATAAACCTGCTTTGTTCCATCTAAATCTGTTCTAATAATTCGAACATTTTTCAAATCAGCATAGATATTATTCGTTCCAGATTGGGCAAAAGCATCTAACAACGTCACATTTTTTTTAGGTGCTCTAAATACACCTTGACCTGCTTCACCTACGATAGTATATTCTATTCCTGCTAAATTAACATCTATGAAAGTTCCTTTTTCATCGTAGATTTTATAGAATTCTTCTTGGATTTTCTTACGAGCTTGTTCAATAGTAAGACCTTCTAATTTTATTTTTCCAATACGAGGTAACTCAATTGCTCCGTCTTGTCTTACATACACACCATTTCCTCCTTGAGTACTATTACCTGAAGTAATAAAATCACTAAGAATTCCCATAGAAGCTCCTGCAGCAGAAGAAATATTAATTAAAATTTGATCATTTTTTTGAATATGATATTCAGGTTTTTCAAAAGAAATCTTACCATTTGCATCTAATTTTAAATTAGGATCTGGCTGAATTAGTTGAACATCTTTTAAAGATATACATGAAAACAAATTCATGATTATCAACAAAATAAAGGTTTTGGTTAAAGTTGATTTTAAGTTAAGCATTTTTATAATGATATTTTTTTATTCTTTTTTAATACTACAGCATATCGTAGAGAGACAACAAAACTAATTGATAAAACAATAAAGATCAAAAATAGTTTATTAATTTCAATATTTCTAAAATAATACCCAATGAATATAAAAAAAATGTTAATAAGTACTAATATTATTGAAGTTTGAATATGAGTTAACCCTAATTTTAAAAACTGGTGATGAAGATGGTTTTTGTCTGCCGAAAAAGGACTTCTTTTTCTAAGAATTCGGATTGTAAAAACCGATAAAGTGTCTACGATTGGAATAACAAAAATAAAAAGTAATAAAACAGGTCCTGTTTTTAAACCTAAACTAGAGGTTTCACTAATGTATAAAAAGCGAATTGCCATAAAAGTTAAAATAAATCCTATAACCATTGAACCAGTATCTCCCATGAATATTTTAAACTTTTTGGACAAATTATACCTTCCAAAACCTAGTAAAACAGCTAATGTACTAACAGCTAATATTCCTATTCCGTAATCAAATATTCTGTAGAATATATAAACAAAACACAAACTAATTACTATACCAATTCCTGAAGCTAAACCATCAATTCCGTCAATTAAATTGAATGCATTTATTAGTACTATAAATACAAAAATGGTTAATATAACTCCAACAAAATAAGGAATCTCGTAGATACCAAATAATCCTGAAAATGACTTAATCATTATACCAGAACCAAAAATAATTAAAATGGTACTTATTATCTGACCATATAATTTTTTATCTGGAGCTACAACTAATAAATCATCCATTAATCCAATAAAAAATAATATTGTAATTGCGGATAAAAAGAAAGAATAGTTAACACCTAATTCTGTAGCAAATATCGATGTTGAAACTACTATTCCAAAAAATAAAGCCACTCCTCCCAAGGTTGGCACTTTATTAACATGAGAACTTCTTTCTCCTGGTACATCCATCAATTGTTTTTTGTAGGAGATACGTATAATTTTCGGAATTGAGATCAATGTAATGATTAATGCAAAAAAATAGGCTCCCATTATGTTAATATATAAAGGAGAAATGTTTAGCGTATATAAATATTCTAATAATTTAAAATTTTCCATATTTTTTTAATCCATTCATAGCCCAAAAAAATGTATAATATGATGATTTGAAAATATTCATTTTTAAATAATATCTATAGACATCATATTGTTTTTTAGCAATTCGTAATTTATTTCGAGAAACAGAGTTATTTCGAATTCTGTAAATAGCTAAAGATTCATTGATTGCTCTTGCATATTTTATTCTACCTAACAAATCTATCCACATGGCATGATCTTCACGAAGTTCTACATCTGGAACTGGTATTTTTCCAATTCGTTTTGAATCATATACAGATGTTAACATCGGAATAGGACAATTATATAAAATACGATTTTTATCTACTTTATCTACTGCAATAAAATCTGCTAACAATGGTTCTAAATTTTCATCAACACGCTTATAACTTGAATAAACTAACTCTTCATTATTCTCTAACAAATAATTAATCGTAATCTCTAAAAAATTTGGCAACCATAAATCATCACTATCGAGAAATGTAATAAATCTACCTTTTGCTTTATTCAATGCTAAATTTCTAGCATGAGCAGCTCCATTATTTTCTGATTGTAAAATTAATTTTATTCGATTATCATTAAATGATTGAATTATTTCAACTGATTTATCTGTTGAACAATCATCTACAATAATCCATTCCCAATTATTATAACTTTGATTTTTTATAGAATCATATGTTTCAGCTATATATTTTTCAGAATTATAGCAAGGTGTTATTATAGATATTAATTCCATTTCCATAATCCGTAAATAGCTTCTTTATTAAAAATTGTTTTATAATTAGCAAAATTAGATTTATGAGCTTGTTTAACTTGAAACCAAAAAATCAATAAAATTGTATAGGAAACGAAACTTACATAAATAAAATTTCGCTTAAACTTGTCTCCATTAAAGGAATACACCAATCTACCTACTGTCAATCCTAAAAAAACTAAATAATAACCAGGTAATCTAATTCCAAAAATTCCCTTACCTAAAAAGAAATAAAGTAAAACTCCAAAAACAAATAAATTTCTGAAATAACAATACAATTTATCTTCTACAGCATATTTGTTGTAAATAATAATTGAAAGAATTGATATAATTTTTACAAAATCACCGACTGCAACTCCATCACCTTGATCATATAATTGGCTTTGATAATCTTCAAACTTATCTTGCCCGATAGGCATAAATTGCATAATAACTTCTATTATAGAATTTAATCCTGTATAGAAGCCTATGATAGAAAAAACAACTAGCCATCCAATTAATTTTTCATCAAACTTCATCGGTGCTATCCAATATGCTAATATAAATACAATAATTGATTCATGAAATTGGAATCCAATTGCAATACAAATTAAAAATTTAATTAAATTTCGATCAATTACATAGCGAATTGAATATATGGCTATAGCATTTGCCAAACCTTGTCTAATATGCACATGCTCTTCGAACATAAAGTTTGGCATTGCGTATATAAATAGCACTAAAAAAGGAAATCCTCCATACTTATAAAATGTCGAAGATTTTAAAATCAAGGATGTAGTTGCAACAGTTAATGTAAGCATTCCAAAATCAAAACCATAATCAACTAGAATTTTGTTTAATCCTAAATAACCTTTTTCCATACTCGCCATTTCAGCAAATCGATCAAATTCTGACCAACTAGTACTTGCTAATAAGTTAAATGTATTAAAATAAGCCACCCAATCAGGACTCAAAGCGTAACCTAATCCTGCAGTTAGAGTCATTATGACAACAATTAATATATATAATTGTTTACTAACCTTTTTATTAGAAAACTCTAAAAAAGATGCAACAAGTAGAAATGCAAATATGAATAAATAAATAAAACTCACTACAGATTAGAATTTAAGTAATAGTTGAGGATTAATTAAGGCTATATAGTAAAAAAATCGTTTTTTCAATGGTAATGAATTTAAATAGTTTTTGTCAAAACGTTTATAATTTTTAAGTTCTTTTTTTGTTAAGTTATTTGCCTTTAAAAAATCATTCAAAACATTTAACATTTTACGCTTCAAATTTTTATCTTTCACATAAGCCAAATAAGCTAAATACGAATAATAACCTTGTATAATTTGAAAACGCTTTAACTCAGTTGCAAATGTATTGTATTTACTCTGATAAAAATAATTTGTCACCTCATTTACAGCAACAAACATATCCAAACCTTTCTCCGTATGTGTTTTTGTAATAGAATCTTGTCGTTCGAAATACTTATAAAAAGGTTCATTTATTTTAGAGATAATACTCGAATCTAAAACCAATTTCGGAATCAATTCTATATCCTCAAAATGAATTCCATTTCTAAATCGATGATTCTCGAACAACGCTTTTTTAAAGATTTTATTACATGCAAAGCAACTCATTTCACCAAAAATGGTAAAATCTTCTACTAAAATTATTTTTTCTGGCAATTGAGGCGATTGCGGTAAATCACGAAATTCTTTACCATTTTCATTAACTTTTACCAAATCACACAAAACAATTTCAGATTCATCTCTTTCCGCCAATTCATACATTTTCTCCAACATCGCTAAATCAATGTAATCATCAGAATCAACAAAAGCAATGAATTCTCCTTTCGCTTTATCAATACCAGCATTTCTCGCATCACTTAATCCTCCATTTTCTTTCTGAATAGAAATTATGCGCGAATCGTTTGAAGTAAATTCATCAATAATTTCTTGAGAATCATCCTTAGAACCATCATTTACAACAATCACTTCAATTTCTTTCAACGTTTGATTCAATATCGAATTTAAACATTTCGAAAGATATTTTCCGGTGTTATAAACTGGTACAATGACGGATATTTTAGGCTGAATTGACATTATATTTTATCAAAAATTGATTCGTATTGTTGAATTATTTTTTCTTTACTAAATCGAGAATGAATACTTTCAATAATTTGTTCTTCTGAATGATTCTCTTGCAAAACTTCTTTAATTTTTTCTGCAAAACCTTTTGAATCTGAAATTGGAAAAATTTCTGCATTAATACCTTCTTGCACAATTTCATTGATTCCTCCTGGACAATTATTTGCCAAACTATAAGTTCCACAAGCTCCAGCTTCCAGCAAAACATTCGGAAAACCTTCGTAACGAGAAGAAAGTACAAACAAATCTGCATTTTTTAGGTAAACAAATGGATTTGAAACTTTTCCTTTAAACGTTACATTATTCAAACTCAATTCATCTTTTTGTTGAGCTAGTTTATCTTTAAAAGCTCCATCTCCAAGAATCGTTAAATGTATATTTTCTCCTTTCAATTCATTCATCACATTTAATAAAAGATCAAAACCTTTTCGTGGTGAAAGATTTCCTATTGCCACAATATTTTTATAGCTCGTGTCAAAATCGATAGTAATACTTTCTATTTTTAATCGATTAATTAAATCAAAATCAACTGGATTATTAATTTTTATAATTTTATATTCCGAAATTCTAAAATTCTCAATCAAATCATTTTTCATATCGTCACTTTGCGCAATAATTTGATGAAAATTATTATAAAATCGATAAAAGAATAAAATTTCTTTACGTTTTACATGTTCAGAAACTACATTTGTTTCTCTTGTAATAAACTTCGTTCTAGGAAACAAAGAAATGATTAGTGATAAAAAAGCTGAAATTTCCCCCCAACCTGTAAAAACAATTTCTGGTTTTAACTTTTTAATCAACGGAATAATTTTGAAAATCGAATAACGAATTCGAGAAACGTTTAATTCAATAATTTCAACATCATCTTTCAAATGATTTAAATAATAACCTTCTTTTTTAAACAACACCAATTTTGGACAGAATTTCGTTCGATCCAATTCATTGCAAAGCGTTGTAATTACTCGCTCCGCACCACCTTGATTAAGGTCTGGTAATATGAAAAGTATTGTTTTCAAAAAAAAATTTATTCAATTCTATTATTAATATAACCTTCCGTAGCTTTTTCGTTCGAAATAATTTGCATTGGATTTCCTGTCACAATCGAATTGTCTGGCACATCTTGCGTTACATAACTGTTTGGCGCAATCAACACGTTATTTCCAATTGTAATTCCACCAACAATTACGGCATTTGTACCAACCCAAACATCGTCTTTCAAAATTGGAAACCCTTTCGATTTCCCTCTATTTGTCTGACCTAACGTAACACCATGCGCAATATTACAATTTTTCCCTATTTTACATTTTGGATTAACGACAACGGTTCCCCAATGCCCTAAATTTAACCCTGATCCAATTTCTGTTTTTGCAGAAATTTGATAACCATATTTAATCGAATAACGACGCAACAACAAACGATAAACTAAACCTAAAGGATGTTTAGCAGAATATTGTTGAGCTTTTCTTAAACAATAAATAAAACGAAAACCTGGACTCATAAAACCTTTCAATAAAGGAGAATTTGTCCAATATCCAAAGTTTCGATAAAAATCTTTCTGAATAATTGTTTTCATAATTTAGTTTAAATATTTTTCAATTGAATTTACTGCATTCCCCAACTCAAAAGGTAATGTTTTTCCTTCAATGATTTGTTGATATTTATGGGCAATTTCAGGATTTTGAATAAAATATTTCATTCCATCATAAATTGCTTCCTCTTCATTATGGATAATATACCCTAATTCGCCATCATTCAACATTTCTCTAACTCCCGAAACATCTGTTGCTATAATTGGTTTTGCTAAAACCATCGCTTCAAACAAAACTGTTGGGTAACCTTCGTAACGAGAGGATAAAATATAATAATCTGCCTGAACAAAATAGGGATAAGGATTTTCTTTGAAACCAATCAAATGTGCAGTTTCTTCAACTCTTAATTCTTCAACCAATTTTTTGATATTCGGAAAATCGTAACCGTCACCAACAATCCAAACTTGATGTTGAAAACCTTCGTCTAGCAATCTGCGATGCGCTCTCAATAGACGATCAAATCCTTTTTGTGGAAAAACTGTTCCGATTGAAACAAATGTCGGTTGATCATTTTTTTTCTGAATCTCACAAGGTTCTAAAGCTGACTTTATAATTTCATTGACATCAATAGGATTATAAATACGAACCACTTTTTGTTTTTGTTCATCTGAATTTGCTAAACCTAAAAATAATTGATTAATCTTTTCTGAAATCACTAGAATTTGATCAAATTTGAAAAAGTTTTTCAATCGTTCTGTTGTATATTCAGGAATATTCGACAAATCATTGTGGATCCAAACTATCTTTTTAGAAGATTTAATCGGAGAATTCAAAATATCATCTGCTATTCCATGAATTGCCGCAAACTCTATATCGTATTTTTTGTTTGGTAAAATAAATTTATAAAGCAACTTCGGAAACTTTGACAAAATCTTCTGATAAATCACTCGAAAAGCTTTTTGCGGAATATCCTGCGGACGATTTGTCGTAATCATTTCACCTTTATTCAAATAATAGATATTAATCCAAGACGGAACATCTTTGAGATATTTACCTGAATAAAGGTTTAACAATAAATCTATTTCGTATTTTTCTGCTGGAAGATTTTTGAGAAAAGTGACCAATACTTTTTCAGCACCTCCATGACGAAGTGAGCCAATACGTATTAATATTTTCTTTTTAGCTGACATTATTTCGCAGTCGATTTTCGTTTATATAAATAGAAATCTCTACCAGAAGGCTTGAATTTGTATATTTTGTCTAAAATAGGATTGTCAGATTTTGCTACATCTGCAACCTTAAATTCTTTGATCAATTCGTAATCATTATAAATGGATTTATCGGCCAATTCTCCTTTGAACATTGGCTTGAAATCTTCTAAAATATATTTCGGTTTTGCTTTATTGATAAGATTAGAAAAACCTACTTCTTTTCCATTTTTCACGATATTTTCTTCGGTTAATCTTTTATCAACTAAACCAACGTAATCAATTACTTTTAACTTAGAAAAATAAGGAATATAACCTGCTGGTTCTAGGAATATATAATTGTCTTTATTAGGCTCAATTGAATCTAAATACAAACCTATTTTACGTGCATGATTCCATTCTCCATGTCCTGTTGCAATAGAATGAACAGCTTGATAAGCTGTAAATGGAATAAAAAAGACGATAAAATAAGCAATTGATAATGATTTGTACTTTTCCGAATCTAAAACGATTAATATAATAGGCAAAAACAAACAGATTTGAGGAATCCAATAATACCAATCAAACCATGAATTAGCCGCACCAAAAATGATGGTTTTTACAACTCCAAACAAGAATAAAAACGAAACAACTTTTCGTTTATCAACATTCCATTTTTTGTTTAATACAACCAAACAAACCAACGAAATTATAAATAATAAAATCGTTGAAAAGTTAAAGATAGATGTTGGAAATTTTATCATTCCAAAATAATTCGGCCCAAAGAATTTGAATTCAGTCCAGCGTTCTAATAATGTAGGATTTACGTAATTATTCTTTTTAGAAGTGATCGTGTTATTCACAATTTCTCCAAAGTAAAACCAGTTGAAAGCTACTGTAGACAAAACGGCTAAAATACCACCAATCATCAATGCGTTATTCCATTTACGTTGTTGAATTACATCATAAATAAATAACAATCCTAAGAAAATACAGGTGTCAATTCTAGTCCAAAGAATTAGGATCGGCATCAATATAAATGCCCAATTTTTTCTTTCTACAAAACCATATTTGATTAATGCCATATAGAAAAAGAAAAGCATTCCGAATTCCATTCCTAAAATTGACATTTTTATAGCAGGTGGTAAAAAACTAACAAATAAAATGAATAAAATAATCTTATTTGTTGAATTGAAAAATAGTTTTCCAAGCCAATATATACCAATTGTCAGTAAAATTGTATTAAAAATAAGAAGCGGATAAATGAAATTTCCTTCGCCAAAAATAGATTGAAAAATGACTCCAACAAAAACATATAAATGTGTTGTAGATGCTGATATTTTTTCGGCTCCGTTATAGCCGTAGACACCATACTCGAAAATATTTCGAGCAACACGCCACGAAATTAAAGCATCTTCTTGTATATGGCGAGTAAAGAAAAAGATAGATTTTAGAAGTAAAATCAAAATTGAAGCAATCAGAATTTTACTTTTATTCAAAGAATCTTTCATAGTTATAGTTTGGTCGTGCAAATATAGTTTTATTAATTAAAACATCTAAAATTAGATTTTGTGGCGATCGAAAACATTGCTTCATCTCCTTTTGTGTCACCAAAAGCTATGATTTGGTCATATAAAGACAAATCAATTTCTTTCTCGATTCTATTCTTTTTTTCCTGATAATTACAATTTGGTGAAGCAAATTTCCCTGTAAAAAAGCCTTGTTCATCATATTTTGCTTTGGTACAAATTAGTCCCATTTCATAATAATCTGCAAAAGGTTGAATCCAAAAATCGACTGAAGCTGAAACGATAAATTTATCATTATAATTACTTAACGATTTAATATATTCATCAGCTTTTGAATAAATTAATTCTTGATGATTTTGTTCAAAATAATTTTGAGCTAATTGATTAATTTCAACATAAGATTTTCCTTTCAAAAATTTCGAAATGAACATTTCTTTTACAAAACCAGCATCAATTATCTTTAATTTCGAAACGACAAATAATGGAATAAATATCAGATAATTAACAAAGTAAACTTTAGGAAAAGAGAATTTTAAAAAATCGAATAAGGTATCTTTACAAGTTAATGTTCCATCAAAATCAAAAAGGTATAAATTGCGATTCATTACATTTTCATTTTTTTGAAAATAAATTCAGGAACATTACGAATTATCATCATAATTCCCCACCATAAAAATGTCACATAAACAACATTTTTCTTTTTGACATAAGCCTTATAAATAATATTAGCCGCTTGATCTGGTTGAGCAGTTAATGGTTTTGGTGTTTCGATATCAGCTGTCATTTGTGTATCCATAAATCCTGGAATAACCGTCATTACATGAACTTTTTTATGAAATAAATAATTTCTCAAACCAGCTAAATAAGCTGTAAAGCCAGCTTTTGCAGATCCATAAATAAAATTGCTTTGACGACCACGTTCACCAGCTACAGATGACAATCCAATGATAGTTCCCGAACCTTTTGCTTCGAATTTCTGCGCAAAATGATTAATTAAGACAATTAATTTTGAATAATTAACTTCTACTATTTGTTTCGTATTCCAATCATCATATAAACCTTCTTCCGAATTTTTTCCTAAATATCCAGCTGCACAAAACAATAATTCAGAATCGATATGAGAAATTAAAGAATAATCGTTTTCTTTTGTTAAATCGAAATGAACAATCTCGCATTTTTGCTCATATTTTGCATAAAAATGTAGTGCTAATTTCTTTGTTTTTTCGATGTTTGATGTAAATAAATAAACCATCGGAAAACGTTTACCTTCTTTCAAAACCTTTTCTACAAAAGCTATTGCTACATCAGAATTTGATCCTATTACTATCATTTTTGCTTAAATCTATTGATACGTTCGTTTTGCATCGACTCGAATTTTGGAGAATCGATATGTTGTAAATAATCTGTCAAGGCTGGATTGGACATCGCGTCTTTTGTTCGGTAAATATGTCCTCCATAATCCATCACAATTTTATCTAAACTTGCAATTAATTTCTCTAATTTATTGTTTACTTTAAAGTCTAAAGCCAAGGTATATCCTTTCATTGGAAACGAATTATAAGCTTTTGGATTATTATCACCAAACAATTTCAATACTACTAAAAAAGAACCATTTCCACTAGCAGCAATTGTTTCCAATATCTTTCGCATTCCTTCTTTTCCCGTCTCCTTTGGAATCACAAATTGATATTGAATAAATCCATTTTTTCCATAAATACGATTCCAATTGTGAACAGCATCTAACGGATAAAAAAATGTTTCGTAATCCACATAATTTTTCAAATGCTTTTTGCCTTGTTTATTAAAATATAACCAATTGAAAATCTTAATTGATAAAGGATTTAACGCGAAATTTGGAAAGAAAAATGGAATATTTAAGTTTAATTTCTTCTTAATTTTTAAAGGATTCTTTTTGATTTTTTTAGGTAACTCGTCTAAAGTCGCATGTTCGCCACGCAACATAATAGATTTTCCTAAAGAAGTTCCTTTTTGTAAACAATCTAACCACGCAACATTATATGTCCAAGATTCAGAAGATTCGAACAAATCGAAAATTTCATCTAAATTCTTTGCCTGAATTGCTTCATTTCGAATATACGCTGACTCAATTTTTTTCAACATAAATTTAGCAGAAATAACAATTCCTGTCAATCCCATTCCTCCTATTGTTGCCCAAAATAAATCTGTGTTTTCATTTCTTGAACAATGTAAAATATCTCCATTTTCGATCATTAAATCGAAATGAATTAAATGATCAGAAAAACAACCATCGATGTGATGATTTTTTCCATGAACATCTGATGCAATTGCTCCGCCAACTGTAATAAATTTGGTTCCAGGAGTGACTGAAATGAAATATCCTGCCGGAATTGAAACTTCTAAAATATCTGGTAATAAAACACCAGATTCAACTTCTATAATTCCATGTTCACGATCAAAATCGATAAATTTATTCCATTTCGATGTTGAAATAATTGTATTTTGTAATGATGCATCTCCATAACAACGACCATTTCCTCTCGCAATAACTTCTTCATTTGAAAGAATTGCTTCCTGAAATTCTAAAATTGTAGTTGGCGAGACAACATTGGATTTTATAGATGGATACAGTCCCCAATTGGCAACTGGGATTAATTTTTTATTTTCCATTGTTAAAATAAATCAATAAAATATAACATATTCCCCACATTACAATTAAAATTTGTAGAAAATGATCTTTAAAAATCAATTTAGTCGGAGATTCTGTTTTAGCATATACAAACGTTTGTTGCAAATAGCGCAAAACGGCTGCAAAAACAAAGACAAAGGTATAAATAATATAATGATGAAATTTGGATTGTGTTTCTGGAGAAAGAATAAACATCATGTAACAAATTACAGCGACAGTACAAGTTATAGCTAAGGCAGAATTAAGAAAATTGAGATTATACCCGTCTAGCGATTTTCTTGTAATACCTTCTAGTTCGGCATTAATTAATTCCCCTCTACGTTTACCTAAAGCTAAAATCAAAGCCAAATCAAATACTAACAAAATTGTCCAGTCCGTCACAATTAAACTAGTCATATAACCACCAACAAAAACTCTTAGTAAGAAACCAAATGCAATAATCATCACATCAAGAATTGCAATTTGTTTTAACTTGAATGAGTAAGCTAAATTCATAAAAAAGTAAATTCCAACAAGAATTGCGACCTGTTTATTTCCAAAGAAATAAATGAGAATTGATGTTACAATGACTAAAAAGAAAAATAATATTAAAGCATTTTGCTTCGATATTTTACCACTTGCGAGTGGTCTATTTTTCTTTTCGGGATGTCTTTTATCTTTCTCTATATCAACATAATCATTGATAATATAAATACTACTTGCTACAAACGAAAAGATTAAAAAGCCATAAAACGACTCAATAAACAAATCGATATTCAATAAATTTCCCGAAAAAAATATTGGTAAAAAAACGAATAAATTTTTCACCCATTGGTTAACACGTATAAGTTTTAAATAGTTTAGCATTAATTTTTATTTTTCCAATCCTTATAAATCTGATTTGATTTTTCTCTAATTTCCCCTAAATCATCAATGTAATAAATAAGTTCCTTTATTTTAGTATCATAATTATCTTTCACAAAATTTAATAAATCTGTCCATTCTTCAAAAGATAATTCCACAAAGTTTTCTGTAGCATAGCATTCCAACCCCTTAGCATTTAATCTTAACTGATAATTTAGACGTTTTATTGGTGTATTATACTGGGATTTATATATATCAGCAAAAATAGTTTTTTTAAAATGTAAATCAGATTTATCCATTTGCATATAATTTATTTCAAAATCTATAGGTAAAGGAACCGAAATATGATAAAAAAACAAATTAGGTTTAATTTGTAAACCTGATAAAACATGATGAAATATTGTATTTACTTTTATGTGTTCTTTATGCCAATCAATCGGAAAGGGAATAAATATATTAGAAATGCTTTTATTATTTAATAATTCTTTTAAATCTGAGTAATCTTCATAACTGTTAGAAACAATCAATTCAAAACCAATTTTATTCTTTAATTCAATCAATTCATTCCTTCTTACAGTTTTATTTGTTTCATTATAATTATTTCCTAAGAATTGAAAATAATAAACGATTGTATTTTTTTTCAATAACAGCTGACTATTACCTATCCATTCGTCATCGGCATGAGGAACCAACACTAAATTTTGGGATTCAGATACATCAAATGGTTTTCTATTTTTATATGATTCGACTTTTTGAAAATAATATTGCCAATTCCATTTCAACAAATATTTTATTCGTCGTATTTTATTTTTTAATTGTTTACTAATCATATAAAATTATTATTCAATTAATGAATTCCATTGATTAATAATTAGATCTTTTCTCCACTTTCCTGAATTTTTTCCACTTAATTTATTGAGTAATTCTAAATCCTCTTCATAATCAATTAAGTATTGTAATTTTTCTTTAAAAAATTGTTTATCATTCATTGGAATTAAAAAACCATTTTTCTCATTCACAATATCAGAAGGTCCATACTTGCAGTTATAAGAAATCAATGCGTTAGCTGTTAAATTTGCTTCAATCAAAACCGTTGGTAAACATTCCGTTTTACTTGTAAAAAGAAAAATTTTACTTTTCGAAAGTTCTTGAAAAATTTCTGAAATAGTTTGACTGCCTAAAAATAGAATTTTATCGTTTAAAACCTCAATAGATTTCACTTTATTTTCTAACTCATTCTTAGATGGTCCGTCTCCAATAATCTTAAATTTAAAATCTTTTAAATTGATTTCATTAACTATATCAATCAATTCACCAACATTTTTATCCGCATCTAATCGACCAACATAAATTAATGTATTTTCTTTTTGATCAATCAAACTTTCATCAAAAGATTCGAAAGGCTCTCCTACCAAATTAGGAATCAAATGAACATTTTTATGAATGTTTTTATAATGTTCTAAAGAATTGGAGTTAATACAAACAACACCTTTCAAATTTTTGTAATGTTTTCGTAAAGAATCTTTCCATAATTTCCCTCCTACTTCGAAGTTTGCATGTTCCCAAGCAATTGTCTTTCCTCTTACTTTTTTATTCAATGCTAATTGAGAAGATAATTTATACCAACTTGAGATAATTACATCATAATTTTGACCATTCTTGTTCATCCATTTATGTAACATTTCCCATTGACCGAAATCGTACACATAGTTTTTGATGTTATTTTTATAGGGCAATTTTGGAAAATACTTATTCAAGTTAACATTAATTTTTTGAAATCCCCAATGCGAAAAAGTATCAATTACAATAATCTTAACTCGATGGTCTAATTCAAAAAAGCTACTTTTTTCATTGATCATAATCACAATTGAAACATCATAACCTTTCTCCACTAATTCGTTCGCCAAGGAAACTAATACGCGTGCAACTCCCCCAGCCTTGAAAAGCTTGTAATAAACAAATAGTATTTTTTTGGGTTGGTTGGTCATATGATTATTTTATTTTAAAATAAATAAAGCTCAACGGATAAAGCAATATTGACAACAATTTAAACTGTTTCAATCCTTTGTTTATTTCTGACAAATTTCGATGATTAATTATCGAATAAACTTGATATCCAACCAAATTACGAATTAAAGCTTTTGGATATCCAAAAAGTTTTGTTCCATAAGAATTTAGAAAAGAACGATAACCTTCCATCAAACCAAAAGTATTTTTTCCCGTCCAACGTGTATTCGAAACAGAATTAGCATCTTCTTCATCCAAATGATAGTTACGAACAACTTTATTCACAAATCTAGTCTTCACTCCATCAGCATCATAGGTATTAAAAAACACTGATTGTGGAATGTAACCTTTGCTTTTATAAGGTGAATAATCAAAGTTTTTCAACAATTGTTGATAAGTCTTTGTTATAAAAACACCAAACTTATCTCCACGCACTTTATACTTGTAACGCATATTGAAAATTGAACCATCAAATCCATTATTTGGATATTGATTACCAACTATTTTTCCATCTGTATATTGCGACAATCCCATTACAGAAATATATTCATCTTGGTTTTTGATTTTCTCTACCTCATCAAATAATGTTTGTAAAGCATTCTCAGGATAAGAATCGTCTGAATCAACAATCATAAAATATTTTGACGTTACTTTTTTAACTCCTTCAAAAACAGTAATGAATTTATGTTGATTTTCGTTCCAGAAATATTCAATATCAATTAAACCTTCTGATTGAAAATTTTCAACAATTTCTCTAGTATTATCAGTAGAACCATCATCCATAATAATCCATTTAAAATCTTTGAACGACTGATTTTTTAACGAATCATACACACGCGTCAACGTATGCGCACGATTATAAGAAGGTGTGACAATGGTAATTTTAACCTCGTTCATTCTCTAATTTGATTTGATATTGCTGTTCGAAAACTTCAGAAACTTGACGATAAATCTCTTTTTCATCAAATTTATTGTACGCATTTTCAGTTCCTTCAATAATTTTTTGAACCAAATCTTGATTCGTCATAAAAGATTTCATCGATTCGTACATTTCATCTTCATTATATTGAATTAAAATTCCATCTACTCCATCATCAATCATTTCTGCAATACCACCAACATTTGTCGAAATAATTGGTTTTCGCATGCACATCACTTCACCTATAACCAATGGATATGACTCGGATTGTGTTGGCAAAATAAAATAATCAGATGCTTTGATATAAGGATAAGGATTGGTTTGAGAATCTAACAATAAAAAAGAATCTTCAACATTTAGTTGTTTACGTTGATTGATCAAATTTTCCATTTCGTTTCCTCCACCAATTACCGCTATTTTATGATTATAACCATCATCTAATAATCGTTTATGCACCTTCATCAATGTATGATAACCTTTTCGATGATGTAATCGTCCCATAGACGAAAAAACAGGTAAATCTGTTTCATAAGAATACTCAAAATGCTCGGCTTTTTTCAAAACCTCATCCACTTTTATCACATTATAAATAACAGTCGATTTTGGATAGGTAACTCGATACAAATCCTCGATTACTTGACGTGTTTGTTTCGAACCAAAAATCATAAAATCAAAACGTTTCATCTTTTCAATTCTACTCAAAACTCGCTGTTGATCTTTATCATAGCCAACATCAGTATGAAACCAGCCTATTTTTCTTGATTTTTTATCAGGAGAATTTAACACCATATCAAATTCCGCATAACCAGGCGAAACTTCGATATCATATTTTTCTGGAACTTTTATTTTGTATAAAATTGAAGGAAATTTATCATAAACTTCTAACTTCAATCGTCGCCAAACTAATTGTAATTTCTGTATAAAACCATTAGAACTCATCTGTTCTTTTCCTTTTTCTACAACAATTAATTTTATATCAGTCGGAATTTCTTTAATCAATTCGCCTTGATACAAGTTAAGCATCAAAGTAAAATCGAATTTATCTTTTGGTAAGTTTCGCAACAAATCTAAAACTACTCTTGGAACCCCACCCATTTCTAATGAACGAAGCCTAAAAAGTACTTTTATTTTTCTAGGTTGATTTGACATTTGGTTAGTTTAATAAACAAAAATACAACATTGAGTTTGAATTGAATAATACAACAATCTAAAAACTCATAAAATAATTCTTAATTTTGCAGAAAAAGTAGAAAATGTTCAAAATTGGAACAAAAGTTAAAGTGATAGATGATAATATTTCGGGAACAATTACCAAATTGAAAGGTGATTTTGTTTACTTTAATGATGAGTTTGGTTTTGAATATGAGTATCATCAAGATGAAATCATCAAAGATATTGAGATTGACTATGAAGAATATCGAGATGAGGAAATCAAAGAATTTTCGAAACCAAAGTTTAAGACTTTTCGCAAATCTCATCGTCATCCGTATTTAACGCGAGAAATTGATTTGCATATCGAAAATCTGGTTGATAATTGGCGTGATTTGGATAATGCGCAAATTATACAAACGCAATTAGATGTTGCTCGAAATGAGGTGGAACGTGCTATGTTCGAAAGTCAAATTCGATTGATTTTAATTCACGGTTACGGAAAAGGAATTCTGAAAAAAGAAATTACCGAATTATTATTTCGTTATACGAATATCGAATTCTATGACGCCTCGTTCAAGGAATATCACGGCGACGCCATAGAAGTTAAATTTATTTAAATATCTTATAATAATGAGAAGCTGAATTAAATTCAGCTTTATGTTAAAATCTTTTGATCCAATCCATCAAATCATAGTAATTTTGAGGAACAATTCCGTGTCCACTTCTGTATTCGTGGTATTCAAAATTAATATTCAAGGATTTTAAAAACTCGTCACCCATTCGTCCTAATTCAATTGGCAATACAACATCTTCTGTTCCGTGCGAAACAAAGAAATTTAAATTCGAAAAATCTTTAGATTGATCAAAATCTCCAATAATTTTAGCTTCTGGATAACCACTTAAAATTGCAACATTTTTAATCTTTTCTGGATTATTTAGCGAAATCGCATAACTCAAAATTGCACCTTGACTAAAGCCCATCAATGTTACATTTGCTACATCTAAATTCTCTTGCTGAACAATTGCATCAATAAATTCAACCAATTTATTACGAGATTCTATTGCTTGCATTTCATCCATCCATTTTTCATTGTTCACAAAATTGATATCATACCACGCATATCCGCCATACACAATATCATGCAACGCACGCACACTTACAATATGCGCATTCTGTGGCAAATCTTGTGCAAACGAAAACAAATCTTCTTCGTTGCTTCCATAACCATGTATCAGCACAAAAAGAGGCGTTTTTTCAGTCGAAACAACAGGTAAACGTTCGATATATTTTATTTCATTCAATTCTTTCATACAAACTTATTTTTAGCGAATTTAATTCTAATTTTTCTAAATAAAATTATTTTCAGTTCAGTTAAAACCCTTCGAAAACACCCAAACCAAATAAAGCGAAATCATATTTAACAGGATCATTTGCATCCATTTCTCGCAATTTTGTATCAAGTTCTTTCAATGCTTTTGCATCATTTTGTTTTCGAGTCAGAATATTTAATTTTCGTGCAACATTTCCCGAATGCACATCCAAAGGACACGAAAGAATAGAAGTTGGAATGGATTTCCAAATCCCTAAATCCACGCCTTGTTTGTCATCACGAATCATCCAACGCAAGTACATATTGATACGCTTTGCAGCCGAATTATTCAACGGATCTGAAATATGTTTAGTTGTACGAGTTGGATGCTCTATCTCGAAAAAAATTTGTTTGAAATTCGAGATTGATGCTTGCATCGAATCTGAAGTTTGATGTTTTGCAAAAACTTGTTCCAATCCGCCATGATTTTGATAAATATTACGAAGCGATTGCATGAAAAATTTCAAATCTTCACTATTAAATGTTCTGTGAACAAAACCATCCAAATTCTTTAAATGATTCTCAGAGAAATTCATCACAAAATCGTAAGGCGAATTTCCCATCAATTGCATCATTTTATTCGCATTATTGATAATCATTTTACGATTTCCCCACGCAATTGTTGCCGCTAAAAACCCTGCAATTTCGATATCTTCTTTCGCAGAAAATCTGTGCGGAATCTGTACTGGATCAGAATCGATAAAGTCTAATGTATTATATTGAAGAACTTTTTCGTCTAAAAAATCCTTTATTTCTGTCATTTAGCAAATATACTAAGAAGTATAATATATAGAGAATTAGAATTTCAATCCTAAGCGATTATCTATTCCTAAAGCTTTATAAATAATTTTTAAATGATATTTTACGGTATTTTCAGAAATAAAAAGTTCTTCGCCAATCTCTTTATTTGTTTTTCCTTGTTTTACAAGTTCAATAATCTCTAATTGTCTTTCTGTTAAATTATAATCTTCTATACGAAGTAAATGCTCTCCTTTTTCGTGAGATTCTTTCATGAAATTCTCTAACTCAATTCGCATTCTATTATTCTCTCTTTGTATAAATCGATTTTTCTCTTTGTTCGAATTATATAATTTTATCACTACAACAAGAAATGCAACAACAGCAATCAAGCAAGTTATAAGTAAATAACGAATTTTTTTCTCGTAATCAATTTCAATATTTTTTCGCTTGTCAAGTAAATTTTTATCAAGAATAGTTAATTTACCATTAAAAGTATTGGTACTATATTTATAAGTAAGTTCTACAGCTATTTTCTGATAATAATATGCTTTTTCAAAATCTTTTATCTCTGCATAAAAGTGACTCATAATGTAATAAACAAACTTTTCATAAATCAACATTTTATATTTTTTTGAATAAAAAATAGCGTTATCAAATACTTTTTCAGCCATTTGAGTATCTTTTTTAAATTCAGCTAAATCAATTAGTTTTATATAAACGGCTGCAACATGTTTCGGATTATCTATTTTGCCAAGTTCTATCGCATGGTTTAATGTTTTTTCTGCATTAACAAAATCTTTCTCTCGCATTTGTAATGTTGCAATTACATTATAATAGAATAATTGAGTTTCAGAATTTAATAAAGACAAGTCTTTTGTAGAAATTTCCTTTAATACTTTATCTACATCTTCCCATTTCTGATTATCAAAAGCAACAAATAATTGCTCTACCAACAAGCGTACTTCACCTATTTCTTTCAGCTTATTATCGTTCACTTCATCCAAATGTTCTTTTGCTAATTCTAAATTGCGCGCAACTTCAGGATAATTATATAACCTTTTATAGGTTAAAGATCTTTGTATATAAGCATTAAAGATGTCATAATGTGTAGATTTTTTATCCGTAATAACTTCTTCTAACTTTAATAAAGAAGCTTCATATTTGAATTGATCATTTAAAACTGAAATTTCATCATTCAATTTTTGCGGATCGATATTTTGGGCAGATAAAAAAGGAGTAGTAAGTAATAGAACAAAAAACAGTAAATTCTTAAACATTAAAAACAATAATTCTTAGAAGTTACAAATGTATCCTATTTTATTAAATCATTTTAATCGAAAAGATTTTACATATTATCAACAAACAAACCATCAGCCATCACCAATTTTCGATCGGTCATATTTGCTAATTCTTCATTATGCGTCACAATGACAAAAGTTTGCCCAAATTCGTTTCGAAGATTGAAAAATAATTCGTGTAATTCTTCAGCATTTTTAGAATCTAAATTACCAGAAGGTTCATCAGCAAAAACAACTTTTGGTTGATTGATTAGTGCACGAGCAACTGCTACACGTTGTTGTTCTCCTCCAGAAAGTTGATTCGGTTTATGCGTCAAACGTTGCGAAAGTCCTAAATAAGACATCAACTCTTTTGCACGTTTTTCGGCTTCTGCTTTTTTTGTTTTCTTGATAAAAGCTGGAATACAAATATTTTCTATTGCATTAAATTCTGGCAACAATTGATGAAACTGAAAAATGAATCCAATGTTTTCGTTACGAAATTTAGATAAATCGCGATCGTTTAACTTCGTGATATCTTGTCCCGCAATCTGAATAGAAGTATTATATTTCTTTGGCTCAGAACTTTTTTCTAATGTTCCTAAAATTTGAAGCAAAGTTGTTTTTCCTGCTCCAGAAGCACCAACGATAGAAACGATTTCTTCTTCTGCAATCGATAAAGAAACATTTTTTAGCACTTCTAATTCACCAAATTTCTTAACAATATTTTCTGCTTTTATCATGAGGTAAAGATATGAATTAAGTACTAAGTCTTAAATCATAAGTGATAAGTTTTTTTTGAATTAAAATTCGTCAGTTCGAGTGATTTTTAGAAATGAAATGATAAAAAATTGTATCGAGAATAGAATTTCACTAGAATTGACGGTTTTTTATTGATAAAATTATAAAATCAATCCTCCGTCGAAAATGCTTTAAACCCAAAACAAACAATTTTTAGTGTACTTTGTACGATTTAAAAATTATATAACAATTGTTTTGACTTTTTAAATCATTAATATTCGTATCTTGTAACCTCTAAATAAACAATATTAACCACTTTTTTAGCATAAGCTGATAAAATTAATATGGCAAAATTTAGAATACATCAACAATATTTTTATTTTTGTAATTGAAAAATCAAAAAAAATGAATCTTCACGAATATCAAGGAAAAGAAATTCTTAGTAAATATGGTGTAAAAGTACAACGTGGTATCGTTGCTACTACACCAGAAGAAGCTGTAGAAGCTGCTAAACAATTAACAGAACAAACTGGTACAGGTTGGCATGTCGTAAAAGCACAAGTACACGCAGGTGGTCGTGGAAAAGGTGGTGGAGTAAAGCTTGCTAAAAACTTGGACGAAGTAAAAGAGAAAGCAAACGAAATCATCGGAATGCAGTTAGTAACACCTCAAACTTCGGCTGAAGGTAAAAAAGTTCATCAAGTTTTAATTGCTGAGGATGTTTATTATCCAGGTGAATCTGAAACTGAAGAATACTATGTTTCTGTATTATTAGATCGTGCAACTGGTAAAAACATGATTATGTATTCTACTGAAGGTGGAATGGATATCGAGGAAGTTGCTGAGCACACGCCAGACAAAATCTTTACAGAAGAAATTGATCCAGCTGTAGGAATCCAAGGTTTCCAAGCGCGTAAAGTTGCTTTTAACTTAGGTTTATCAGGAAACGCTTTCAAAGATGGTGTTAAATTTATCACTGCTTTATATAATGCATACGTTGCGATTGACGCTTCTATGTTCGAGATTAACCCAGTTCTTAAAACATCTGACGATCAAATTATCGCTGTAGATGCTAAAGTATCTATCGATGATAACTCATTATTCCGTCATGCAGATATCGCTGCTTTACGTGATACAAGAGAAGAAGATCCAACAGAAGTTGAAGCTGGTGAAGCTGGATTAAACTTCGTAAAATTAGACGGAAACGTAGGATGTATGGTTAACGGAGCTGGTTTGGCAATGGCAACTATGGATATCATCAAATTATCTGGTGGTAATCCTGCAAACTTCTTAGACGTTGGTGGTACTGCTGATGCTGAGCGTGTAGAAAAAGGTTTCCGTATTATCTTAAAAGATAAAAACGTAAAAGCTATCTTAATCAACATTTTTGGTGGTATTGTACGTTGTGACCGTGTTGCTCAAGGTATTTTAGATGCTTACAACAATATGGGTGACGAAATTAATGTGCCAATTATTGTTCGTTTACAAGGAACAAATGCAGAAATCGCTAAGAAAATGATTGATGAATCAGGTTTCGCGGTTCACTCTGCTATCACATTAAAAGATGCTGCTGATAAAGTAGAAGAATTAGTAGGTTAAGATTTAACTTATTTACAATATATCAAACCTCTCAAAGAAATTCTTTGAGAGGTTTTTTTGTATAGTTTATTGTCATTCT
>NZ_JAOCFS010000070.1:0-793 GCF_029842105.1 Empedobacter sp. GD03797
CTCAACGTACTTTGCTTCCCTTGAGCCACACGCACAATTTTTACATGCATTATTTATTCAATTAAGGTGAAACAAAAAAGAGCCTTTTCAAATCGAAAAGACTCTTTAACCAACCAACAGCTTAAAAAGCATCTTCGATTTTCAAGCAGTTTCCAGAGGCGAAAGGATAATAATTTCCGTTGACTTCTTGAAAAAATTCAATACCGATACATTGCACAACCGTAACATTGTTTGCCAAAGTTGGCGCACCTGGTAAAGCTGCCGAAATCGTACTTCCGGCATACGGAACATTTAACGGGATATAAGCCGAGTATTCAACAACATTTAATTCGTTATTAATAGCATCGTCAGGCTCATAATTTCCAGTTGTAGGATTGAACGAGAAATCCGATAAAACAGCCAATGCATTAATTAAACGAAAGTGTGTAGTACCAGCAGGTGCAGAAATCAATTCAGCAGGATTAAATGCTGCAACAATAAATTCCGCTTCGTTTCTATCAACGTTGTGTTCCACATCATAAGGCGCATTAAAAACACCATTAATCGAAAGCTTTTTATCAAACTCAAAACCAATTAAATATTGGCGTTGAGTAGAAACTTCAACTTTACGATAACCTCTGGCTTCTGTACCATCTTCTAAGTTGATTTTCTTCATAACTGAAGTTAATCGACCTGTAACTTGACTATCTGCCATTTTACTCATGACTTGAGAAAGAGCGGTACGCAACGATTTTCCAGTTCTTGCACAACCACCAAACTCATTCATATTTTCACGAGTACGTTCAAACTCAGG
>NZ_JAOCFS010000071.1:0-743 GCF_029842105.1 Empedobacter sp. GD03797
TGGATATACTAACTTAGTTGGGAGTAAAAGTTAAGCATAAAACCTTAATTTTAATATATGAAAAGAATCCGTAAAATTTATCCAAGCGATTTTAAACTCCAAGCGGTTGAATTAAGTTTTGAGCGAAAAAACATATCAGAATTAGCCAGAGAATTGGGTATAACAGTTAGTTTACTATATAAATGGCGCAAAGAATATGCTGAATTTGGTACAGGAAGTTTTCCAGGTAAAGGAAATCTTAAACTCACTGCAGAGCAGGAAAAAATTCACGATTTAGAGCGAAAACTGAAGGATGCTGAACTTGAACGAGACATCCTAAAAAAGGCGATCAGCATTTTTTCCAAGAGCGGTCGTTGAAATATCAATTCATCAAAAATCATGAAATTATTTATCCGATTGAAAAAATGTGTAAAGTTTTAAAAATCAGTCAAAGCAGTTATTTTAGATGGAAAAAGTGTCCGTTTTCTGTTAGATTTCATAAAAAAGAAGAGCTGAAACAACGTATTTTAACGATTTATTTTGATTCAAAGCAACGTTACGGTAGTCCAAGAATTACAGCAGAATTAAATAATTTAGGATTTAAAATATCTCGAATTACAGTTTCAAAATACATGAGAGAACTTGGAATTAGAAGTAAATTGAGCAAGAAATTTAAAATCACAACAGATTCTAAACATAATTATTTGGTTGTAGAAAATATTCTTGATAGAGATTTCGAAAGCACTAAACCTGCCCAAAAATGG
>NZ_JAOCFS010000072.1:0-609 GCF_029842105.1 Empedobacter sp. GD03797
CCATTTATATATTGATGGAATCTTTCAATGTTATTTTTTAGAAGATAAAATACGAGCCGATAAGATACCGAAGCAAACTGCAATACCTACGGGTGATTTTAAATTGATTGTCAATTCTTGGGGCGGTATGAATACCAAGTATAAAAATCTGATGGGTAAGGTTCACGAAGGTATGATTGAAATTGATCAGCTTCCGAATTTTGATTATGTATATATCCATATCGGAAATACGTATTTACAAACTGCAGGATGTCCGTTGACTGGGTTTGGTTTTGAATTGATCAATGGTGATTATCAAGTTACCCATAGTCGTAAAGCTTATGATATGGTATATCCTAAACTTTTGAAGATTGCCAAAAGCAAAGAAAATCAAATTCGAATCGAGAATAATTTTCAATTCTAAAATCAGAAGTTATGGAAAATGAATTGGTTTTAAATGTCCTTTTTGGTTCAGTTTCAAGTTTATTATTGGCGGTGGTTGCCTACTTTATTAAGCAATTACACTCCGATTTTAAGAAAATGGAAAAGGATATTACAGAAGTAAAAACGATGGCTTTATTAATCAAAACCGAATTTAAAAACAGTTATGATTTACTCAGTCAGCGTGTA
>NZ_JAOCFS010000073.1:0-609 GCF_029842105.1 Empedobacter sp. GD03797
TCATTTATATATTGATGGAACCTTTCAATGCTACTTGTTAGAAGATAAGATTCGAGCAGATAAGATACCGAAGCAAACGGCTATTCCAACCGGAAATTTTCAACTCCGTTTAAATACGTGGGGCGGTATGAATACCAAGTATAAAAATCTGATGGGTAAGGTTCACGAAGGTATGATTGAAATTGATCAGCTTCCGAATTTTGATTATGTGTACATCCATATCGGGAATACCTATTTACAAACTGCAGGATGTCCGTTGACTGGGTTTGGTTTTGAATTGATCAATGGTGATTATCAAGTAACTCATAGCCGTAAAGCGTATGATATGGTATATCCTAAACTTTTGAAGATTGCCAAAAGCAAAGAAAATCAAATTCGAATCGAGAATAATTTTCAATTCTAAAATCAGAAGCTATGGAAAATGAATTGGTTTTAAATGTCCTTTTCGGTTCAGTTTCAAGTTTATTATTGGCAGTGGTTGCTTACTTCATTAAGCAATTACACTCTGATTTTAAAAAAATGGAAAAGGATATTACAGAAGTAAAAACGATGGCTTTATTGATCAAAACTGAATTTAAAAACAGTTATGATTTACTCAGCCAACGTGTC
>NZ_JAOCFS010000074.1:0-587 GCF_029842105.1 Empedobacter sp. GD03797
ATTCATTGGTTTATTATTTTATAAATAATGTATTCATGAATCCTTCGGATTTGTCTTGACACAAAAACGAAACAAAAAAGTCAAGGCTTCAATTCTCGACGGTCAATCTTCATTTCGCTTCACTAAAATGTTTAAATCACTCCTTTCAGTCGGTAAACATTTTTACGTTTCACTTAATGGATTGACACTCGTCTGCGAATTGTTATGCCAGGTTATTGCTCTTAATTTTTAGCGTTTGTTAGTGAATGATTTGTTGTAGTGTTCGTTCAATAATTTTTCGACATCAGACATTTTGTAGTAGATTTTGTTGCCTACTTGACAGAATGAAACCTTTCCTTCATCTCTCCACGTTTGAGCGGTACGTTTTGAGATTTTCATTAGCATTAGAAACTCTTGGTTATCCATAAATGTTTCTTGTTTAGCTGCTAATGCTTTGTTTAATTTTTTAGTGATTTCTTCTAATTGGAATACGATCGCATCGAATTGTTCTTTTGTTAAAATGATTGCTTCCATTTTCTTTCTTGTTTTAAGATTATGGAACAAATGAAGTACAGAAAAAAAAGTCGCCAGGTCTTAAGTTGGTCTTA
>NZ_JAOCFS010000075.1:0-547 GCF_029842105.1 Empedobacter sp. GD03797
CATTTTGATATTTTTACTTTGAGGATGCGAAATTGAAATGAATTCAACTTGACAAAGAGTATGTAAAAAAGTATTTTATTCGCCACAATTAGCCATTTCTAACCATTTATCTTTCCATTCTTTTGGAAATAATCGACTACTCCTTGTTTCATTCGTAATTTTTTGAAAACATTCTTTGTAAATTTTTCCATTCGATTTAATTATATAAACATAATTATCGTTAGGTAATTTATATATACTATCTCCAATAGAGGAAATAGTCATTATTTCTCTAGAAAATGAAATGTCAAAAAAAGTATTCTTATTTTTAATTTTTAAAAATATTGGAGGTGTGTCTCTAGTAGAGTATTTACTAATTATTATTCCTGAAAAGTCTTTTTGTATTTCTTCAATTATGGCTTTTTCATTAGTAAAATCATCAAATAAATCACAACCTTTCCAAAAAAGGAGAAGAAAAAATATATATATCAAAAATTTTCGCATATAAACATTTTTCTAATTTTCTATAAATTACATTTAATAGTATAACAAATTTCTCATTTCTCGG
>NZ_JAOCFS010000076.1:0-546 GCF_029842105.1 Empedobacter sp. GD03797
GTCTTGACACAAAAACGAAACAAAAAAGTCAAGGCTATAAATCCGTTTAGGCTAAAAATCCTTTTCACTTCGGGAATGAATTAAATCATTCCCGATGGTCGGTAAACATTTTTGCGCTTCTCTCAATGGATTGACGCTCGTCTGCGAATTGTAATGCCAATTTGATTTAGATGCCGATACTCTAATTTTTAGCGTTTGTTAGAGAATGATTTGTTGTAGTGTTCGTTCAATAACTTTTCGACATCGGACATTTTGTAGTAGATTTTGTTGCCTACTTGACAGAATGAAACCTTTCCTTCATCTCTCCACGTTTGAGCAGTTCGTTTTGAAATTTTCATCAGCATTAGAAACTCCTGGTTATCCATAAATGTTTCTTGTTTAGCTGCTAATGCTTTGTTTAATTTTTTAGTGATTTCCTCTAATTGGAATACGATCGCATCGTATTGTTCCTTTGTTAAAATGATTGCTTCCATTTTCTGAATTATTTAAGATTATGGAACAAATGAAGTATAGAAAAAAAAGTCGCCAGGTCTTAAGTTGGTCTTG
>NZ_JAOCFS010000077.1:0-519 GCF_029842105.1 Empedobacter sp. GD03797
GTTTCTGACATCACTTACATCAGAACAATTGAAGGATTTTTGTATTTAACAATTGTTCTTGATTTGTACGATCGCAAGGTTATTGGTTGGAGTTTGTACGATGAAATGAGCACTGAAAAAACAAGTTTATCAGCCTGGAAAGTCGCTTTAGCAAACAGAAAGATAGAAAAAGGATTGATTTTTCATTCAGATCGAGGAGTTCAATATGCCAACAACAAATTTGCTAATATGCTAGAATCTCATCATGTTATTAGAAGTATGTCGCGTAAAGGAAATTGCTGGGATAACTCTGTGGCAGAGAGTTTCTTTAAAACACTGAAAACAGAATTGATTTATGGAAATAAACTCATAAATAAACAACAAATGGAATTGGAAATATTTCAATACATCGAAATATTTTACAATAAAAAAAGAAGGCATAGTGCCTTAAATTATAAAACGATTGAAGAATTTAATCAACAAAAAATTAGTTATAAAAATGTAGCTTAACTAATACTCCTATTTTTGTTTGCATATCCA
>NZ_JAOCFS010000008.1:0-110543 GCF_029842105.1 Empedobacter sp. GD03797
CTTATCTCAAAACCTCATCCTTAATCTGAATACATAATACTTTTTACATTTTACTTAATACTTAAAAACATCTTACAATTCTAAAATCTCAATACTAATATCTAACACCTACTATATACATCTTACAATTCTAATAGAATCTAATAACCGTCTGTGTATTTCTATTATAAGAAACACATATTTTTAGAGAGAGTATTTTACTTGATTTGTAGAGGAATTAAACCAAGTGTAACGTATGAAGTCCAATGCTATTGTTATGGAAGAAACGACCAAAACAAAAAAGGCATGAACTCATCTTAAAGCTTTTGAGGTACTGGTATACCTTGCAACAATAAGAGAGCCCACGCCTAGGTCGTGAGCAAATTTACTTATTTTCTCGTTGCTACAAAAATTACCAGTTTTCAAAAGCGAGATTAAAGTACAATTACTTTATTTTTTAACTATCTGATAACAAATATAATAATATATTTTTAATTGCGCACTATCGACCGCAATATTTTTACATACTACTCTTATTATTGTTACAATGGATAACGTAAACAGACGTATATGTAAATACATATATTATAATTGGATAATAAATTCTGATTCACAAAGAAAGTTTGCTGATGAGCATAATATAGAAGAAAGTATTGTTAGAAAGATTAAAAAAGCATCTCAAGATAAAGATTATATTGAGTATAATATTCCTATCACTACACTTGAAAAAATATGTACATCTAGGGAAATCAAGTTATACGAGTTTTTCAAAATGGTTAATATATAATAAAGGCTCCAACTTGGAGCCTTTATTTATTTAACTTCTGCCAATTGTCTTGCAGTTTTTAATTTTATTTTAGTAGATAAAACTCTTTTTACATTCCATTATTAACGTATGAGAAATAATAATGCTATAAAGTAGGAGTAAATCTTACTATCTATTGAACAATAATTCAAATTATTTCACATTCCAAAAACACTTTACACAACAAGGTATACCTCTTATTTTGTCGTCTATATTTTATAATAACAAAATAGCCTATTTCTTCGGGGTTTGTTCGAGTGTCCTTCGACAATGGTTCGAGAAAAAGGTTGTTTTGTCGAACAACAGTCGAACAACGGTCGAAGGATTATCGAAGAAGATAGGTTAAAACACGGCTTTATTTAGATGTAATATTTTTACGTTAAATGATATAATTTGAGAGAATTTTGTAAAATAATAAAAGGCAAACAAACGTTTGACAATAAAATCGAAAGGAAAAGGTAAAAGCGGTGGAGCAAGAGTAATAACGCATCTTTTTATTGAAAACGAAACAGTTTATCTACTTTCTCTTTACGATAAAAGCGAGCAAAATTCTATCTCCGATAAAGAAATAAAAGATTTACTAAAACTGATAAAATAACAAAAGGCAAACAAACGTTTGCCTTTTTCTTTATTGTGTATTATTTTATTTAAAATAATACGATTGGAAGAGTATCTTATTCAAGTACTACAGCATTGACACCAATTTTATTAATTTCTTTAATAAAAAGATTACCTAATTCAATGTCATTAATTCTTATAATAACTTTTTTCCCATCTAATAGATTATCAACATTATTTTTTGATTCTTTTAAAGATAATTTTAATAAATCCATTTGCAATTTTGTTAAACATACTTTTTGGAATCCCTCATTCCAACTTTCTAATAATATTTCCATTAATTAACTGGTATTTTAATAGGTGAAGGTATTTGACCTTTATATTTACCTGTAGTTCTTTTACCTCCTTGTATAATAACTTCTTCTACTTTAAATTGTTTTCCTAAATCTTTTGCCATTTTCCATAAATTTTGACGACCAATTTGCCCTCCAGAAGAACCTTGAAGATGTAACTGATTTAAATGTAATTGATTTTCTTTTACAATGAAATTAGTAACTCCTTCTACTGTCTCATTTCCTATTTTAGCAGTAAAAATCATTACATCATCCTCTATTTGAGCAATTTTAACTAAATTTTTCGCAAAGACAGCTGATTTTAATAATGACCAACCTCCATTTAAAAGTTTAAAACTTCCAATCGCTAAACCTCTTAAAGCTATCGCAGGACCAATTACATCAGTTTCTATTAAATTTAAGGAAGAAGGCCCTTTAATTCCATATGTTCTTAAAGTTCTTTCATGAGCACTTTCGGTAACATCTTTAGAATCTACTAATTTTCCATTTTCAAAAAGATAATCTTTATCATCGCCACCTAAATTATTAACTTTTTTATAGCCTCCATTTCCATCTCTTTCATAACCATTATCATTCCCATCTTTTGAACCCCTTTCATGAGGAGGAATATACATTCCCATTTCATTATAACGGTTTCTACCCCATATATCTTGAGCCTCCATTCCGTCAGGATCAATCATATTGACAGGATTATTTAGAACATAATTGTAAGGAGTTGTATTAATGAATTTCTCCGCGAGCGGGTCAATGTTAAACCATCTACCAATTGCAGGGTCATAGTTTCGTGCACCGTAGTCGTACAGATTTAGGTTTAATTCATCCTGTAACTCTTTGCCGTTGTATTTGTATTTATAGTTAGTATTCGCAAGATTGGTATTGTTGTATCCACTATGTTTCAATCCAAAAGGATAATAGTTGTTCTCCTCCAATATTTTTAACGAGCCATTTGCTTCTTTTTGATAACTCAATCTTACACTCGCTTCACTCGGGTCATTTCATGAAAATCTTTATCAAAGCTTTTCACTCATGAATCAAAATGATCGGTGTAATTGTAAACATAATTAAATGTTATCCTTCTATACTACTATCACCTCTACAACAATCTGGCTCGTTCGCTAAAAATGTTTACAAAACATTTTTTAACACTCTACTCTCAAAGAACTTCTGCAAGTAAATTTAAGAAATTATATGTTAAAAATGTAGCAACTTTATAAAATAACAACACATCTTAAAAACTACACTTCTTTATGATATTTCTTGATTTGTTATCTTTTTATATAATATAAGTAGGACAGTTACTATTGTTCCAAATATTAAAAAAAACTTTAATCCAGTGTAATAATCCCTTGTCATTTCTTCTTGAGAAGAATTTTTTAAAATCACTCCTTTTAAAAAAGTCTCTTTTCGTCCTTCTTTATACCAATGATATGCTCCACCTAAAATTGAAATAAATGATCTAAACATAATTTTAATCTAAACTATAACGACCTCCTTCTATAAAGTCTTTTCTATATTTTTTAATAATTCACCTTGACTAATTTGAAAGAATTACATGCCAAGAAAAATAAAAAAGGAGCTAATTAATAGCTCCTCATTTATTTTGGAAAGTTTTTTTGCTAATTATTATTTAACAAATTAATATGCTTTTGCATATAAAACTCTGTATTTTGCAGGTTTTCCAGAGAAAACGTCGACACCTTCTGTAGGCGTTTCAAAAGCTTGAGGAATACAACGAATTGTTGCTTTCGTCGCATTTTTCACCGCTTCTTCTGTTTCTTCTGTTCCATCCCATAAAGCTGAAACAAAACCACCTTTATTTTCGATAATATCTTTGAACTCTTCAAAAGTTGTTGCTTCTGTTGTATGAGTATCTCTAAAATCTGACGCTTTTTGGAATAAATTAGTTTGAATATCTTCTAACAATTTTTCTACTTCAGTTGACACATTATCTAACGTAATAAATTGTTTTTCTAATGTATCACGACGAGCAACCTCAACATGACCTTTTTCCAAATCTTTTGGTCCAATTGCAATTCGTACAGGAACACCTTTCAATTCGTATTCAGCAAATTTCCAACCTGGTTTCGTTTTATCATCATCATCAAATTTGATAGAAATTCCTTTCGCTTTCAATTCTGATGAAAATTTATCCACCACTTGGCGAATTTCTTCTAATTGTTCTTCTGTTTTATAAATTGGTACAACTACAACCTGAATTGGTGCCAATTTTGGAGGTAAAACTAATCCTAAATCATCAGAATGCGTCATAATTAATGCCCCCATCAAACGAGTAGAAACTCCCCAAGAAGTTGCCCAAACATATTCTTGTTTTCCTTCTTTACTAGCGAATTTAACATCAAAAGCTTTTGCAAAGTTTTGCCCTAAAAAGTGAGAAGTTCCCGCTTGTAAAGCTTTTCCATCTTGCATCAACGCTTCAATTGTATAGGTATCATCTGCACCTGCAAAACGTTCAGAATCTGACTTTCTTCCTTTTACAACTGGAATTGCCATAAAATTCTCTACAACATCCGCATACACTTCTTGCATTTGTTGCGCTTCTGCAATTGCTTCATCTTTTGTTTCGTGTGCTGTGTGTCCTTCTTGCCATAAAAACTCGGCAGTTCTCAAAAACAAACGCGTACGCATTTCCCAACGTACAACATTTGCCCATTGATTAATCAAAATTGGTAAATCGCGGTACGACTGAATCCAACCTTTGTATGTACTCCAAATAATTGCTTCTGAAGTTGGACGAACAATTAATTCTTCTTCTAATTTTGCTTCTGGATCTACAATTAATTTTCCTTTATTATCAGGATCATTTTTCAATCGATAATGTGTTACAACTGCACATTCTTTTGCAAAACCTTCTGCGTTTTTTTCTTCAGCTTCGAATAAACTTTTAGGAACAAATAAGGGGAAATAAGCATTTTGATGACCTGTTTCTTTAAATCTTTTGTCTAATTCTGCTTGTAGTTTTTCCCAAATAGCATAGCCATATGGTTTGATCACCATACACCCTCTAACCTTGGAATTTTCAGCTAAATTTGCTTTTACAACAAGCTCATTGTACCACTTAGAATAATCCTCAGCACGAGTTGTTAATTTTGCCATAATCTTTTATATTTGTTGATAAGTTTCGTATCTTTACTTGGCATAAAAATTGCCTTTAAATTTATGCAAATTTAATTATTACAAACGATGTAAATTTATAATTATGAACAAAGTTTATAAAATTTCTAATAAAATTTCTGCAACTACATTAATTCTTGTGGCTGCATTAGGAATTTCATCTTGTTCGACTTATCAACCAAGTGGTTACGAAAGCGACGGAGTTTACTATAATCCGAAAACAGATAAAACCTATCAACAAGCTCAACCACAATATGGAAACGAGCAAGGAGAACAAGAAAATCAAGGGGAAATAAAAATTGGTAGTCCATACTTTGATGCAGAAGGAAATGGTGCTGAACAATTTTATTACCAAGATGATGTTGATAGTACAAATGATAATACTCAATCTAAATCAGCAACCAAAGTTAAAATTAACGGATATGGTTTAGGTGGTTACAATTATTTTGGAAACAACGATTACACACTTACTTATAACGGATCAAGTAATTATGACTGGGGACGTAATGATGGTGTAGAAATTAATATCTGGAACAACTATCCTTGGTACAATTACGGATGGGGAGGTTTCTACAATCCATATCGTTGGGGATATTACAATCCTTGGTATGGTGGATGGTACGGAAACGGATTTGGTATTTCATTCGGATGGGGATGGAACGATCCATGGTATAATGGATATTATGGTTGGGGTTGGAATAGACCTTACTATGGTGGATATTATGGAGGTTACTACGGTTGGAATAACGGTTGGGGTTACGGTTACGGATATCCAGGTTATTACGGATATGGATACAATCGTCCAAGAGGAATTTATTCTCAACCAGGTTACAGAAACGGTGGTCGTTTAAATAACACGATTAATTCTACTCGTCCTGTTGGAAGCTTAAATGGTAGAAACAACCAAATCTCTACAGGTTTAAGACCTACTCGTGATAATACAATTAATACTACAACACGTCCAACTCGCGAAGTTAGACCAGGTACAGACCAAAGTCAAATTAACGGAACTCGTCCTACAAGAGAGGTTAGACCTACTATTGATCAAGGACAAATGAATAATACACGTCCAACTCGTGAAGTAAGACCAAGTGTAGACCAAAGTCAAATTAACGGAACTCGTCCTACAAGAGAAGTAAGACCTACTGTTGATCAAGGGCAAATGAATAACACACGTCCAACTCGTGAAGTAAGACCAGCGCAAACACAACAGCCTACTTACAACACAAGACCGACTCGCGAAGCGCAACAATATCAACAACCAACAAGAAGCTATGACAGAACAAATAGCATGAACAATTCTCGTTCATCATATTCAACACCTTCTCCAAGTAGAGGTAGCAGTATGAGTAGCGGAAGCATGGGAGGTGGTTCTCGCGGAAGTAGCACAGGAGGCGGAGGTTCTCGTGGTGGAGGAAGAAGATAACTAGATTTAGATCATATATAAATGAAAAAAATATTATTAAGCCTTTGTACCTTAGCTGGTACATTGGCTTTTGCACAACAAAACAAAGGGTACGAAACTCAGTATTCTACAAATGCTATAAATTTATATTCGCAAGATATTAACAGCGGAAATGCTAAATATATTGGTGTTGGTGGGGCTGTTGGTGCATTAGGAAGTGACATTACTTCTGTCGAGCAAAATCCTGCTGGATTAGGAGTAGCAATTAACTCTGACGTACAAGTAACAGCTGGTGTTTCTACTTTTAGTAACAAAACTAATTTCGGAACAAATATCAAAGAATCTGAAAGTAATTTTGATTTCCAACAATTTGGAGGAACATTTGTTTTTGCAAATGAAGCTTCAAAATGGAATCGTTTCACAGTTGGTGTCGCTTATCTTAATCAGCGTTTAGACAATTATTCATCAATTGGAACAAATGAAGGAATTAAATTTGATAATCCAAATGGAACTTTCAATGGTTACATTAAAGATATAGATGGATACAAATCTAAATTCTCTGTTAATTTAGGAACTAGCTATGACGACAAAGTCTACTTAGGATTTGGATTAAACTTCCACGAAACTAACTATTCGGGATACGAACAATATGCAGAGCGTGATGATGACAATGGAAAAACTTATGTATACAATGCAGATGGAGCTCCATATAGTGAAATTGGGCAAGGATTTTCTTTCTCTTTAGGTGCTATTTACAAAGTGAATCACAATGTACGTTTAGGAGCGGCTTATCATTCTCCTGTTTGGTACAATGTTTCGGAAGATTATTATGCAGCAAACTTCATCAATAACGGAACTGCTGTAGATTCTTATTATATGTATTCTTCTGATTACGATATGACACGTGGTGGTCGCCTTGTAGGAAGTTTAGGTTTTGTTGTTGGTAAAAATTTATCACTTGGTGCTGATTATACGTACCACATGAACAATGATACAAAATTAAAACCATCACAATATTTTAATTCTTCTAATAATTTCATCAATGATTTTGTAAAAAATTCAAGTGAAGTTAGAGTTGGTGCAGAATACCGTGTAGATCGTTTCAAAGTAAGAGCGGGTTATAATTATGTAACTTCTCCTTACAAAGATTTTACAATGGATATTGCAAACGAAAACAATGTTGTAACAAATGCAGCTGTTTTATCGAAAGCATTTCAAGGAGATATTAATCGTGCAAGTTTTGGTTTAGGATATGATTTTGGTGGATTCTATATAGATGCGGCTTATCAATATCAAACTCAAAAATATCAACAATTGATTGGTGGAACAGATTATATTAATACTAATAATGAATTTGTTTCTTTACCTAACACTTATGCTCCAAAAGTTAAATTAAACAACAATTTATTCTTATTGACATTAGGTTGGCAATTCTAATAAAAAAAAATAGATATTAAAAAATCGGATGAAATTCATCCGATTTTTTTTGTAGTACTAAATATTAACGTAATATAGTTTTAAACAAAAAACTATTAGTTTATTCTTTTGATAGAAGACATTCCCGAAGTACTCACTTTAGTTTTCAAGCCATTTTCGTCTACATAACGAACAGAACTCGCTCCAGAACTATCAGCAGTCAAACTATTCACGGCCCAAACTGTTGTAGAACTTGCTCCTGAACAATCAACCACTACATTCGCAGCTTTCAATTCTTTTCCAACAAATGAAGAAGCTCCCGAAACCGAAATATTTAAATCCTGTACATTTCCAGAAATTTTCATACTTGATGCACCAGAATTATCAACCGAAATAGAGTTAGAAACAACGTCTAATTTCAAATTACTTGCTCCTGATAAATCAACCGCCATTTTTTCTACTTTTTGCGTTGGTAAAACCGTTACATTCGTTGCTCCAGAAAGATTAAATGAACGTAATTTTTGATGTGAGAATTTAATTTTAATAGAAGAATTTTTCAAATTTACTGTTCCATTAATTTTCATCACCAAAACACCATTCTTCACTTCAGTCGTGATTCTATTCATAATATTATCTGGTGCTTCAACAGAAATTTGACCATTATAATTACCATCCTCAACTGTAACACTTATTGCACTACTTACGTCAATCCCTTCAAAAGAAGCAACTTTACGCGTTTCCGTAACTGTATTACTACTCGCTTCTACTCGATCTAAATAATTAGAAGCTGGTGATTTAGAATTTAAATCGACCGAACAACTCGCAAATCCTAACGAACTGAATATTAAAATTGGAAGAAAAATGTATTTCATATAGATGTCTTTTATTATATAGACGCATTAACTTCTAAAAAGTTACAAAAAATATTCACTTTATTTATCATTCTAAATCAATCCGTCATAAATATTTAGTAATTTCGCTAACTATGAAAATCATCAGTTACAATGTAAATGGAATTCGCGCTGCGATGACGAAAGGTTTGGTTGAATGGTTAGAGGCTGCACAACCAGATGTTTTATGTATTCAAGAAACAAAAGCAATGCAAGAACAAGTGGACACAAAACCTTTTGAGGAATTGGGTTATCACATTTATTGGCATGCAGCAGAGAAAAAAGGATACAGCGGAGTGGCTATTTTCTCGAAAATAAAACCAAATCATGTACAAATAGGAACTGGAATAGATTATATTGACAGAGAAGGTCGCGTTTTGAGACTTGATTTTGACAATGTTTCGGTAATTAGTTTGTATTTGCCAAGTGGAACAAATATTGATCGATTAGACTTTAAATTACAATTTTGCGAAGATTTTAAAGATTATATCAAAGAACTTAAAATCTCTCATCCAAACATTGTAATTTGTGGCGATTATAACATTTGTCACGAAGCAATTGATATTCACGATCCTGTTCGTAATGCAAAAGTTTCTGGTTTTTTACCTGTCGAAAGAGAATGGATGACTGCTTTTCTTGATGAATGTAATATGATTGATTCTTTTCGTTATTTTGTAAAAGAACCTCATCATTATTCGTGGTGGTCTTACCGTGCAAATGCGCGCAATAATAACAAAGGTTGGAGAATCGATTACAATATGGTGAGTAATACATTAGAAAAAAATATGACACGTGCGACAATTTTACCAGATGCGAAGCACTCAGATCATTGTCCTGTTTTATTAGAATTAGACGTTTAAGATTATATAAATGAAAAAAATTGTACTTTGTTGTTTCGCTCTTTTTGCAATTGCAAGTTGCGTTCCTCAGAAACAACACCAAGAATTGGAAGCTAACTATTACAAAGCTTTAGACGATCAATCGAATACATCTAAAGAATTGACATTAGCGAATTTGAAAATAGAGAATCTTGAAAAAGATTTAGCAAAAACAAAAAGCGAATTATACATCAAAGATACAGCTTTGTCGAATGCGCAATCTATGATTAGAATGGCTCAAAAAGAGCATGATACTAATTTGCAAGAATTATATTCTGCTTTGAATAGTTCTGGAGAAAAATCGAAACTTTTCTACACTCAACTGAATGAAAAAGAAAAACAAGTTGCCGATTTGACTCAAAAAGTAAAAGATTTGGACGCTAAGATTGATCAAAAAGATACAGAAATCTTTAATCTAAAAAGACAAATCTTAACACAAGAGATTAATCAAAAGGTTTCGGAAGCAACAGCTACGCCTCCTAAAACAACAACTCCAGCAAAAACTGGAACAAAAAAATAAGCAATAAAAAGTCTTACACCAAAATGTAAGACTTTTTTTATTCTCCAAATCGAAGTAACTTTGCAACAACTAAAAAGTTTTAATGAAAGTTATTTGCGAAACAAAAAGTTTGGTCTTACGAGAGTTTTTTGAGATTGATGCATTCGAATTATTTCAATTAAATTCTGACAAAGAATTGATGAAAATCGTCAACGAAAAACCATATAAATCTGAAGACGAAGCGAAGTTTTTTATCGAAAATATGGAGAAACATTACCAAGAACATGGTTTTGGTCTTTGGGGTGTTCACGAGAAAAAAAGCGGACGATTTGTTGGTTGGGGAGGTTTGCGTCAAACGAAATATGGCGCAGTTATCAACATTCGTTTGAAACGTAAATTTCAAAACAAAGGATACGGAACAGAGGTTCTAAACGCCATTGTAGATTATGCAAAAAATGAATTGAAATTAGATAAAATAGCTGCTAAAGCAAATGCAAATCAACCTGAAACATTGAAACTTTTACAAAAATCTAAACTTCAACAATCAGAAGAAAACGAATTAATTTTCAAATTATAAAAAATAAAAAAAGCCTTGGTAAGTTATTTTATCAAGGCTTTTTTTAATGAAAAAATTCTCTTTCTGCAATCAATGTCTTTTTTCCATCAACTACTCTATACTTTTTTATCCATAGTTGTTTCTGATTATAAACATACTCAAACTCTTCAGTTCGATGTTTATTATAACCTCCAATCATAATTATTGGATACTCTTTTTCTGGAATACTTTTCCTTTCAAGTTTGACTACATTTTGAAATTTATCATACTGATATTGTTCAATATCAACTTGCAATTGATTTTGGGTATAATAATTTTTAACTGATTTTACATTTCCCAAATCATCATATAAAAATTCTTTTTTTAAATTAAAAGCAGAATCTTCAACTTCAGGATAAAGAGTTGTTATTTTTTCTGGTAATTTAGAAGCTCCTTTATAAATATAGTTTTTTTTATCTTTCTCTAAAATTCTACCTAAATCATCATACTTCAAGATATAATTTGTTTGATACAAAAGTTCATTATTAGCTATATTATAATTATTTACGCTTATTAAATTACCTATCGTATCATAAATAAAAGATTCTTTTCTAACTATATTATCTTTAGAAAAATAAAAGATTAAATCTGTCACTCTACTTTCCTTTAAATTATATTCAGTAGTTGACCCCATAAAACTTTTGAATACAACTTGACGATATGATGAATAATCTTCATGATTCGAAAGACCTTCAAAATCATTAATTTGTCCAAAACAAAACTGAAATATTAAACAAAGAAATACCGTATAACAAATTTTCATCAAACTATTGTTTTATTTCTTTTTAGGTGGAAATTTTTGCAACAATTTCGTTACACCTTTCTGAATATTCGCTGCACGAACTTCTGGAGAAGCTTTCAAGGGCATTTGAATTTTCAAGGTTCCTTCCCAAACTAATCTTCCCTCATCCTTCATCGAAATCGTATAATTTTGATTTAATTTTTGAGACATAATCGGAATTCCAACCGAAACTCCACCTCCAAAACCATAACCACCCGTTCCCATTCCAATTCCTACATTTGAATTTTGTTGTTTCGAAACAAACTCTTCAGGCTTCACGTCTAACGTTAAACTTCCTTCATTCGATTTCTGAAAACCTCTGTACAACATTCCTTTTTCGATCGACGAATATAATCTGGCAGAATCTAAATCATTCAAACCTAAATTTCCTGTTTGCGTAAAAGAATATGTTCTATTTGTTTCAAAATCAAAATCTCGGTCATAATCTACAGCTATATTTTGCGTGCTACATGAAACAATTGTTAAAAATAACGCACTTAGTAAAAGTATTTTTTTCATTATTTGTATTTTTAAAATACGTATCTAAAACAAGTCCTGTTGAACTCGTTTCAACATCGCATTAGTTATTCAAAGAATTAATATAAATTTCCACCACTTTTCTCAACGAATAAAAACCAATCTCGTCTAAATTAATTTCGTTAATAGAAACCCACTTTACTTCTGCAATTTCATCTTTTTCAAGCGTAATTTCTTCATCAGGAAAATCAGCAATAAATGCTAAATCACACGTTTTATATGGAACTTCTTTGTACTCGTATGTATTAGGTTGAGAAAGAAAATACTTAAAATTCTCTAACTGAATTTTAATTCCTAATTCTTCCTCAATCTCTCGTTGACACGTTCTTTCTGCCGATTCATTTGGGTCTGTAAAACCTCCAGCCAAATCTAACATTCCTTTCTTTGGTTCTCTATTTCGAACTGTAAAAAGGATTTTATCTTCTTTTTTTAGAATAACCGCCACAGCAGCTGCTACATTTTGATAATAAACCAAATCACAATTGTTGCACGACATTTTTCTAAAATCAAAATGATCGATAGAATGTCCACAATTTGGACAAAATTTAAACGATTTTATCATCTTTTTAGGTTAATGATTATTATTTATTTCTTGGATGAAATTTGATAATCGCATCTCGAATAAATTCTTGATCAACATGCGTATAAATTTCAGTCGTCGTAATACTTTCGTGTCCCAACATTAACTGAATTGCACGAAGATCTGCTCCATTTTTCAATAAATGAGTCGCAAAAGAATGGCGAAATGTATGCGGACTAATTGTTTTTTTAACTCCAGCAATTATCGATAATTCTTTCACGATTGTAAAAATCATCACACGTGTAAGGTTTTTACCTCGTCTATTTAAGAACAAAAAATCTTCGAAACCAGCTTGTATAGGAAGATGAATACGAATACTTTCTTTGTACAAGTTAATATATTTTATCGTATAATCGCTAATCGGAACCAGTCTTTGTTTGTTTCCTTTCCCAATGACACGAATAAAACCATCATCAAAAAAAAGATCAGAAATTTTGAGATTTATCAATTCCGAAACACGCAAACCGCATCCATAAAGCACTTCTATAATCGCACGATTGCGCTGTCCTTCTGGTTTTGATAAATCAATTACTTCAATCATTTTATCAATTTCTTTTTCAGAAAGTACATCAGGAAGTTTCATCCCAATTTTTGGAGTTTCGAGCAAAGAAGTCGGATTATCTTCTCTAAAATCTTCGAGTTGTAAGTAGCCAAAAAAGCTTTTCAAGCCAGAAATCACACGCGCTTGTGAACGCACGCTATATTCGCTCGATGCAAAATCGTGTACAAAATCCCTCAAATCATCTTGCGAATAATCTAAAGGTTGTTTATCAGAATAATTAATTAATTTTTGAATATCGCGTAGATAACCTTCAATTGTATTAGCAGAAACTCTTTTTTCTAATTTCAGATACATTTGATAGTCATACAAAGCATCTTTCCACAGCATTTACTTCGTTATTTTTTCAAGTTCAAAAATACGCTTTATCATTTCATCTTCGGGCATCCAAACTTGATAAAATGCACGCGAACCATATAAAGTTCCAGCAATTGTGGCTTTCATGTAGTTATCAACAGTTGTTGAAAAGACAGGGTTAAACTCATTTGAAGGAATTCCTAAAACACCTAAAAACTCATTTCTATACATTCCAGCACTGAAATATTTCAAATAAATTGCTTCGTTATGAAACATGAAAAAATCGTGAATTGAATAAATTTTCTTGAATAAAAAATCATTAAAATAATTTGTATCTTGATTATAATACAACCAATTCGAAACCGAATTTGTATCTAATGCAACAAACTCATCAGGAATAATTCCACCACCGCCGTAGACTTTTTTACCTGAAGGTGCTGTAAACTCTAAATCTTTATTGATTTTGATTGAATCTTTACTGTATAATTCACCCGACTTTAATCGTTTGTATAAATCGTCACTATATTTCGCTGTTTTTTTATCAAATGGTTTTTGAATAGATCGACCAGAAGGCGTGTAATAATTAGCAACAGTCAAACGAACTTTGGTATCATCGCCTAAATTAATCTCGCGTTGCACCAAACCTTTACCAAACGAACGACGACCAACGATAATTCCGCGTCCATAATCTTGTAACGCTCCCGCAACAATCTCACTCGAAGAAGCAGAATTTTCGTCCATTAAGACGTAAATTTTTCCTTGTTCGAAAAGACCTTTATTTGTAGCGTAAATATATTTTTTACGTTTTTGTTTGTCTTGTGTGTAAACAATCAATTCGTTTTTCGTTAAAAATTCATCGGCAATCTCTTCGGCAATATGCATGATTCCACCTGGATTTCCACGTAAATCAAACACCAAAGTTTTCATTCCTTGATCCAATAAATTTTGTAAACCTTCGTGAACTTCATTTGCAGAATTTTCGGAAAAACGAGTCAATTTAAGATAACCAATATCTTTCGTTAACATATGTTTTCCAGTAACCGTAGGAATTGGTACAATCGTACGATTTAGCGTAACAGAAATTGGTTTTTGATCGCGAATAACAGATAATTTAACTTCCGAACCCTTTTTTCCTTTCAATAAACCTTCAATCGTTTTATTATCTTTTGCAACCAAAGATTGATCATCTGCAGCAACTAATTGATCTCCAAATTCTAGTTTACCATAATTCTTAGTTCCTGGCAACGTACGTTCAACAACAATGGTGTCATTCATTGTACGAAATTGAATTCCAATTCCCACAAATTCACCTTTCAATTGTTCTTCTGCCTTTTGTACAGAAGCTTTGTCGATATATGTACTATGTGGATCTAGCTTGGCAACCATATAATGAATCGCATCATCAACCAAACTATCCGAATTAACATCGTTCACATATTCATTGTCAATCAAAGAAACTAATCGACGAATTTTTTGTTCGTTATCCGAATATTGCAAACCTACAATATCCTTGTTTTCATCGAACGCAAAGTCGTATTTTTTCCCAACCATAAAACCGATTAAGAAAATAATCATCACAACTAATACGATATTAATAACCTTGAAAAAACTTCTCATTGAAATGCTAAATGTATAATTCTTCTTCTGTAATTTGTCGAATTGTAATTCCTGATTTTTCTAAAAACTCTAACCCAGAAAGGTCTTTGTATTGTTGAATGTAAACGATGCGCTTTATACCTGCTTGCAAAATAAGTTTGCTACAATCTGTACAAGGCGAAAGTGTAATATACAATGTCGCTCCTTCTGCAGATTGTGTAGAGGTTGCACATTTTAGAATTGCATTTGCTTCAGCGTGCAAAACATGCCATTTTGTATTCCCATCTTCATCCTCGCATTTGTTCTCAAAACCACTTGGCGTACCATTGTAACCATCAGAAATAATCATTCGATTTTTAACAATAATTGCACCAACTTTTTTGCGTTCGCAATAGGATAGATTCGCCCATTCAAAAGCCATTTTAAGATAAGCTTTATCGTAACGTAATTGTTTTTCTAAGTTTGTTTCCATTTCTAACTAAGCTTCTTCTTTATTTTTTGTCCATAAAGGCGGAATAAAAAATGGTAATGGATTTCGGAAAAATGCTTTTAATGTATGTGAAATCATCGTAAAAATCTTATAAAAAGGAATATTATTAGATCGCATTGCCATTAATAATGATAAGATAAAACTAACTAAGAAGTTGCTCCAACCTACCATAAAAATTGCAATAAAACCAATAATCATTGGTCCAATATCAAAATGATAGCCCATTCCTCCAATACCAATCGCGAAGTTTCCTGAAACGAAAGTAATGTGTCGAATATCGAAAGGTTGACCAGTAAAATCACCAATCAAAAAAGCACATCCCATCATAAAACCGAATGCAACATTACCTACAACTCCACCCATATTTTTCTCAAACCAATTCGAAATTCTTCTTCGTCTACGTTCTGAAAATGATTTCTTCAAAATGGGATGATTATAAATACGTTCTGGAATATTATGAAAACGTTGATTATTAATTGTTATTCCCGAAATTAATCCTGAAAGGAATAAGAAGACTCCAGCAATTGCTCCAAAGTAAAAAATATGCCAATCCATTGTCACCAATTCTTCCCAATAATGATAAGCTTTAGAATATTTTAAAACTTCTAATCCTAAGATTTCGTTCAGTAAATAAAATATTCCTAATGATACAACAAAACCAGCAACAACATTTCCTAAAAAAGCAATCATTTGGCTTCTTACTAATTGTGCAAATAAAGTTGTAAAATCTTTCACATTCAGTTCAGAACCTGAAGTCGGCACAAGCGAACGAGCTAAACGAGCCGCAGTCATAGAAGGCTGTTTTGTAGCAAGTGTCATATGTGTCAAATAAATCGTACAGAAACCAACAGCGTAATTAACACTAAAGAAAAACGCTTTAAACAGTGGCGATGTATCATGTATATTTCCAATTCCGGTTTTGATAAAACACAAAAAAGAAACAATAAAACCACCTCCACAAGCTGTCCAAAACATCTTATTATACTCTTTGGCTGTCTGCGTAATATATTTTTCCCCCGTTTTACCATTATGATAAGTAACTAAGAAAGTGATTAAATAAACCGTAGAACCTAACTGATTACTCATAAAATTCTTTGGTGCATAAAATTCAACCCATTTCTTTGTTGCAAGACTATAGAAAGAAATTATTCCATGTAATCTTAGTTCATTATAACTATTTAAAATTGTTTGTAAACGAACCAATTGTTGTTGCAAACGATTGATTTTTGATGCAACTTTCAATGAAATTCCTTTGTAATCTTTTTGCGTTAAAATATCATTTAACAAATGTTTACACTTAGAAATACTTTCTTTAATCTCTAACATATCAAATCCAGCTTGCGGATTTTCGATAATGTTACTAATCTGCATCGAAAGTTTAGAGAATGGATTATCAAGATAATTAACCTCGTTACTGTAACGCATCATTTCTTTGTCCGAAAACCCACCAGTAATACGAACCGTCAAAATAGAAATTGCTTGTAAAAGCTGATTCTGAATATTGTTAACGTTTCCTTTAAAATTATCTGGTTCGATATCTTGATACAATACTTCGAAAAATTTTCGCCAACGATCTCTTGGAATAATTCGGATTGCTGATAAGTTTTTCGAATTATAAAAAATCTCATTTACCACAGAAGTTAATTCATTATTATCTTCGATATCTGGTAAAAGAGAATCCATTATTTTCTTTCGAAAAATGGATAATAAATTATCTTCCAGATGAATTCCACTATCTACTAAATAGCTAACAAAATTGATTTTCCCGAATGTATTTTGAAGTTCTTCGCGAAAAATTAATCGATATGTAGGGTTATTTTGAAGTTTAGAAATTAGATCATCTATAAAAGAAATTGAATCTGGATAATCTTTTCTTGCTTTCTCTAATAATCTTAGAAAAAAGCTCTTCTCGTATTTTTTATTTTGATCAAATATAGAGTCTAAAGCCATATTTTAATTTCTTCATTCAGAGTACAAAAGTAAAAAACTTATACTACCTAAGCAGTATAAATCAACAGAAATAAAAAAGTGATTCTTGATGAACCACTTTTTATATATTTAGAATTTAAAATTTTTCTTATCTATTGCTGGGTTGATTTTTATGTCATTAAATTTAATCACATATTCTCCTCCCTCTGTAGGTTTCCCCACAACTTTGGTAGCGAAAGATAATCCATTGTAATTTTTGAAATTAGAGTAATAAAGTGTTTCATCTTTATTTTTCTCCATTACAATTTCGTAAGAATTTTTGTCAAAACAATAAACTGTTGAATTCGCATTTTTTGTTAATTCGATTTTATAACAACTATTATTTTGATCGTATTTATCTATACCTAAGTATTTTACCTTAAATCCTTTTTGTTTGTATTTCAATACATCAGAGTCAAAAGAGTCTGGTTTATAATCTTTTACAGCTACATTTTTCTTCGCAACTTCGCTGTATGTCCATCCCATTCTACCATCATATCCTTCGTTCAAGATTTCTTTTCCATTCATCACAAACACTACTTTTTTGTTGTAAGGGCGTTGATGATAAACAATCATTGGGTAAGAATCTCCAACATTTATAATGGCTTCTCCTTTTAGGATAATACTGTTCAAATTATTCCAAGCTGCTTCACCTCCTGTTTTTTGAATATGAGTTTCGATTATTTTCTCTGCATTTTGTGCAAATGTAGTCACAGAAAATAATGAAATCATAAGCGCACTAAACGTCAATTTCGACATAAGAACTTTTTTAATTTTTAACAATCTGTCGAACAAGATATAAAAACTAATTTAAAGTTCTGTAAAGAAATATTGTCTTTTAGTCTTTTTTAACTTCTATATGCGCCCAATTTTCTCCTCTTAAGATACGGTAAACCTGACCTTGAGAAATATTAAATTGTTTTGCTAGTGTAGAAATTTTTGTTTTTCTATTTGGATCAATTAATTTCTTTTTCAGACGAATTACTTGTGCTTCTGTCAACTTACTATTTGGAATACTGTCTAAACGAGAACGTCCTTTCATCATTCTAAATAAATCCTTATTGTGCTCTTTCCATTCGTCCAATGTTGCCCATTTCAAATTATCCATTGCGTTGTTTAATTTGTTATGATCCAAATGCACTACATATTCTTTATTATCTTTATTTGGTAAAAAAGTTTCGGCAACCATTTTATGTACATATTTAGCCGTACGTTTTCCGTCTGCTTTTGTTACCCAAATCGCACGATAACCGTTGTTAATCGCTCCTTCTAAGATTTTGTATTTATCTTGTCCTGTGTATAATTTTTTTACAAGACCATCTTTTGAAACTAAAAAGGATCTTTTTTCAATTAATCCTTCTGCTTCGTATTCTTTCCATGAATCACTCATAATCACTATTTTACTTATTTACTCCATTTTACAACAACATTCATACCGAAATAATTTTTTAAATATTAATTAACTTAATTATTTCATTTACACGTCAAGTATAGCTGATTTTAGGGCAAATATAAATCATAAAAAGTTTAAAGATTATTTTTTAACAATAGTGGATAAGTACTTTTTTGCACGTTCTAAATCTTCTGGAGTATCAATTCCAACTCCTATCGATTCGGTTTCAATTACTTTAATCTTCATTCCATATTCCAAATAACGCAATTGTTCTAATTTTTCTGCACGCTCATTTTGACGCATTTCAAGTGTTGAAAACTTCAATAAAGCTTCTTTTCTAAACGCATAAATCCCTAAATGACGAAAATAATTTGGTGTAAAATTGGTTTCACGAGCAAATGGAATTGCTGAACGCGAAAAATAAAGCGCAAAATCGTTGATATCAGTGACCACTTTCACAAAATTAGGATTGTTGATATCTTCTTCTTTTATAATGGATTCTTTTAAAGTCGCCACATCTACAGTTTTTCCCATTTCTCCATCAAAAGAGGATAAAATATCTGCCAACGCTTTTTCGTTCACAAATGGTTCATCACCTTGCACATTCAAGATAATATCACATTCTATATCTTGTATAGCTTCTGCAATTCTATCGCTTCCCGTTTCATGATCTTTGATACTCATGATTGCTTTTCCGTTGTGCGAAACAATTTCATCAAAAATTAAATCAGAATCTGTCACCACAAAAACATCGTCAAACAAATTGGTTGCAACAACATTTTCGTACGTCATTCTTATCACAGTTTTATTGCCCAATTGTTGCATCAATTTACCTGGAAAACGTGTTGCTGCATAACGAGCTGGAATTACGGCTATTTTTTTCACAATTTTTAATTTCAAATTTCTGTAAATTTAAAATAGATTCGGCTGAAATGCTTCTTTAATCAACAAAATAATTATAGTATCTTTGCTAAAATAAATTTTCTGTATGAAGATTGCTTTCAAAATTTTGTTATTTTTGATTTCATTAGGATTAATATACATCTTAATCAGCGAGTTAAAAATTCAAGGATAAAGAAAAATTTATGTCAAAAACAACTCAACGTTCGTTAGCGATTTTACTATCTCACGATATGCTTAGTTATATTACCAAAACAACCGACGGGGAAACGACTTCGTACTCGGATGTGTATGACTATTCGGTAGATTTTACAAATCTTAACAAAACGGAAATTGAGATTGAACATGAATTGCGTTCTAATTTGACTTTGTTACAAGAATATGATTATGTGCACATTTGTTTTTTGTCGACAACTGTAAATGTTGTTCCAAATCAGTTTGCACACAAACCTTTCGAGGAATTGTTATCACTTTCTAACTATAGTCCCGTAAAATTAGCGATTGATTGCCCTTTGGAAAATGTAGATGCTTCAATTATCTACAATATTCATTATCCGCTAAAAGATATTTTGCTTTCGTTACCGAACTTGCAAAATGCGCGTTTATATCATTCGGGTAAATTCTTGGTAGATTATGGAATGATTAATTCTAAAAACGATGAAATTTATATCAATTTAATGCATCAAAAATTAGAAGTTTGTGTGTTAAGCAATGGAGAATTTATTTTTTATAATCTATTTGAAACAAAAACGAAAGAAGACTTTTTGTTTTACATTTTGTATACATTAAATCAATTAAATATTAGTCCAAATACCGTTTCGTTGTATGCTTTTGGTGATATCTTGAATTCGCCAAATTATTACGAAACTTTACAAAAATATGTGCGTCATATTTCGTTTAACGAAGCAGACAAGCAACTTGGGCAATATTTTACATTATATAAATTATTCGAATGCGAATCATTTCAGGAACATTAAAAGGAAAAAGAATCACAGCACCAACTAACTTACCGGTGCGCCCAACAACAGACTTCGCGAAAGAAGCTTTATTTAATATCTTAAACAACGAATGGTATTTCGACGAAATTACCGTTTTAGATTTATTCTCTGGAATAGGAAGTATTTCATTAGAATTTGCTTCGCGTGGAGCAAAAAAAGTAACTTCGGTTGATAATTTCTATGGTTGTGTAAAATTTTTGGACGAAACAGCGAAACAATTAAAATTAGATGATGTTATTTCTACTGTAAAAAGTGATGTCATTAAATATTTGAACAAACAACCTATAAAGAAATTTGATATTATTTTTGCTGATCCTCCTTACGATTTGGATGTAGAAACTTACAAAAAAATCCCAAATTTGGTAATCGATAATCAGTGGTTAGAAGAAGGTGGAAATTTTGTTTTAGAACATCCATCAAGCATTTCTTTTGAAGAGCATCCAAACTTTGTACAACACAAAAAATACGGAAACGTACACTTCTCTTTTTTCGAGTAAACCTACATTTTCTTAAAATATTTAACAAAATCGACTGATAGATGATATCTATCAGTCGATTTCTTTTTTTTATTTATACTAAGTCTAATTAAATTTGCATCATTAATTTTATTTAGAATAAATATATATAACATATGAAAAGGAATAAACTTTTACTAGCTACACTTACTATTCTAAGTTTTTCTACTGCCTTCGCACAAGAGAAAGAAAAAAAAGATACAGTAAGTAATCTACAAGAAGTAGAAATCTTTGGAGATAGAGCAAAAAAACAACGTGGATTAGAAATGATTACACGTTTTCCAGGGAATCCTCAAGATCAAGTTCAATCAATTTCTACAATTTCAGAAAAATTAATTGAAGAACAAGGGGCTCTTACTATTACGGATGCTGCTCGTAATGTCCCAGGTGTTACATTATTTGGAAACTATGGTGGTTATAAAGAATCTATGTCTATTCGTGGATATAGAGGAACTCCAGTCTTAAAAAATGGTGTTCGTATGGACTCTGATTTCCGTACAGCTTCTGCAATAAGTGATATGCAAGGAGTGGAATCTATTCAAGTTATAAAAGGTGCAGCCTCTATTACACAAGGTATTGCTACAGGATTAGGTTCTGCTGGTGGTGTAATCAATATTGTCACAAAAACTCCTCGATTCAATAACGAAAAAGAAGTAGGTTTACGTTATGGAAGTTGGAACAATGTTAGAGCAACTTTTGATATGCAACAAGTATTGGATAATAATAAGAAATTTGCTTTTCGTTTGAATGGAGCATATCAATATGGTGAAAGCTATAGAGATGTAATTGAAACAAAAAGACATTATATAAATCCTTCTTTTGCATGGCGACCAGATGATAAAACAGAAGTTGTGGTACAAATGGATTATTTAAATTTGAATGGTGTTCCTGATCGTGGTACTGTTAATTTAGCAGCAGATGATACAGAAGCATTATTTAATATGGGTCATAAATTTTTAGGTACTCAATACGATAAAACCAAAATGGAAAATTTAACATATTCTGCTTGGGTTAATCGTCAAATTACTGATAAAATTAACTTCCGTGTAGCTTATTTTGGTTCTTACTTTACAAATGATAATACATCAACTTCTCTTGTAAAAAGCGATAAAAATAATTTAAATATATTAGATCGTACATTAGGTAGATCATATAATGATGATAGAAGTACAGCTATTCAAGCTGATTTGATGGGAAAAGATTTTAACTTTAGTGACTTCAAATGGTCATGGCAAGTTGGATATGATTATTCTTATGATAGAAGTACTTCAAGAAGTGCAAAAGGAATAGGAAGTTACAAAGAAAATGGGGTAACTAAATATTATTTACCTCAAGCAAATATCTTTGAAGAGATTCAAAATAATGTAAGTCTATCTTCGGATTTACTTAAAAATTTAGAATTAGGATCTTTTGGAACCCCAACATATAACTACTATTATGGTTTCATGACTCAACAACATTTATCTTATAAAGATTTCATTAAAGTAATTGGATCTTTACGTTATTCGTATTCAATCAGTAACCATGATAATGCAGTTGATCCAATGATTGGATTAATGGTTTCCCCAACAAAAAGTGTAAATCTTTTTGCTTCATGGACTACTAGTACAAGTTTACGATCTGCAATGAACTTATTAGAAAATGGTGGACGTGTAGGTTCTTCTAAAACTGATCAATTCGAAACAGGTGTTAAAACATCTTGGTTCAATGACCGTTTACGTGCTAACCTTACTTACTTCAATATGAACAATAAAAATCTTTCTTATACTATTTATAATGAAGATGGAAGTAATGCAACAGATCCTGTTACAAAAGAAAACTTATATGGTTTAGCAGGTAATTTAAAACGTCAAGGAATTGAGTTAGATATTTCTGGTCGTCCATTACCAAATGTTCAAGTTTTATTAGGTTACGCATATTTAGACACACAATATGAGCACTCACCTGCTTACATGGATGGTTCAGCTCCAATGAATGCTCCAAAACATACTGCAAACGCATGGGTTCAATACAAATTCCAAAATACAAATACATTTGTTGACGGAATATCATTATCTGTGGGAGCATACTATGTCGGAGAAAGACCTGTAAATGAATACACGAAGAAAACAATTATTCATAACACTACTCCTGGTGTAAAACCATTTATGATGCCAGAATATACAACGCTTAATGCACAAATTGGATATTCTACTCGTAAATTTGATTTCCGTATATTCATCAATAATATTACAGACGAAATCGGATACAATTCATACTACAGAGGTGGTTACATCAACCAAATCGATCCATTTAACATGGCTGGACAAGTAAATTTCAAATTCTAATTTTCTCAGAGTTAAACATATTTTTAGCATTTATTTAATAGGAAAACGACAGTTTTATAAACTGTCGTTTTTATTTTGGATAGAATTGACTAACTTCCGTCAAAATTTTTCTTAAAAACATGAAAACAAAAATTACTGCTTTATTGATATTCTTTTGTTCGATTTTTACATTTGCACAAACAGAAAATACGCTAAAATCTATTCCAGAATTTTCTTTTGTAAAAATGCAATCCGAAGGAATTTTCAGTTCAAAAGATATCAAAAAAGGAAAACAAACGTTAATCGTTTTATATTCGCCAACGTGTATTCACTGCCAATTAACCTTGAATCATTTTAGCAATAATTACGAAGAACATTTAAAAAATACTCAGATTATTTTGGTTTCTGAATACGAAGCAAAAGACGCTATCCCTTTCCTAAAAGAGCACGCATCTAATTTTGTAAACAATAAAAATGTAGAATTATTATATGATTCTAATTACGAATTTGGTCCAATTTTTCAACCAACTTCTATTCCTACATTTTATTTATTCGACAAGGATAAAAATCTTGTTACAATCAAAAAAGGTTCTGTAGAAGCAAATCAAATTTTTAAATATTTGAAATAATTTAAAAATTAATCCATAAAAAAAATCCACTCAATTGAGTGGATTTTTTTGTTATATCTAATCGATGATTATTTACCTTGTTGTGCTTGAGCTTCGAATTGTTTTTGTAATTCTTTAATTTGCTCTTCAGATAAACCTTGTCCTCCTTGCGCACCTGGTTGACCTTGTGGCGCTGGTTGACCTTCTTTAAAGTCTACTAATTCTACTTCGAACTCTAATGCTTGGTTTGGTCCAATTTGTCCTCCAGGAGCTCCCATTTCACCGTAACCTAAGTTAGCTGGAATATAGAATTTGTATTTAGATCCTTTAGACATTAATTGTAAACCTTCTGACCATCCTGGAATAACTTGGTTCAAAGGAAATTCTACACCTCCTTTAGCTTCAGGGTTTTTATCTGTACTGTCAAAAGTTTTACCAGTAGCTAAAATTTTACCAGTATATTTTACTTTAACAATACTATTAATGTTTGGTTTAGCACCTGTTCCTTCTTTTTCTACAACATAAACTAATCCAGAAGCAGTTGTTTTAGCACCAGAAGTTTTTTTCTTCTCGTCTACTAATTTTTTAGACTCGTCTGCATTTTTCTTAACCAAGTTTTGTTGGTGATTTTTTGCATACGTATCTAAAATTCCCATTCCCGCTTCTTGTGTAATCAACAATTTTTTGTGACGTACAACATCCATAATCCCTTGAACAATAATATCCTTGTCCATTTGATCTAATTGTTGTTGGTTAATAACCGTCTCAATTTGCTGACCAACTTGTTGACCAATCGCGTAAGATTCTCTACCTTCTTTACCTGCTTTTAAGTAATCGCGGATCCCTTTTTCTAATTGATCGTAGTTGATACTATCAGTTTCAACTAAACGTCCTCCAAGACCTTTGATTTGCTCACCAAGACCAGTTCCGAAAGCATAAGAAGCTTTTTGATCTTCGCTTTCTAATTTGTCTACAGATTTTCCTTTGTTACAAGACACTAACGACGCAACAACAAAAATCCCTAAAAGAACTTTTTTCATTATTTATAAAAATTTATTGCAAGTTTAATAAGAAACTTTCATTAATCATACAAATCTAAACCAAATTCTTCTTTTAATTTTAACAAAATCGGGTTTTTATCTGATAATTTCTCAAATTTTTCTTTGTTTGATAAGATATGATTCGTTGCTTCCTTCTCAGAAAACTTAATTTGAATACTAAAATAGTGATTCTTAAGGAATGCTCTCAAACTATTTCTGATTCGATCACGGTATTCCTCAAATTCTTGTTCCGATGAATGAGAAGTAAATTCGAAAATAATTTCATCACCTTCCAAGCCAAGTTCAGTTGTCATCAAAGCATTATAGGACGGAATATTATGTTCGATTTTTAATCGATCCAAAAATCTTTTCCAGCCTTCTTTTACTTGATCCAATGTAAACTTTTCTCGAGGCAAATCATTTCGTAAAATCTCCTCTTGATGTTCTTCTACTTTTGCTCCAGGCAAAGCCATCTTAAGACTAAACGACGAATTACCATTTGTTCTAATTGGTTTTGAAGCACGCGTATATTCTTTGACTTCTTCTGAAATCGAAGTTTTAACGTGTTGCGTATTTACCTGTTGTGAAGTTTGCCCATTTTGAGGAATAGAATTATTTTGCTGAATTTGAGGAACTTCAATTTTAGAAGTTTGTTGTTCAGAAAAATAAAACGTTGGCGGAACTATCCTATACTTTTTTTTTTAAGCCCGTTTTCTTCTGCCGTTAACGAAGCCAATTGCATCAATGCAATTTCAACTGTTAAACGTGGATTTTTACTCGATTTGTAGTTTAAATCTGCCTCATTACAAATTTCAATTGCTCCAAATAAAAACGTTGCTGAACATTTTTGCGCATGCTCCAAATATTTTGCTTTTATACGCTCTCCTACTTCCAATAAACTTACTGTATTAGCTGTTTTCGCCATTAATAAATCACGAAAATGAGCACCCAAACCACAAATAAATAAATGTGCATCAAAACCTTTGTTCAAAATATCATTCAATTGCAACATCGCTTGCGGAATATCATTTTCCAAACACGCGTCTGTCATCTTGAAATAGTAATCGTAATCTAATACATTCAAGTTTTCTGCTACTGAAGAATAGGTCAAATTTTTATTGGTAAAAGTTGACATTCTATCAAAGATTGACAATGAATCGCGTAACGCACCATCTGCTTTTTGAGCAATCAAATGTAATGCATCATCTTCAAAAGTTACCTGTTCTTTTTCAGCAACATTTTTCAAATGTCCTTTGATATCTTCAACTCCAATTCGTTTGAAATCATAAATCTGACAACGAGAAAGAATCGTAGGAATAATTTTATGTTTTTCTGTAGTTGCCAAAATAAAAATAGCATGCGCTGGTGGCTCTTCTAACGTTTTCAGAAATGCATTAAAAGCAGCTGTTGACAACATATGAACCTCATCAATGATGTAGACACGATATTTCCCTATTTGAGGAACAATACGCACTTGATCGATTAAATTTCTGATATCGTCAACCGAATTATTAGATGCCGCATCCAACTCAAAAATATTGAAAGCAAAATCTTGATCGCCTTCTACTCCATTTTCTTCGTTGATTTTACGTGCTAAAATTCGAGCACATGTTGTTTTTCCAACACCTCTTGGTCCACAAAATAAAAGAGCTTGCGGCAATTGATTTGACTTTATCGCTTGCTCCAAAGTATTTGTAATAGACGCTTGTCCAACTACATCTTCAAAATTTAGCGGGCGATATTTTCTGGCTGAAACAACAAAATTTTCCATACAAATGCAAATATAATAGTTTTAAGTTTCTAATAAAAATTCTTTCAAAGCTCATCAATTAATTCTATTTTTATTTATAAATTACACAAGTCAAAAAAAGTAATATTTCTAACAATTCATTTGATTGTTGAACACATTTTTATTTTATGCGAAATTCAGAAAACCAAGATTCAATACCTATTATCAGCATAAAAAGTTTTCGAAAAGGACAACTAGCTGGTCGCGATGAATTGCTGTTTAATGAATTGCATGGCGAACGACATATAGATAAACCACACAAGCACGATTTTTTTGTAATTATTCTTTTTGACAAAGCTTCTGGAACGCATAATATTGATTCGAAAGATTATCCAATCGATGACAAAGAAATTCATATTTTGTTTCCTGGACAGATGCATAAATGGCAAATAAATGATGGAACAATTGGTTATCAATTGATGACTGAACGTTCATTTTTCGAACAATTCGCGCCTTATTTCCGCTTTTCATTTACTAATTATCAAAATCATCCAGTTATAAAATTATCGGACGAAGCTTTCTCGAAATTGATGTATGAATTCAATGCCATAAAAGAAGAATTAAAATCTGAAAATTCATTGGTTCATTTGATTAACGCTCGTGCAGCTGTTATTGCAGCAATTGTGAGTAAAGAAGCGGAACAAGTTTTTACGGAATTTAAAGTTTATCAATCCAATCCGAGATTAGCAAAATTTAATATGTTGATTGATGAATTTTACAAGGAAGAAAAATCGGTTGTTTTTTATGCAGAGAAATTACATATTTCGGCTAATTACCTGAATATCTTATGCAAAAAACATCTGAAAGTTTCTGCTACACAACTTATTCAACAACGAATTATTATCGAAGCAAAACGACTTTTAAAATCAGGAGATTTATCCATCAAAGAAATAGCTTTCGAGTTAGGTTTTACTGACCACGCCTATTTTTCGAACTTTTTTAAAGCGCAAACTAATATTACTCCATCAGAATTTCGAAATCAAAAATAGTATTTTCAAACATTATATTCTCTTATATAAATTGCTCAATTTTTTGCTTAAGTAAATGTTCATCTTGACTATCTATTTCTTCAATTTGATTTTTTAATTTGATAAGTTCATTCAAATATTCTTCTTCAAACTCCGGTTCACAATGAAAACATTCATGAAATATTCGATCTAAAACATTCCAAGTAAAATCAAGAATTTCATCACTATAATACTTATTTGATATAGCAATATTCAAACTCTTGATATATTGTAAAAAATAATTTGAAAAAAAAGTAGATTGTGATTCATCAAATCCATCTTCAAGCAAAAACAATGCATAATAATCCTCTATTTTTATAGTATTATTTAATAGATCTTTTTGTAAATTCTCGAAATAAGATTCAACTATTTCTTTTCTATTTTCTATATATTCTTCGTGCAATTTTTTATTAAAGTTACTGAATACTAAAATGTTATTTTTTAGTTGAAACTCTTCTTTGATTTCCTTAAAATTATTGATAATTAAAAAGTCTTTGTATGTATTCATACTTTTAAAGGATTACATAATAATCAAATATACAATCAAAACTCTCATAATATTTAAGAAAAAGATAAATTCTACAAGAATAAGCAGTTTTTATGATAGTTCAATTCATACAATATCAGGTACTTTGTACTACAAAAAATAATGAACTATGAGCAATAACAATATATCACGTAAAGATTTTCTTAAAAATTCAGCTTTAGGATTAGCAGGATTTTCTTTCTTACCAGGATTTTTACAAGCAGCACCAGATTTTCAATTAGATAAAACGAATGTAACAAAACCAGGAAATTTCATCCTAAAAAATGTTCGTTTAGAAACGGGGTTCGAATATGAAAACGATGAAATCATTGGAACAAAAACAGATCTTTTTACAATTGAAATTTCAAACGGAAAAATCAAAAAAATCAGCCCAAATCAACCTAATGCAAAAGCAATCGATGCGAAAGGTTTGTTGATGTTACCATCTTTCAAAGATATGCACATTCACTTAGACAAAACCTTGTATGCAGATAGATGGCGGGCAGTTCGTCGTTCTGGAGGAATCAAAGGAATGATTGAATTAGAGCAAAAAGTTTTGCCAGAAATGTTAAAAAAATCTACCTACAAAGCAGAAAAACTGATTGAACTATTACAATCGAACGGAACAGGTTTTGCGCGTAGTCATGTAAACATCGAACCAACTTCTAAATTAGATTCATTGAAAAATTTAGAAATTGCTTTAGCGAACAAAAAAGATTCGTTTGGAGCTGAATTGGTTGCTTTTCCTCAACACGGGTTATTCTACACCGATTCGATGCCGTATATGAAAGAAGCTGCTAAAATGAACATCGATTTTATTGGAGGTTTAGACCCTACAAATGTTGATGGCGCAATCGAGAAAACAATGGATGCAACAATTCAATTAGCGTTAGATCATAACAAAGGAATTGATATTCACTTACATGAATCAGGAAAATCTGGTCACGATACCATTGACTATTTAATCAAAAAAGTAAACGAAAATCCACAATTAAAAGGAAAAACATTCATCAGTCATTCTTTTGCATTAGCGACTTTGGATAAAACAAAACAAGAAGCCATTGCCGAACAATTGGGCGCAGCACAAATCGGAATTGTTTCTACTATTCCATTCGGAAGCTTAGTTATGCCAATTCCAACTTTATTGAAACACGGTGTAACAGTACTAACTGGGAACGACAGCATTGTGGATTATTGGAATACATTCGGAACAGGAAGTGTTTTACAAAAAGCAAATCTTGCGGCACAATTATACGGACAAAGTTCTGAATTTGGATTATCAAGAATGTTGAAATTAGCTACCGCAGGACCTATTCCATTAAATGATAAAGGTGTACAACAATGGCCAAAAGAAGGCGATGACGCGAATATTATCTTGATTGATGCAAGTTGTTCTGCAGAAGCGGTTTCGAGAATATCACCTGTTCGTTCCTTAATTGTAAAAGGAAATATTGTCTATTAATATTGATCATCATGCAAACAAATTATACAGCAAAAGCTAAAGGAGATTATACTTTAAAAAATGTACGATTAGAAACAGGTTTTATTGAAGATCAATCTGGAATTATTGGAACAAAAACTGATTTATTTTCGGTTGAAATAAAAGATGGTAAAATTACAAAAGTAAGTACAAACAATCCGCAATTAACAGATGCTATTGATGCAAAAGGGTTACTAATGTTGCCTTCTTTCAAAGATATGCACGTGCATTTGGACAAAACATTGTACGGTTTACCTTGGCAAGCACTTTCTCCAAAACGCAGAACTGTTGCGGATATGATTTCGTATGAGCAAGAAATTATTCCAGAATTGTTAAAAACTTCGGTTGAACGTGGCGAACAATTAATCAATTTATTGCAACATTACGGAACTACTTTCGCACGTACCCATTTCAATGTCGATACAACTTCTGGGTTGAAGTCTTTAGAAAATTTAGAAAAAGCCTTAGAAAATAAAAAGGAAACATTCAGTGCCGAATTGGTTGCTTTTCCTCAACACGGTTTGTACTATACCGATTCTGCTTCGTTGATGAAAGAAGCTGCGCAATTAAAAAGCGTTGCTTTTGTTGGTGGATTAGATCCATTTAGTATTGATAAAAACATCGAAAAAGCAATCGATTTTACGGTTCAATTGGCTTTGGATAATAATAAAGGAATCGATATTCATTTACACGACACAGGAAAAGAAGGAATGCATACAATTGAATATTTAGCTGAATTAACGATAAAAAATCCTCAATTAAAAGGAAAAACATATGTAAGTCACGCCTTTGCTTTAGCACATTTATCAAAAAGCGAAGAACAAGAAATTGCAGAAAAATTAGCCGAAGCAAAAGTTGGAATTGTTTCTTCTGTTCCTTTCCGCAATAAAGTCGCCATGCCAATTCCTACTTTGGTAAAAAATGGTGTTGAAATTTTAATCGGAAATGATAATGTACAAGATTACTGGAGCACGTTTGGAACGGGAAATATGTTGCAAAAAGCAAATTTGATTTCAGAATTATATGGTTTAGAAACTGAATATGATTTATCGAGAAATTTAGGTTTTGCAACAAAAAACATTACGCCATTAGACAACAAAGGAAATCAACAATGGCCAAAAACTGGTGATAATGCTGATATCGTTTTGATTGATGCAAGTTGTTCTGCCGAAGCAGTTGCGCGAATGTCGCCTGTTCTAGCTTTAGCGCACAATGGAAATTTAGTTTGGAAAAATTAACCAGAAAGAAATTATCGTTATATTTTACTATATTAGTACATTGTTTAAAATTAATACGATTAAGATGAAGTTTACTTTTATAGTTTTTATTTTACTACTATCAATAAATAATTACGGACAACAAACTGTTTCGAAAAGTGAGGTTATAGATGCTAAGATAGAATTGTATGAAAATAAAATTGATTCTAAGCTAAGAGAACTTGATCTGAAAGAAGATAATTTAGAATTAAGCAAACAAAATGTCGCTGATATTATCAATTTTCATAAAGAAGGAATGGAGGAATTTCATCGAACTTTGAATTATTTATTGGTTGTGATGGGAATTATTGTTTCGGTTGTCATCGCTGCTGCAGGTTATTATCTAGAACGTTTTAACAAGAGAAAATCATTAGAACTCAAAAAAGATATTGAAGCCTTGAAACAATCGATGGAAGAAAGTCTTGAAAAAATCAAGAAAGAATCTGAAATAGAATTAAATCTAATTCGTGCAGAAGCCAAACGTCAAATGGATCATTTCAAAAATGATTAAGCAAAAAAAACAGACTAAATAATCAAATATTCAAAACTGAGTTAGATATTGTATCTAACTCAGTTTTTTATTTTTTATAAATCATTTCTAATAATAATCAATAATAGATAGCAAATTGAGTTAAAATTGCTTACGATTTTAGTAAATTTAAATACTTTTCGTTAGATTCGTCTGTCAAAGATTTATTATTTTTGCCTCAATTATACTCAACCTTAAAATGGCTATAAAAAACACGCAGGAAGCACCAAAAACTCCTAAAAAACAAATCGTCAAAACAATTATAGGTATACTGTTTTTAGTAATCGGTTTATTACTATCAGCTTCGTTTATCTCTTATTTTTTTAATGGTTTTATGGATCAGAGCCAAATCTCTGATTTATTAGACAAAAGTCAAACCGCTGAAAATATTTTCGGGAAGTTTGGCGCATTATTAGGCGAAACATTCATTTTGCAAGGAATCGGAATCGTTTCATTTTTTGTCCCAGTTTTCTTTATTCTTTTGGGAGTTAAAGTGGCTACAAATTGGAAAAAAATTAAACCTTTCACAACGCTTTATCAAAGCATTTTCTTCATGATTTGGTTGCCAATATTTTTTGGTTGCATTTTACCAACTCAACACATGCTTTCTGGTGTAATGGGATTTGAAGTAAATGATTTCCTAAATAGCTTTATTGGTAAATGGGGTGTAATTTTATTGCTTTTCGTTAGTTTGTTGATTTATTGTGTGATTCATTTCCGAATGACGTATCAATCTATCCAAGAAAAAATGGAAGAACGTGCGAAACAAAAAGAAATTGAGCGTATAGAAAAAGAGCAAGAAAAAATCAAGAGAGAACAGCTTGAATTAAGAAAACGCAAAGAAAAAGAAGAACAAGAAAAGATAAATAAATTCAATCAAGATGCCGAAAAGCAACAAGAAGATAGTTTATCGCAAGAATTAGAATTAATAGAACAACAAGAGAAAGAAGCAATTCAATCTCATAAAGTAAATCCAAACGAAGCATTTCATCAAGAATTTAAAATTAATCAACCAAAAGAGGAAGAAACAATCGAAGAAACTCCACTTAATATTACAGAATTAGTGGTTGAAGATTTGGCTGATGAGGAGGAAGAATATGATCAAGTAGATTTTTTATCAATTAATGATGAACAAAATTTCGAAACAGAAATTCAACCTGCTCAACCAACTCAAAATTCTTCTGAAAATGGATTAGAATTAAAAGTTCAACATGTTGATGAGGAAGAAGAATTTGAAGCAACTTCTGCTCGATTGGTGCAAGAACAAGGTGAATACAATCAACGTTTAGATTTGCCAAATTATCAATTTCCTCCTATTTCATTATTGAAAAAATATGACAACGGAAATACGTTAATTGATCAAAAAGAATTAGAAACGAACAAAAATAGAATTGTCGAAACTTTAGGAAACTACGGAATCGGAATCGATGAAATTTCAGCAACAATCGGTCCTACAGTTACTTTGTACGAAATTGTACCAAAAGCTGGTGTTCGTATTTCTAAAATCAAAAATCTTGAGGATGATATTGCCTTAAGTTTGGCTGCGCTTGGTATTCGTATTATTGCGCCGATTCCTGGAAAAGGAACAATTGGTATCGAGGTTCCAAATTCTAATCCTTCGATGGTTTCCATGCATTCGGTTATTGCTTCGCAAAAATTTCAAAATGCTGATATGGAATTGCCTATTGCTTTCGGAAAAACAATTACGAACGAAACCTTTGTTGCCGATTTAGCAAAAATGCCTCACTTGTTGATGGCTGGTGCAACTGGACAAGGTAAATCGGTTGGTTTGAATGCAATTATCGCTTCGTTAATCTATAAAAAACATCCATCTGAATTAAAATTTGTGATGGTCGATCCGAAGAAAGTTGAGCTTACTTTATATTCTAAAATAGAGCGTCATTATTTAGCAAAATTACCAGATTCGGAAGAAGCAATTATCACAGATAATACGAAAGTAATTAACACGTTAAATTCACTTTGTATTGAAATGGATGATCGTTACGAATTATTGAAAAATGCTTTCGTTCGAAATATCAAAGAATATAACGCGAAATTTAAACAACGTAAGTTAAATCCAGAAGCAGGTCATAGATTCTTACCATATATTGTATTAATCGTGGATGAGTTTGCAGATTTGATTATGACAGCTGGTAAAGAAGTTGAATTACCGATTGCTCGTTTGGCTCAGTTGGCTCGTGCTGTTGGTATTCACTTGATTGTTGCGACTCAACGTCCGTCTGTAAATGTGATTACAGGAACAATTAAAGCCAATTTCCCTGGTCGTGTCGCTTTCCGTGTAACGTCAAAAATCGATTCGAGAACGATTTTAGATTCGCAAGGAGCCGATCAATTAATTGGTAAAGGTGATATGTTATACACAACTGGAAACGAATTAGTACGTTTACAATGTGCCTTTGTGGATACACCAGAAGTGGATAAAATTACCGAATTTATTGGTGAACAACGTGGTTATCCAGATGCGATGCATTTGCCAGAATATGTTGGTGAAGAAGGTGGATCTAATTTAGATATTGATTTATCTGATCGTGATGTACTTTTTGAAGATGCTGCACGTTTGATTGTAATGAATCAACAAGGTTCCGCGTCTTTATTACAACGAAAATTAAAATTAGGATATAATCGCGCCGGACGATTGATTGATCAATTGGAAGCTGCCGGAATTGTTGGTCCTTTCGAAGGAAGTAAAGCAAGACAAGTGTTGATACAAGACGACATGAGTTTGGAACAGTTGTTGAATAATTTGAACTAAAATTTATTAAAAACAGATAGAAAATTAAATTGTATGAAAAAGATAATCTATTCTTTCATACTCTTATTAGTAGGGGTTGGAACATTAAACGCTCAATCAGCAAAACAAATCTTAGACAAAGTTTACGCTAAATATACCAACGCAAACTCGTATTACATCAAATTTGATTTTAGCCATAACGCAAATGGAAAATCAACAAGTCGTTCGGGAGAAGTTTTTGCAATGAAACAAAAATTTAACTTGAATGTAGGCGACATCAACCAAATTTTCACAGGAACTAAATTATATACAATTGCAAAAGATGATAAAGAAGTCACTATTTCTGATGCATCTAACACAGATGATTTCTTAACACCAACTAAAGTTTTGAACACGTATCGTACTGATTTCAGCTACGCTTTAACAGATAAAAAAACCGTTGGAGGAAAAACAATTCAGTATATAAAATTAACGCCAACTAAAACTTCTACAATCAAATACTCGGTTTTAGGAGTGAATACAGCGAATAATGAAATCTACGATTACAAGGAATATGGTAAAAATGGCGATACAACATCAATCGTTGTAAAAGATTACGTTCAAAATTTACTTATTCACAAAAGTTACTTTAACTTTGACCAAAAGAAATATAAGTCGCAAGGCTATATGATTACTCAATTATAATCAATGTTAAAAAAACTTGACTGGTATATAATCAAGACCTTTTTAGGTCCATTTTTTTTCATATTTAGTGTTCTATTTTTCATCTTTATCGTGCAATTTGCATGGCAACAAATGGAAAAATTTGTTGGAAAAGGTTTAGAATGGTACACTATTACCGAATTACTTTTTTGGTTAGGAATTAACGTTATTCAGCTTGTATTACCGCTTACAATCCTTTTGGGTTCTATTATGACCATGGGAGGTTTTGGAGAACGATACGAATTAGCTGCAATGAAAGCATCTGGAATTTCACTTACCAGAATCCTTGCTCCATTGTTTACGTTAGTCGCTTTAATGTCTGTCGGATTGTATTTTTTCGGAGACAAAGTGATGCCATATTCCCAACAAAAAGCACGAACAATGTACTTCAACATCTTACAAACCAAGCCGACAGTAAGTATGAAGGAAGGTGTTTTTATCGAAACCGTTCCAGGATTTCAAATGAAAATTAATAAAGTTTCGGGCGAAAATTCAGAAAAATTAGAAGACGTTTTTGTGCATCAAAATGCACCTTTTGGTGAAAATACGATGACAATTATTGCGAAAAAGGGAAATCTTGCACCAGACAAAAATGATAATCATTATCTAAAAATGGAACTTTTTGATGGAATTGCTTATACCGATAACATCAAAAATAAAAACTTTGATCAACGCAAACGTCAAGAAAATCAATATACGAAATTTGATACTTTAAACTATTATATTGACATTACAGATATTTTAAATTCTGGTAAAGACGAAGACCCAGGAAACTCTTACAAATACTTGGACGGAAAAGGTTTAAGACATCTTATCGATTCATTAAACACAGATTACAAGAAGTATTACAAAGATTTAAAAACGAATATGTTTAATCAAAACTATTTCTATTCAATCAAAGTAAAAGATATTGATACGGTAAAAACAAATATGATTTTTGATTTGAAAGAGCGAAATCGTCAAGAACAAGATCAAGTGCTTAATCAAGCCGTACAAATGGTGAATCGAGATCAAGAAAATATGACGTTTTCTGAACAAGAAATTGTAAACAGAGAAAAGTTATATTCAAAAGTAAATATTCATTACCAACGAAATTTCTCGTATGCAGTAACGTGTATTATTTTCTTTTTGATTGGATCATCTTTAGGTGCAATTGTAAAAAAAGGAGGAATCGGAATGCCAGTTGTTATCTCAATTATCATTTTCGTTATTTATTTTATCCTTAATTTCTCGGCAGAAAACATGTCGAAAAACGGAAAATTAGATCCAACTTTTGCCGCTTGGGCAGCGAATATTATTGCACTTCCGTTCTCTATTTTGTTTAGTTACAAAGCCAATCAAGATTCTGGATTATTTGACATCAGTATTTACGTTGATCCAATTGTAAAATACTTTAATAAGTTTAAGAAAACAAACAAAAACGAGGAGCATTCTCGTTATCAATAACATAAAACAATGGAAAATAGATCATCTCAATTAAACACAATTGAAGAAGCTTTAGAAGATTTAAAACAAGGAAAAGTTATCATTGTAGTTGACGATGAAGATCGTGAAAATGAAGGAGATTTCCTATGTATCGCCGAATTTGCAACGCCAGAAGTCATCAACTTTATGGTTACGCATGGACGCGGATTGGTTTGTACGCCACTTACACAACAAAGATGTAAAGCATTAGGTTTGGACCTTATGGTTGGGCACAATACGGCAATTTACGAAACTAATTTTACTGTTTCTGTAGATTTACAAGGTCACGGATGTACGACAGGAATTTCGGCTTCGGATCGTTCTAAAACTATTCAAGCTTTAATTGATGAAAATACAAATCCAGATGATTTAGGAAAACCAGGACATATTTTCCCATTAATTGCAAAAGATGGTGGAGTTTTGGTTCGCATGGGACATACAGAAGCTGCTGTTGATTTGGCACGCATGGCAGGACATTATCCTGCTGGATGTATTGTCGAAATTTTGAAAGAAGATGGAGAAATGGCTCGTTTGCCAGAATTGTTAGAGATTGCGAAGAAATTTGATCTTAAAATTGTTTCGATTGAAGATTTGATTGCTTACCGATTAGAAAACGAATCATTAGTAAAACGTATCGAGCAATTTCCTGCAAAAACAAGATTCGGAGAATACGAATTAATCGCTTATCAACAAACAACAAATAATCAAGTTCACTTCGCTTTGAAAAAAGGAAAATGGACAAAAGATGATGTAGTTCCAGTTCGTGTAAAATCAACAAATAGCTATTATGATTTGTTTAGCGCTTTACAAAACGGTGAAACACCATTGTTAGAAAAAACGATGAACATTATCAACGAAGAAGAAAGAGGTGTTGTAATTTTTATTAATAACATTCAAAGTTCTGAGTTGATTGAACAAAAATTAGAGATTTTCAAAAGTTTTTCTGAAGGAAAATCTAAATCTGGTGTTTTACCAGCTGATGAAAAAGATCACGGAATTGGTTCTCAAATCATCAAAGATTTAGGCATCCAAAAAATGAATTTGATTACGCGTACTTTAGAAGAACCACATACAACACAATATGGTTTGGAAATTGTAAAATGCACTAAATTGTAAAAGATAATTTATCCAATATATACAAAAGCAGTTCTGAAAAGAGCTGCTTTTTTTTGTAGATTTAACTACTAATTATCACACCTATGAAAATAAAATTAATTTTCGCATTAATTATTCTGTCTTTCTCTATTAATAGTTATTCGCAAAACTTCATTAATTATAGAGAAATTGTATTTCGAAATTTTCAACAAGAATATAATGGTCAAAAAAAAATATTTTTAGATTTAAACCCTGATATCTACAATGCTACAAATTGTTTTAATGAAGAAAAGAAATTAATTCTTAATACAAATGATTTAGAAAATGTTATAAACAAAAGTATTGTTGATTCTAAAAAGTTTAAAATTATATCTCAGAAAAAATATCCTTTAATAACTATTTCAAACTCTTATATCTTTGAAAATAATTATGACGATTTATATGTATCGCTAAATTATTATTTAGATAAAAACAATGTAAAAACTAGAACTTATAAATTATCCAAAACAGGAAAAATCACAGATAATTGTCAAATAGATTTAGGTTTAATTTATTCTCATTAAGATATTTATAACTTATAACACTGCAAAACATTCATTATGTATAAATATTTATTCGTAATTATTATTTTCCTTTTCAAAACAAATTTTTCTTTTGCTCAATCTCAAGAAGAAAAATGGGCTATTGAATATTTTGAACAAAAAAATTATGAACAAGACTTTAAAAAACCTAAAAAAAATGTACAGAAAATATCAGAATACAAGTACAAATATAATAAAGACACTATCTCTATAAGCGCAAATCTTGAATTAAAATTACTTTTGGAAAACAATCTATTATATCCATTTTACAAAGATAAAGATGGAATTTCTCGTACTTATATCATTAGAAATTTAAAAGAATTAAAAACTATTTCATCCTCAAATATAAAACGATTCAGCTTATGGCTAAACACTACTTGTAGAAAAGATTTGAATGAAATTTGCCTGATTAATCCACGTATTTACTATATAGAAGTAAAATGTGACAAAAACTGTAACGAACAAAGTTTTTACAAAAATGCAAGATTAACTTATTTAGGCAAAGGAGGTATTCTTCTTTAAAAGATAGTAAAACAAAAAAATTATGACAATAGAAAAAATCGAAACTAAATTTATTATTGATGATGGATTTCCTTCTCCTAAAATAATTTCTAACTCTAATAATCTTTATTTAAATTTTAGAGTTGATGATGAAAACTATGAAACAGTTACTTTAAAATTTCTTAATCATCATCTATACAAAATAGGTTATCCAGGAAATGAAACTCTTTATTATCATCCTTATAGTATTTACGGAATTAATTCGTCTGAGATTTATTTGATAAAAAATTCAGATTGGATAAATGAATTAAAAGAAATCGATAAAAACCATCCTTATTTTAATGAGGATAAATGGAATTCTTTAAATCATTATGTAATTACTTTTCATGATGATTTATTCGAGTGTATTGCTAAAAACTTTGAAATTACAAACGATATAAATTTTGATAAAATTGTACTATAAAAAAAGCTTCTCGCGATCGAGAAGCTTTCTTATTAATAATCATCATAATATTTAATGCGCATAATGTTTACGAGAAACAAAATGCAGAATTTTCTGAACTAATTTTGTGTTTTTATAAAGATTCCAGTTCATTAATAAAACACTGAACAAAATTACTGCCAAACCGTAAATTTGCAAATGAGTTACGACATCATCTGTAAAAAAATAACTCAATGCAACGGCTACAATAGGGTTTACATACGCATATGTAGAAACTTCCACAGCTGGTCGGTATTGCAACAACCAAACATATGATCCGAAAGCAAGAATAGAGCCAAAAGTTGTTAAATAAGCCATTGCCAACCAATCTTCTGTCGCTACATTCGCAAAATTGAAATTAGCATATTCTCCATTGAAAATTGCAACTGTATTAAACAAAACTCCAGCAGTAATCATTTGCCAAGCTGTTTTGACCATAATGTTCAAATCCTCTTTTGGTTTCGTAACTTCTTTTTTCTGCTTTTCTGTTACATATTTTGAATACAAAGAACCTAACGTCCAAGCAATCGAACAAAAGATAAGAACAATCAACCCAATCATGTTTAGGAACTGTTGATCTGCATCTGCGTGCACAGTGGTTGTTTGTTCATAAAACAACATCAAAACGCCAACAAAGCCTAACAGAACACCTAAAATCGTAGGAATACTTGAAAAATTTTGTTTCCATTTCGGTTTATCTAACACAATAAACCAAATTGCTGCCGATGCTGCCATAATTGCAACAATTCCACTTGGTAAAAATTGTTCGGACCAAATAATCCCAGCCATATCAATAAACAACAACATAAACCCTGTAAACATACATTGTTTCACAATTTGTTTATCCCATAGCTTGTAACCTTTCAGTTTACAATATCCCATCAACATTGTGCTCGCCGCAATAAAGCGAAACGACCCCAAAATAAACGGACTAAAACCATGCAAAGCCTTATCTATAAAAAAATAAGTTGATCCCCAAACTACATAAACCACGAAATACGCTGCAATAATCAGCCACTTACTTGGTTGATTCCCTTTCATTCAATCTCTATTTTTTAAATCGTTGGTATAACGATATTTTGTTCTTCTTTTATTGTTTGTAAAACTATAGTTGTACGCGTAGAAGTAATTCCGCCAATTTTACTCAAATGTTTGCGCATCAATTCCACCAAACCTTCATTATCAGAAGTTCTCACTTTGATTAGATAACCATCTTCTCCAGCAATATCATGAACCTCTAAAACTTCTGGAATTTCGGCAAGTTGTCTTCCTACTGTTTCATCACCGATAATATCTACGGTTTTGATAAACATATACGAAAGTAATTTTTGTCCAACTGCCACTGGATTTATTTTTGCGTGATAAGCCAAAATAACTTGTTTATTTTCAAGCTTTTTCACTCGTTCTAATATTCCAGAAGGTGCCATTCCCAATTCTCTTGCGATGTCTGCATTGTTAATACGTGCATTATCTTGCATTAATCGCATGATTTTCAAATCAGTAGCATCTAAATTAAATTCTATCTTTTCCATTTCGACTGCAAAATTAAGACTATTTTGAATAATATTCAAAAAATATATCAAAAATTGTATGTTATTCTTGATATTATTTTAAACTTTAAATTAAATTCATTTTAATTCTATAAAACAATATCATTATTCAAAAGAAAAGGCTACTCAAAAATGAGTAGCCTTTCTATTATTTTAAAAAATTTTGGTTAGAGAATTAGTTTCCTCCTTCTTCCATTTTCTTTTTCAATTCTGCTAATGAATCGATATCTCCTAAAGTAGAAGTTTCGATTGTGTTAGATGAATTGTTGTTATTGTTGTTAGATGATCTCTCAGCTTTAACTTCTTCCTCACGGAAAGTTGCTGTGTGAGAAACTACCACACGACGGAATTCTTTGTTGAACTCGATAACTTTGAAAGATGTTTCTTCACCTTTTTTGATACGAGATCCGTCTTCTTTCTCTAATGTACGAGCTGGAGCGAAAGCTTCAACGTCAGCATCTTCAAATTGTACTGTAGCACCTTTGTCAAAAACGTCAACTGCAACACCTGTGTGAGTAGTACCTACAGCATATTTAGCTTCGTACTGATCCCATGGGTTTTCAGTTAATTGTTTGTGACCTAAAGATAAACGACGAGCTTCTACGTCTAATTCTAAAACTACTACGTCTAAGATATCATCAACTGCACAGAATTCTGATGGGTGTTTGATTTTCTTAGTCCAAGATAAGTCAGAGATGTAGATTAATCCGTCAACACCTTCTTCTAATTCTACGAATACACCGAAGTTAGTGAAGTTACGAACTTTACCTTTGTGAGTAGAACCTACTGGGTATTTAGTTGTAATATCTGTCCAAGGATCTGGAGTTAATTGTTTGATTCCTAAAGACATTTTTCTTTCTTCTCTATCTAAAGTTAAAACTACTGCTTCAACCTCATCACCTACTTTTACGAAATCTTGAGCAGAACGTAAGTGAGTAGACCATGACATTTCAGAAACGTGGATTAAACCTTCTACACCTGGAGCAACTTCAACGAATGCACCGTAGTCAGCTAAAACAACTACTTTTCCTTTAACTTTATCGCCAACTTTGATATCAGCATCTAAAGCATCCCATGGGTGAGCTTCTAATTGTTTAATACCTAATTGGATACGAGATTTATCTTCGTCGAAATCTAAGATAACAACGTTGATTTTTTGTCCATCTTCTAAGATTTCAGATGGGTGGTTGATACGAGACCAAGATAAGTCAGTGATGTGGATTAAACCGTCAACACCTCCTAAGTCTACGAATACACCGTAAGATGTGATGTTTTTAACTTCACCTTCTAATACTTGTCCTTTCTCTAATTGAGCAACGATTTCTTTTTTCTGAACTTCGATATCAGCCTCGATTAACGCTTTGTGAGAAACTACTACGTTTTTGAATTCTGGGTTGATTTTAACAACTTTGAACTCCATAGTTTTTCCTACGAATTGTTCGTAATCACGGATTGGTTTAACATCGATTTGAGAACCTGGTAAGAAAGCTTCAATTCCGAATACGTCAACGATCATACCACCTTTAGTACGAGCTTTGATGTAACCGTTAACGATTTCTTGAGAATCGTGTGCTTTGTTAACAGCATCCCATGCATTTAATGTACGAGCTTTTTTGTGAGATAAAATTAATTGTCCATTTTTATCTTCACGTTGATCAACCATTACTTCAACGATATCTCCAACTTTCAAGTCTGAGTTGTAACGGAATTCGTTTAATGAAATAACACCTTCTGATTTGAAGTTGATGTCAACGATAGCTTCTTTATCTGTAATACGTACAACTTGTCCTTTGAATACTTCATTCTCATGTAAGTCTTCTAAAGTTGTATCGTACATTTGCTCTAATTCAGCTTTTTCTTTACGATCTTCTTCGTTTAATCCTGATTCGAAAGATTCCCAATCAAATGATTCTGGCGCTACGTTTGCATTAGCAGACGCATCTAATACTGGAGTGTTTAATACAACTTCTTGTACTTCCTCTTGTTTTGTTTCTTTAGACATAATTCTAAAAATTTGTATCTCAATCTATTTTATTTCGGAATCTTCAAATGCAAATAAATGACCGAGAGATGTTTAACTTAATAATTAATCGCTTGATTCCTAAACCATTTTAGCGAGTGCAAAGATAAACAATTATATTTTAATATTTGGAATAATTTTAGATTCAACTCAAAGAAATTTAAGATTTTATAAACGAATTACACTCTTGTTTATTCGTAACTTGTAATCGAATCTCAACTTTATGGATAGTTTAAAGAAAATAAAACGATTCTCAAAAATCGTAAAAGTCGTTTCAAAATATGGTTTTGAAGAAATTCTTTCTCGTGGAAACGATTTATTTCATTCTGATCAAAATACCGAATTTTTCAACAGTTCTTTCAATCAACGATTCCGAATGGCTTTGGAAGAACTTGGTCCTACTTATATAAAATTTGGTCAATTATTAAGCAATCGAAAAGATTTGGTTCCAGATTCTTTAGTAGAAGAGTTAAAGAAATTGCAAGATAATGTTCCGCCAGAAGAAATTGACATCAAACAAAAAATTAGAGATGAATTTGGAATAGAACCAGACGAACATTTTCTTTTTATAGAAGAACAACCTTTTGCTGCTGCAAGTATTTCGCAAGTTTATCGTGCCACTTTGTTGAATGGAGAAAAAGTTGTTTTCAAAGTAAAACGATCTAATATTCAGAAAATAATTGAATCAGATTTAGCCCTGATTCGAGACATTGTTCATTTTTTGGAAAAAAAATATGAGAAACTTCAAAAATTATTCATTTCTGAAATCGAAAAATCATTTGAAAATTCAATTCTGAAAGAACTTTCATTAACCAATGAATTTCAGAACATCGAACGTTTCAGAAAAAATTTCGAGAATAGTAAAGATGTTTATGTTCCGAAAACATATGAAGATTATTCGAACAATAATTTTCTTTGCATGGAATTCATCGAAGGCTTCAAGGTAAACGATGTTGAGCAATTAGAAGCTTTGGGACTTGATCCTAAAAAAATCGTACAGAAAGGTTTTGATATTTATTTGAAACAATTACTTGATGACGGTTTTTTTCATGCCGATCCACATCCCGGAAATATTTTTATTTTAAAAGATGGACGACTTGCTTTTATAGATTTTGGTTCGATGGGAATTTTAGCCATCAACGAAAAAGAGGCTTTAGAAAATGTTGTAATTGATTTTGGATTAAAAAATCCGAAACGAATTGTTCGTTCACTCAAAAAAATGGCGATTAAACATTATATCGAGAACGAAAAACAATTGGAACGTGACATTGCAGATATTTTTGATTATTTAGAATACAATACTGTCGATACAATAGAAGTTCAAATCATCATTAAGAAATTCAACAATATTCTACAGCGAAATCATGTTTTATTACCCGAATATGTTTATATTTTACTACGCGGAATTGCGCTTATAGAAGGAATTGGACAACAATTACACGCTGATCTTAATGTCCAACGCTCGATGCGTCCTTATGCCGTAAAATTGGCTCGACAAAAATTTCATCCAAAATATTTGAGTAAAAAAGCAATTGATAATTTTAAAGATATTCAGGATTTAATCAACGATTTACCAGAAGACACCTTGAAATTAATTGAAAAAGTAAACAATGATAAATTGGCTTTAAACTTTAAGATTGATCAAATAGATAATATTCAGAAATTAATAAAAGACAGTATTAATAAACTGGTTTTAGCCATTCTTACTTTAGCTTTCGGAATTGGAGCAAGTATGCTTGCTAACACTACTGTTCGTCCAATGATTTTGGACATGCCATTACTTTCTTGGATTGGATATTTACTATCAGTGTTTACAGCTTGTTGTATCATTATATTGGTTTTTAGAAAGAAATAATTAATCCTAATTTCATAAAAATAAAATAGCCACCTCAATGAGGTGGCTATTTTTGTATATTATCGTTTTAAAGAATTATTTTTTCTTTTTGATAACTTTTGTTTCAGTTACTACAGCTGTTCTAGGTAATACCTCAACACGTCTGTTTCTTTGGTAACACTCTTCAGTGTTTTCAGTACATAACAATTGAGATTTTCCTAAACCACGAGCAGTTAAACGAGCTTTATCCACTCCACCTCTTTCAACTAAAATATTAACTAACGCTTGAGCACGTTTTAAAGATAATGTTTTGTTATAAGCGTCTTTACCTCTTTGGTCAGCATGTCCGTCAATGTAGAAGCTTTTTTCTTTTAAATCATCAGAATTTAAAATTTGAGCAGCTACACGTACATCTTCGTAAGAAGAAGGAACAATTTTATTAGAGTTGTATTCGAATAAAATATTAGATAAACGTTTTGCTACGTGAACTTCTGTCCATGGACATCCATTATTTTCTTTTGGTCCTTTTACTGTTGGACAAGCATCATCTTTATCTGGAATACCATCTCCATCTGTATCTGGACAACCTTGGAATTCAGCTAAACCATATTCGTTTGGACAAGCATCATCTTTATCTAAGATTCCATCACCATCTGTATCTGGCCAAGGACATCCATTATTTTCTACTGGACCTGCAACTGTAGGACAAGCATCATCTTTATCTGGAACACCATCACCATCTGTATCTGGACAACCTTGGAATTCAGCTAAACCAAATTCTGTTGGACAAGCATCATCTTTATCAAAGATTCCATCACCATCTGTATCTGGACATCCGTTTGTAGATGGATCATTTGTAGCGATACCTGGAGTATCTGGACATGCATCTTCGTCATCAGGAATACCATCACCATCTCTATCTTGTTTTCCGAAACGGAAAGTAACACCTACTGTGTGTTGGAAGAAATCGAAATAATTGTTTCCTCCGTAAGCTGGTAACCAGTTGTAATCAGAAGCAACGTTTAAACCAAAGTTTTTAGTAAACCATAAGTTAAATCCAGCACCTAAAGAAGCTACAAAGTGATTTTTCTCTAAATCTTCAACTTCTGTTAATTGGTAAGTTTCATTTCCATCACCATTACCATAGTAAGCTGTTAATGGAAATTGTAATCCTGTGTAGTCGTATCTGTGGTAACCAGCACCTACACGGATATATGGATCAAACCAAGAATCTTCTTTTAAGATATAACCATTAGCTAACTTATAACGTAAACCTAAACCAGCATTGATGAATAATTCATCTTTGATACGTAATCTGTTGTTATCAACTTCACCTACTGAAGCAGTTAAATCAACATCAAAAGATCTGTTTAAGTTACGGATGATAGATAATTTAGATAAAGGAGGAACGATATCCCAATTATCTGTTTTGAAATACTGGTTGAATGGTCCAGTCACTGAGTTGTGATCAACTGCGTGAGCACCAACTGTAATTGCCCAAGGATTCTTAGAATTCTGAGCATCTACAAAAGAATTACCCGCTAGGAATAATACTACTGCAGATAATAATAGATTAAACTTTTTCATTATCAAATATTTAGCGTTTTAAATATATTAAATTTTACTTAATTTTATACAATTATAAGACAAATTTAAGAATTCTTTATCATTCTATCCAAATCTCTTTTCAAATCTTTTCCTTTTATTGTGTTTCTTTTGTCAAAAAGTTTCTTCCCTTTTGCCAAATATATCTTCAATTTTGCCAACCCTTTATTGTTTATAAATAGCGTGGTTGCTACAATCGTTAATCCAGTCTCTTTCGTTTTGCGTTCTAATTTTCTCAACTCAGATTTTTGTAATAAAAGTTTTCTGTCTCGTCTAGTTTTATGATTAAAGTATGTTCCCCAATCATATTCGTCAATAAACATATTGACAATATAGAGTTCTCCATCCTTCATTTGACAAAAACTTTCGGTAATCGAAGCTTTTCCCATTCGGATAGATTTTATTTCAGTCCCAAATAATTGGATGCCGGCTTCGTAAGAATCTAATAATTCATACTCAAACCTTGCACGTTTATTCTTAATCGTAACTTCTTTCTGCACTTTATTTTATTCCAATTAAAATTTGTAACTTTGCCGGAAGGTCAAACAAACATCATACCAAAAATTATGTTAAATGTTTCTAATTTATCGCTTCAATTCGGCAAGCGTGTACTTTTCGACGAAGTTAATATAAAATTTACAAATGGCAACTGTTACGGGATAATTGGTGCCAATGGAGCAGGAAAATCTACTTTCTTAAAAATATTATCAGGTGAAATCGATCCAACTTCAGGACAAGTTAGTCTTGAAAAAGGAAAACGTATGTCTGTCTTAGAACAGAATCACTTCAAATATGACGAATATACAGTATTGGATACTGTTTTACGTGGAAATAAAGTATTATACGATATTAAAGAACGTATGGATGCTTTATATGCTAAACCAGATTTTTCTGAAGAAGATGGTATCAAAGCAGGAGAATTAGGTGTCGTTTATGAAGAAATGAACGGATGGAATGCAGAATCTGATGCTGCTACATTATTATCTAATGTAGGAATCGATTCGGATATGCATTATACGTTAATGGGAGATTTAGATAATAAAGCAAAAGTTCGTATTTTGATTGCGCAAGCTTTATTTGGAAATCCTGACGTGTTAATCTTAGATGAGCCTACCAACGAATTGGACGTTAATACAATTCAATGGTTAGAGGATTTCTTAGGTAATTTCGAGAATACTGTAATCGTTGTATCGCACGACCGTCACTTCTTAGACGCGGTTTGTACGCATATTTGTGATTTAGATTTCTCTAAATTAAACCTATATTCTGGTAACTACACATTCTGGTACGAATCTTCTCAGTTAGCTGCAAAACAACGTGCACAACAAAACAAAAAAGCAGAGGAAAAGAAAAAGGAATTACAAGATTTCATTGCTCGTTTCTCTTCTAACGTTGCTAAAGCAAAACAAACGACTTCTCGTAAAAAAATGATCGAGAAATTAAATATCGAAGATATCAAACCTTCTTCTCGTCGATATCCAGCACTTATCTGGGAACAATCGCGTGAGGCTGGTGATCAAATCTTAGAAGTAAACAATTTATCTGCTTCTGTAGATGGAGAAGTTTTATTTAAAGATGCGAACATCAACTTGAAAAAAGGTGATAAAATTGGTATTTTCTCTCGCAACTCGAAAGCGGTTTCTCAATTTTTTGAAATTCTTTCAGGAAAAGCTCAGCCAGATTCTGGAGATTTTACTTGGGGAATTACAACAACGCAAGCGTATTTACCTTTAGATAATACAGATTTCTTCAAAGAAGATATCAACTTGGTTGATTGGTTACGTCAGTATACAGAATCAGACGATGAGCGTCACGAAGAATTTATGCGTGGTTTCTTAGGAAAAATGTTATTCTCAGGAGACGAAGCACTTAAAAAATCTTCTGTTTTATCAGGAGGTGAAAAAATGCGTTGTATGTTCTCTCGTATGATGTTATTACGCGCAAACGTATTATTGTTAGACGAACCAACAGGTCACTTAGACTTAGAATCGATTACAGCATTAAATAACTCTTTGGTTAATTTCAAAGGAACAATTTTAATGGGTTCTCATGACCACGAATTGATTCAAACAACTTGTAACCGTATTATCGAGTTAACTCCAAATGGAATCATCGATCGTTATATGACGTATGATGAATTCTTAGATGATCCAAAAGTAAAAGAATTAAAAGCAAAATATTACGCTTAATAATTTCTTTCACAATATTTCTAAAAATCCAGAAGGTTCTACTTTCTGGATTTTTTTGTTCATAAATTATTTTATCTTTGAGTTAGAATTTTTCGCATGATTCAACTTCCTACAATATTACTTTATCTCATTATTGCATTGATTATTTTTCTAATCATTATGATTACATATTTAATCCATTCATTAAAATCTGAGAAAAAAATAAGTCAAGAACAAACGCAACGTTTAGACAATTTATCTACAAAAGTTGATGAGTTAAAATTAGAATCTTACGAAGCAAAACTGAATCCTCATTTATTCAAAAATATACTTAATTCTATTCAATCAAATGCGTATCAAACCTATTATACGATTGATAAATTGGCAAATGTGTTGGATTATATTCTGTACGAAAGCAAAGACAATTTTGTGACGATAAAAGATGAAATAGATTTCACTAAAAACTTTATTGAAATTAATAAAGTAAAAGTTTCGCCTTTGTTTGATTTTCAAGTTAAAACAAAAATTGATGAAACTTCACCTTATTATCAAGAAAAAATTATTTTACCTTTATTAAGTATTGATTTTATTGAAAATGCTTTCAAACACACCGATTTTCAACAAGCCAATTCATTTATAAAAATTTTGCTTGAACTGAATAATAAATCATTTCAAATTCAGGTAATGAATAAAATTTCACCAAAAAATAGTTTAAAAAAAGAAACTGGCGGACATGGAAGTCAATCATTAGAACATCGCCTAAAAATGGTTTACGGCGACGATTTTTCACTTTCTAAAACTATTGAACAAGATATTTTTGTAGCCAACTTAAAAATAAATCTACATGAGTTTTACACTAAAATGCATACTAATTGATGACGAAATTCTTGGGTTAAAGTACCTAAAAATGTTATGTGAACAAATGGAGGACATAGAAGTTGTGAAAGCTTATGTTGATCCTGAATTATTCATTAACGAAATTGAAAACTTAGATTTTGACTTTTGTATTTTGGACATCGAAATGCCTAAAATAAATGGTTTACAAATCGCTAATTTATTAAAAGAAAAACCGTTTATTTTTTCTACTGCTTATAAGGAATATGCTGTTGATGCTTTTGATTTAGATGCGACAGATTATATTCAAAAACCAATCAAAAAAGAGCGTTTACAACAAGCTGTTGACAAAGTAAAAAAGCGTTTGCAAAATAGTTTTTCGACACCAAATAATTTTGTGCAATTAAACTCGGATAAAGGAAAAATTTTGTTGCAGTTTAATCAAATTTTGTACATTACAACTTCTACCGTTGACAGCCGTGATAAAGTGGTTTATTATCAAGATTTATCATTCTTGATTTTGAAAAATATCACACTCGATGCATTGTCAGAAATGTTACCCGAAAAAGATTTTGTCCGTATCAACAAACGAGAAATAATCAGCTTACATCACATCAAATATTTCCACTCAGACAACGTTACTTTAGATGTTTTATCAAAAGAAAATAAAGAAATCAATTTGGTATTAAGCGAAGTTTACAAAGCTAATTTTATTGCTCAAATTTCAATTTGATTACAAAAAAAATCCATTTCATTACATTTTACTCGAGTTTAAAAAATATTGATATTTTTCTGTAAATTAATTTCTGACTTTTGTTGAAAATTAACGCCATGAAAAAATCGACAAGAAATTCAATTTTTTATATCGTAACCATTCTACTTTGTTCAATCATGATGTATTTTATTGTGATAAGAGCAGAAGAAATGGAAGCAGGAAAACATGTTGTACAAGCTGCAAACGGAAGCAATTACTTCAATGATTTCATCAACAGTATTACGCATAATATTGGACATCCGCTTGCTATTTTATTAGCACAAATTGTGACCATTATATTTACCGCAAGGGTTTTTGGATGGATTTTTAATAAAATTGGACAACCAACTGTAATTGGAGAAATTATTGCAGGTATTTTCCTTGGTCCTTCTTTTATAGGAATGCATTTCCCAGAATTTTTCGGAGATCTTTTTCCAAAAGAATCGTTAGGAAACTTAGAATTTATCAGTCAGATAGGTTTGATCCTATTCATGTATGTTATCGGGATGGAATTAGACCTGAAAGTGCTAAAGAAAAATGCACAAGACGCCATAGTTATCAGTCATGCAAGTATCATTATTCCATTTACACTTGGTTTGGCTTTGGCTGGATTAATTTATATGGAATTCGCACCAGAAGGAATTAACTTTTTATCATTTGCCCTTTTTATCGGTATTTCGATGAGTATTACAGCTTTTCCCGTTTTGGCTCGTATTGTACAAGAACGCGGAATTAGTAAAACTCGCTTAGGTTCTATTGTAATTACTTGCGCTGCTGCCGACGATATCACAGCTTGGTGTTTATTAGCTGCGGTTATCGCCATCGTAAAAGCCGGTTCATTCATCAGTTCAATCTACGTGATTTTACTGGCAATTATTTACGTTATCGCAATGGTTCGTTTCGTTCGCCCTTTTCTAAAGCGCATTGCAGACGTACATTCGAGCAAAACAACGCTTACAAAACCTATCATAGGAATCTTTTTCTTGGTCTTAATTATTTCTTCATATTTAAGCGAAATCATTGGAATTCATGCATTATTTGGAGCTTTTTTAGCTGGAACAATTATGCCTGAAAATGTAAAATTCAGAAACTTATTTATCGAAAAAATAGAAGATGTTTCATTGGTTTTATTACTTCCTTTATTCTTCGTTTTCACAGGTTTAAGAACACAAATTGGATTATTAGATACGCCACATTTATGGCAAACAGCAGGATTGATTATTTTGGTAGCTGTAACTGGAAAATTTGTAGGAAGTGCAGTCGCCGCTAAATTTGTTGGACAAAACTGGAAAGATAGTTTGACCATCGGTGCTTTGATGAATACACGAGGTTTGATGGAATTAGTCGTGTTAAACATTGGATATGATTTAGGAGTTTTAACACCAGAAGTTTTCGCTATGATGGTGATAATGGCTTTGGTCACAACTTTTATGACAGGTCCAGCTTTGGATTTAATCAATTGGATTTTCCGCAAACAAAAAACAGAAAATGAACTTTCTGAAATTAGTCAAAGTCAGAAATATAAAATTTTAATTGATTTTCAAACACCCGAAAAAGGTGCTGAATTATTGCGAATAGCTAATAGCTTTATCAAAAAACAAGACGAAAATTCACTTGTTTCTGCAATTCATGTGATGAAAAGTAGCGAAGTGCAACATTTCAATCTTGAGGATAGAGAAGCAGAAATTTTCGAACCGATTATTGAGGTTTCCGAAGAGTTGCATCAAGATGTAACAACCATGTTCAAAGTGTCTACAGATATGGTTTTCGACACCGTTGATGTTGCGCAAAAAGGTGATTACGATTTGATGTTAATGGGTGTAAGAAATTCTATTTATTCAGGTTCGTTGTTAGGAAATATTTTAGGATTTACAACTAAAATTATTGATCCAGATATTTTAATTGGTCAAGTTACTGGAAAAGAAAACATGTTTGATCATTCAATTTTCAATGAAAGAACGAAACAATTATTGAACAAATCAACCGTTCCTGTTGGAATTGTTTTGGACAAAAATTTCACAAAAGCAGAAAAAGTTTTTCTTCCACTTTTCGGGAATAAAGATGCCGATTTACTGAAATATGCACAACGTTTAATCTCGAATAGCGAATCTCAAATTATTATTGTAGACGTGAGCGGTTACACAAAACGTCATTCAGAAGTAAAAGAAATTATTCGTAGTATCGAAAATATTGCACCAAATCATATTAGTCTTTCGTACAAGCAACAATTGGATAAAGAGTTTTTGGATGAAATGGATTTGATGATGATTAGTATGGAAAGTTGGAAAAACTTAATCGAAACAAAAAGCATTTGGATTTCCAATGTACCAACAACTTTGATTATTTCTGAGTAACATTTTTTATAAGATTCATAAAGTAAAACAAAAAATCCAGCTGAAAAGCTGGATTTTTTGTTTTATATCATTCAAAATCGATTAAACATCAATTTTTGCATAGTGTGCATTTTTCTCGATAAACTCACGACGAGGCGGTACATCATCACCCATCAACATAGAGAACACGCGATCTGCTTCTGTCGCATTGTCAATCGTTACTTTACGTAACGTTCTGTGCTCTGGATTAAGTGTTGTATCCCATAATTGCTCTGCGTTCATTTCCCCAAGACCTTTGTATCGTTGAATTGTAACTCCTTTACCAGAACCATCTGTAGAGAATTCGGCAGTTAAACGCTCACGATCTTTTTCGTCCCAAGCATATTCTGCTTTCGCTCCTTTTTTAATTAAATATAAAGGTGGCGTTGCAATATAAATATGTCCTTGCTCAATCAATTCTTTCATGTAACGGAAGAAGAATGTTAAAATTAATGTCGCGATGTGAGAACCGTCGACATCGGCATCGGTCATAATTACAACCTTGTGATAACGTAATTTTGAGATATTAAGTGCTTTAGAATCTTCTTCTGTTCCGATTGTTACACCTAAAGCTGTATAGATATTTTTAATCTCTTCGTTATCCAAAACTTTGTGCGCCATCGCTTTCTCTACATTCAAAATCTTACCACGTAATGGTAAAATCGCTTGAAAATGACGATCACGACCTTGTTTTGCCGTTCCTCCGGCAGAATCTCCCTCGACTAAGAATAACTCAGATTCTTCTGGTTTACGAGAAGAACAATCCGCTAATTTCCCTGGCAATCCGCTTCCTCCCATTGGGTTTTTGCGTTGTACCATTTCACGAGCTTTTTTCGCTGCCTGACGAGCTTTTGCTGCTAAAATTACTTTATCAACAATTTGTTTTGCTTCTGTTGGATTCTCTTCTAAGAAATTCGTTAACATTTCTGCCACAATTTTATCAACTGCAGGAGAAACCTCAGAGTTTCCTAATTTCGTTTTCGTTTGACCTTCGAATTGAGGCTCCATTACTTTTACCGAAATAACTGCTGTTAATCCTTCGCGGAAGTCATCTCCAACGATTTCAACTTTTTCTTTTGCAAGATTAAAGTTTTCTTCAGCATATTTTTTCAATGTACGTGTCAATGCACGACGGAAACCAGATAAATGTGTTCCACCTTCGTGTGTATTGATGTTATTTACGTATGAATGTACATTTTCATTATACGACGTATTGTATCGCATTGCAACCTCAACCGGAATTCCATCACGTTCACCTTCCATGAAGATTACTTTGTCCATAATAGATTCGCGGCTACCGTCGATAAACTCAACAAATTCTTTTAATCCTTCTTCAGAATGAAAAGTTTCTGTTACAGGATTTCCATCAGCATCTTTTTCGCGCTCGTCAACCAATACAATATTGATTCCTTTGTTCAAGAAAGCTAACTCACGCAAACGATTTGCTAAAGTAGAATAGTTATATGTTTGTACTTCTTGGAAAATTGTATCATCTGGCGTAAAAGTAACTGTTGTACCACTTTTATCAGTCGTTCCAACTTCTTTTACATCATACAAAGGTTTCCCTTTCGAATATTCCTGAATATATTGTTTTCCGTTCTTGAAAACTTCTGCCGATAAATGGTTAGAAAGTGCATTAACACACGAAACTCCAACACCGTGCAAACCTCCAGAAACTTTGTACGTATCTTTATCAAACTTACCTCCTGCACCAATTTTCGTCATTACAACTTCTAATGCAGATTTTCCTTCTTTTTTATGTAAGTCGACAGGAATACCACGTCCGTTATCTTCTACACGAATCGAGTTCCCTTCTAAAATTGTTACCTTGATTGTATCACAGTATCCTGCTAAAGCTTCATCAATAGAGTTATCAACAACCTCGTAAACTAAGTGGTGTAATCCTCTAACTCCGACGTCACCAATGTACATCGATGGACGAAGACGTACGTGCTCCATTCCTTCTAACGCTTGGATATTATCCGCCGTATATGTGTTATTACTCATAATATGTCTCTAACTTTTTAAAACAAACAAATATAGTGAATTTTGACGAGAAAACCTCTTAAAAAGAACTTAAAGTATTGGATAAAATAACGTTTTAAGGTTCATTTTTTGGATTAATTCAATAATTGTTAAAATAAAAAATCCGAAATCAAATTGATTTCGGATTTCAAGTATATAATTTCTATAAACTAAATATCTTTCTTTTCTAAGTAAACGACTTTTTTCGTTTCGAAAAAATCTTCGTCAAAAAAGTTTTGAATATCAAATAAAACTGCATTCGGAAAACCTGCTAATTCTTCTGTCAAATCGCCTCCTTTTAGGTACAACAAACCATTTGGAAAAGGATTAATCCCTTCTTTTTTGAATTTTCCACGAATCCATTCCGCAAATCTTGGCATCGCAGTTACCGCACGAGAAACAACAAAATCGTATTTATCTGTTAACTCTTCGGCACGCTTTTGTTCCGCTTTTACATTCGTCAAACCTAAACCATCAGCCACACCTTTTACAACCTTGATTTTTTTCCCGATAGAATCTACCAAATGAAACTGAACATTCGGAAACAAAATTGCCAACGGAATTCCTGGTAAACCTCCTCCAGTTCCTACATCAAGAACAGAAGAACCGTCTGTAAACTCCATCACTTTTGCAATCGCTAACGAATGTAAAATATGATTCGTATAAATTTCGTCAATATCTTTTCGAGAAACAACATTGATTTGATCGTTCCATTCTTTGTACAAATCACCAACTTTCGAAAATTGCTCGATTTGTTTCTCCGTTAAATCAGGAAAATATTTTAAAATTAAATCAATCATTGCTTAAATAATTTCTGAAACTCGCTGACAAACGTAATCTAACAACTTTGTATCGTCTTCTGTAAACGGATTAATTTTGTGCGAATCGATATCAATTTGACCAATATTTTCTCCATTTTTGAAAATTGGAACAACAATTTCAGCTTTCGTTTCGATTGAACAAGCCAAATAATTATCTTGTGCATAAACGTCTGGCACAACAAAAGTTTCGTTAGATTCTGCCACTTGCCCACAAATTCCTTTACCATAAGGAATTATTGTATGATCGGTTGCCGCTCCAACATAAGGACCAAGTTTTAGCTCGTTTTTATCTCCATTCTTGAAATAAAATCCCACCCAATTGTAGTATTCAACTTCATCACTCAACAATTGACAAATCTTTTGTAGTCTGTCTTCCGTAGAAATTGCGCTATCAATTATGACATCCACGCGTTTATGTAAATCTTGCATTTTGTTACTTCTAAAAAAGCAAATTTATTGATTAATCATAACTTAATCAAAAGTTGACGTTTTTCATTTATCTTTGTACAAGATTTTTTAATCAAATGAAAGAATTTAAACCCTTATTGTTATTCCTTGCACGTTTTTTAGGAACTTACATTATTTTAAGTTTAGCTTATAAATTATATTTAGATCAATATTTACCGCACAATAACCCTGATCCGTTTACAAAATTAACATCAGATATAACAGCTTTTGGCTTGAACAAATGTGGTTTTTTCTCATTTTCTAATATTGCCGAAAATCACCCTTGGATGCGTTTGGTTGTAGATGGACAAGTTGCATCTATTGTAAATGAAGGTTGTAATGCGATTTCTATTCTGATCATTTTCGTTTCGTTTATCGTTGCTTTTTACACGAATTTCAAACAAACTTTTTTGTTTATTTTGTCTGGTTTAGCAATTCTTTTTGTGATGAATATTTCGAGAATTATGTTGCTAAATTATATTTTTAGATACCACGCAGAATATGGTAAAATGGCGCACGATTATTTGTTTCCAGCAATTATTTATGGTTCAATCGTAATTCTTTGGATTGTTTGGATTAAGTTTTTTGTAACAAAATACAATAAGCGAAATGCCAAATAAATATTTACGTTACGCAATTGCAGTTTTACTTGTTTTTGGATTGATATTAGTCCGAAAATTTGAAGATGTTTTATTTTATGATCCTTTCATAAAATACTTTCATTTTGTTGGTCATTCAAAATTCCCAGAAATTGATTTACCAAAATTGAGCGCTAGTTTGACAGTTCGTTATCTTATCAATACATTATTAACTGTATTAATTATTTGGTTTATTTTCTGGAAAAAAATTTACGTTAAATTCTCTATCATTATCATGATTATTGGATTAATCGTTCTTTTACCAATCTATAATTATTTGATTTCGACACAATTTTCATCAGGCGAAATGATTTTCTTTTATGTGAGAAGATTTCTCATTCAGCCTATGTTTTTATTGATTTTAGTTCCTTGTTTTTATTACCAAGAAATACAATATAAAAAAACGGTCGAAAATTAATTTTCGACCGTTTTTTTATTTTATCTAATTTATATTTTACAATAAACCTGATTCATCTTTTTCTTGTTGTGCATCCAATTTTGCTTGCTCTTTTGCAGCAGCTTCTTGTGCTTTTTGTTCTGCAACTTTACGTTTTTCTTCGTTTGCAATCTCTGCATTTGCTTTATTCACCGCTTTGTATTTATAAAGCCAGCCTAAAAATCCTCCCAAAATAAATCCGATACCAGCACCTCCAGTAATTCCTACCAAAAATTCTTTATCCGAAAATAATCTCGAAATATCCAAATTCGTAAAATAATACATTGCAATACTAATCGCAATCAACAAAAATCCAATAAAAGTAGAATAGGTCATCGTTATATGTTTTTAAAATAAATCTTGTAACATTCTTTGGCGAACAGCTTCGTACAAAATCGCTCCAGCCGCAACCGAAACATTCAATGAAGCAGTTTGTCCAGCCATAGGCAATTTAATAATTTTATCCGAAATTTTAATAATAGAATCCGAAACACCATCTTCCTCACTTCCCATCACAATAGCTGCAGGAACAGAGAAATCTGCATCATAAATAAATTCTGCTGATTTTTCAGAAGCACTAAAAATTGAGATTCCAGCCGATTGTAAATATTTAATAACATTCACTAAATTTCCTTCTTTACAAACCGGAATATTATACAACGCCCCTGTCGAAGTTTTGATCGCATCTGCATTTACAGAAGCCGAACCTTTTGCTGGAATAATAATCGCGTCAACACCAACACATTCTGCTGTACGAGCGATCGCACCAAAATTACGAACATCAGAAACACGATCTAAAATCAAAATAAAAGGCGTTTTTCCTTGTTCCCAAATTTGAGGTAATACATTTTCGATTGAATCAAATTCGATTGGAGAAACGAATGCGTAAACACCTTGATGATTTTTTCCAGTAAAACGATTTAGTTTTTCTAAAGGCACATAACTTACAGGAATTTCATATTCAGTGATTAATTTTCTCAATTCTGAAAAAATTTCTCCTTGTAAACCTTTTTGAATAAAAATTTTGTCGATTGTTTTCCCTGCTTCAATCGCTTCTATTACTGGTCTTAAACCAAAAATTCCTGCTTCGTTTTTCATAAGTGCAAAGATAAAAAAATTATACGTAACTATTTACCAATCCTTCTTCTCAATTGTTGCAAATAATTTGGAAAGCTCATATACAACATGCAACCAATGACAATTAGCGAAATCATTGAGATTAAATTTAGTTTGAGATGAATGATTTTTGACACAAAAACAACCACCAAAACAACATTAAATAAGGTTTGAAAATAAAAATGTTGCGCAATTTTTCGTCCAAAATCTGATTTGCTATATGAAGCAAAAAACATAAAAAGCACTAAAATTGTAAGAATTAAACTAATTTTCATTCTAAAAAAATTCACTAAATTTGAAAGGTTAAATATACTCAAAATGCAACAATATCACGATTTATGTAAAAAGGTTTTGGCAGAAGGCGCTTTTAAAGAAGACAGAACGGGAACGGGAACGAAAAGTATTTTTGGTTACCAAATGCGTTTCGATTTGTCGGAAGGTTTTCCTTTGGTGACGACTAAAAAATTACATTTAAAATCGATTATCTACGAATTGTTATGGTTTTTGAAAGGTGATACAAACATCAAATATTTAACAGATAACGGCGTTAGAATTTGGAACGAATGGGCCGACAAAAATGGCGATTTAGGTCCTGTTTATGGACATCAATGGCGTTCATGGGGAAAACCTGACGGAGAAGTTGTTGACCAAATTAAAGTTGCAATTGATCAAATAAAAAACAATCCTGATTCGCGTAGAATAATAGTTTCTGCTTGGAATGTTGGTGAATTAGATCAAATGGCTTTAGCGCCTTGTCACGCATTTTTTCAGTTTTATGTGAATGATGGAAAATTATCGTTGCAATTGTATCAACGTAGTGCAGATATTTTCTTAGGTGTTCCATTCAATATTGCGTCTTATGCATTATTACAAATGATAGTTGCGCAAGTTTGTGAGTTAAAAGTTGGCGATTTTGTACATACGTTTGGAGATGCGCACATTTACAAAAATCATTTCGACCAAGTTGAACTACAATTAACGCGAGAACCTTTTCCATTACCAACAATGAAAATCAATCCGAATGTAAAAGATATTTTTGATTTTACATACGAAGATTTCGAGTTAGAAAATTATCAAGCTCATCCTCATATCAAAGGAATTGTAGCGGTTTAATTTTTATTTTAACGTTATTTTTTTTGTAATTTATAATAACTTATTTAATTTTATTAACATTAAATATAATATTAACACGCAATTATGAGAAAAAATTTTACGCTTGTAGCTATGCTTTTAGCTATGACTATTACCTATGCGCAAGAAAATAGCAATAATCAATTAAAAAACATTGACACTTCATTACCTAATTCAAAAAAAATAATTCTAGACTTAAAGAATGTTGAAAATCAATTAGCGTCTAATGCTAATACTCTTAATAAAAATTCAAAATTAGAAGTTACTCTTCCTAATAATAAAGGAAAAAATGAAAAATTTGTTTTAGTTGAAAGAGAATTATTAAATGATAAAATGAAGGAACAGTTTCCTAACATTAAATCATATTACGGATATTCAACTTCTGATCCATTAAAAAAAATCAGTTTAGGCTACTCTACGGCTCAAGGAATTAATGCTATTGTATATTCTTCAACTGATAAATATATTATCGAAAAAACAGCTGGTCAATATGAATTAATTGATAGCGAAAATCTTCCAAGTTTAAAAAATTTCAGTTGTGGTAGTGTAGATTCAAGTACTTCTGTTGTATCTAGCGAATCAAAAGGAATTAATAACCCTTCTACTTACAGAAAATACAAACTAGCAATAGCAACTGATTATCAATACAATAAATATTTTTCTGGTACTCAAGAACCAACTTTAGAAACATCTATTGCTGCTGTATCAAAATCATTAACTTATATATTACCTATATATGAAAATGACTTGTCTATTTCTTTTCAATTAGCTGACAATCTAGACAAAGTAACTTATCTTACAGCTGCTACTAGTCCTTTTAAAACAACTGGATTAAACGCTGAAGTTCAAAAACAATTGGACGCAAATATTGGTTCTGAAAATTATGATATTGGAATCCTATTCACTAATCTTCTTGGAGGAGGAAATGCTGGCTATATCGGAAGTGTTTGTAATAATACTAAAAAAGGATCAGCTTATATTGGACCTGTAGAAACAAATCCTGAAGGTTTTAATTTTTCGGTTGCTGGTGCCCATGAGATGGGACATCAATTCGGAGCAAATCATGTTCACGCGAGAAACGAAGGATATATGGCGAATAGAGAAATCGGAAGTGGTGTAACAGTTATGGGATACCCTGGCGTAACAGGCACTCATGATGTTCAAAATACTTTCATTTCTCAATTTAATCATTATAATCTTGAACAAATTAATAGTTATTTAGCTAAACAAACATGTGGTACAACTACAGAAAGTACTAACAAACCTCCTATAGCAAATGCTGGAAAAGATTACACAATACCAAAAGGAACTGCTTTTCATTTAATTGGAAGTGCTAATGATACAGATAATGATAAATTAACTTATTCATGGGAACAATCAGATCCAATATTAACATATACAGGATCTAATTTCAAAAATCCAAGTAGTAAAAATACTGATGGTGCAAATTTTAGAGTTTATGAACACTCTACAAATCCAGAAAGATATTTTCCCCCAATGGAGAATGTACTAAATAGTCAGTTATATTCTACATGGAATACAGTTTCTGATATAGCAAAAGAGATGAACTTCGTCTTACAAGTCAGAGATAACAAACAAGGAGGAGGTCAAATTGATTCGGACAAAGCATTGATAACAATTACTGAAGATGGTCCATTTAAGATTAATAATATTAACCTTAACCAATCATTTAAATCAGGAGAAACATTTGACTTAAAATGGGATGTTGCTGGGACAAATACAGGAGCAATTAATACACAAAATGTAAAAATAAAACTAACAACAGACGAAGGCAAAACATTTACCACTCTATTAGAATCAACTCCTAATAACGGACAAGCTTCTATTACATTACCTAGCGGTGTTACTGCAGAAAAAGCAAATATTATCATAGAAGCTGTTAATAATATTTATTATGCAGCAAGCCCTTTTATAGCTATTGGTTATGAAGTTAGTTTATCATGTAATCAATTTTTCGCGACAACTCCAATCACAATGAAAGATGCCGTAGGAAGTACTGCTGGAATTACAAATATCACAATTCCAATTTCTGGAGAAACAAAAAAAGTTGAAGACATCTCATTAATTACCGATATTACACATGATAATTCTAACGAATTAGTTGTTATGTTTGCTAAATCTGGTGTTGATCAAATTTATCAATATGCATGGTACCAAAGCTGTACTACACCAAACTTATCGTATAAATTTAATAAGTTCGGAGGCTCAAGTTTTGATAATTGTGGAGTAAAAGATGCTGTAATTACAGGTACTTTAGATCTTAAACGTTATGAAAACATAACAGCAAATGGTTCGTATTTATTCCGCCTTGCAGATTTAAAAGCTGGAAATATAGGAACTGTCAATAAAATAGGAATTGAATTATGTCATCGTGAAACGTCAAAATTAGCTGTTTCAGACATCACAAAACAAAATGAATTATTTGTTTATCCAAATCCTACAAATGGTAATTTTAATATTCGTATGAACACGAAAACTAATAAAGTAACTGCAGAAATTATTAACCTTGCTGGACAAGTTGTTTCTACAAATACTTATAATGTTGCTGGAAATAAAATCGACCAAGCAGTTAATGCTACAAATTTACCTAAAGGTGTATATCTTGTAAAAATTAATGATGGAGATTCAACACAAACGAAAAAATTAATTATTAAATAATTTTTTTCATTCAATAATTCATACAAAACCCATTTTTTAATGGGTTTTGTAATTTAAAATACAACCATTATGAAAACTATTTTTCTTATAATTCCACTATTCATTTTAAGTTGCTCAGCAAATAAATTAACTCAACATCAAGATAACTTTGACGATAAAAGTAATTTAATTTTAGAGTTACGAGAAAATTCTCTCGAAAATTTCGATTCTATTTTTACAATTAAAAATGATATTGAGTTCGGTAAAACATTAGGCCCGATAAATGCGACTCGTATGCCTGGAGTATCAATTGGAATTGTTAATTTTGATAAAAATAATTTAGTCGTTTTTAATATGAAAACAGATAGTATTAATATTATCGACATAAAAAACGGAGTAATTTTATACGAAAGAATCAAGAATAAAAATTCTGAATCAACTTCTAACCAAGAAAATTTGATTAAATTCTATAAAATTCCATTTTCAAATTCCCTGTATAAATTTCAAGAAATTAATTAATTGAATTTAAATCTTCATAAAATATACTTAAAGTCTCCAAATTGGAGGCTTTTTTTGTAACTTTTCGAGAAAATTATCAACCAATAGAAATAAAATTTTACAATGAAAAAACGCATTCTTTGGCTTTCATCAGCCTTTATTATATCAAGTCTTACTTATGCGCAAGTAATGACGCCACCACCGAGTTACAACGAAAACCAAACGAATAAATTAGATATTTATCGTGCGGAGGCAGAGCGAATCAACAATCTTGTTCATACCAAGTTAGATCTTAAATTTGATTATGCAAAAGAGCACGTTTTGGGTGAAGCTTGGATTACGTTGAAACCGCATTTCTATGCAACAAACAAAGTTACGTTAGACGCAAAAGCAATGTTGATTAGCGAAGTTGCTTTGGTAAATGGCGCTACAAAAAAGAAATTAAATTATAAATATGATGATTTACAATTAGTCATCGATTTAGATAAAGAATACAAAAAAGATCAAGAATATACGCTTTACATCAAGTATACAGCGCGTCCGAACGAAGTAAAACAAGAAGGAAGTGCGGCGATAAACGATGCAAAAGGTGTTTATTTTATCAATGCAAAAAGTGATCGACCAAATTATCCTACTCAAATTTGGACACAAGGCGAAACAAAATCTTCTTCTTGTTGGTTCCCGACAATTGATAAAACAAATCAAAAAACTTCGCAAGAAATCACGTTAACATATCCTGATAAATATGTTTCATTATCAAATGGAACGATGAAATCTTCAAAGAAAAATTCGGACGGAACAAAAACGGATTATTGGAAATTCGATAAAAAACATGCGCCATATTTATTCTTTTTCGGGATTGGAGATTATGCAGTCATCAATGACAAATGGAAAAACATCAATGTTGATTATTATGTAGAGCCAGAATATAAAGATGTTGCGAAGCAAATTTTTGGTAACACGCCAGAAATGATTCAGTTTTTTTCTGATAAATTAAACTATCCTTATCCTTGGGATAAATATGCGCAAATGACAGCTCGCGAATATGTTTCTGGAGCAATGGAAAATACAACAGCTTCTCTTTTTCATGATGGTGTTCAGCAAAAAGCTGGTCAATTAGTCGATGAAAATACTGCTGAATATGTGATTGCGCACGAATTATTTCACCATTGGTTTGGAGATTTAGTAACAGCTGAGAGTTGGGGAAATTTAACGGTGAATGAATCTTTTGCGAACTATTCTGAATATTTATGGTTCGAATATAAATACGGAAAAGAGAAAGCGGATGAGCATCGTTACAACGAAATGTTTGGTTATAAACAAGGTGATGGACCAACGAAAAATTTGGTTCGAGTTCATTATAATTCTCGCGAAGATATGTTTGATGGTGTTTCGTATAACAAAGGTGGAATCATCTTACATATGTTGAGAAATTTCTTGGGAGATGATGCTTTCTTCAAAGGTTTGAACAAATATTTGAAAGACAACGAATACGGAAAAGCTGAATCTGCACAATTACGCTTGGCTTTGGAAGAGGTTTCTGGCCGTGATTTGAACTGGTTTTTCAATCAATGGTATTACGAAAATGGTCATCCAAAATTAACTATTGTTTCAGACTATTCTTCAACGAATAAAAAAGTAAAAGTTGTTGTTCGTCAAGATGCTTCAAAATTATTTGAATTCCCTTTTGCAATTGATATTGTCGAAAACGGAAAAACAACACGTCAACAAGTTTGGGTTCCAAAACAAGCAGAAACTGTTTTCGAATTTGCTTCAAACCAAAAACCTGATGTCGTTATTCCAAATGCGGATCAAGTTTTATTAGCAGATATTGATGATAAAAAACCTGTTGAAGATTTTATTGCGCAATACAAAGCTGGAAAAGGAAATTACACGACGCGTTTATTAGCGATTGAAGCGATGGCAAATGCGCAAGCTACTAATCCAAAAGCGGCTGATGCATTAATTAATGCGTTAGATGATTCATTTGATGGATTAAGAATTTATGCGATTCATAAATTAGATACAAAATCAAAAACGATTGTAGATAAAGCTTCTTCAAAATTAAAACAATTAGCTTCTAACGATCCTAAAACATTGGTTCAAGCGGCAGCTTTAAGTGCTTTGAATGATGCCAATATTTATGATGCAACAATTTTCGAGAAAGCTTCAAAAAGTCCATCGTTTAGTGTTCAAGGAGCTTCATTAACAGGAATCTTAAAAAATAATCCTTCAAAAATTAATGATTTAACAACTAATCTTGACAATGAAGTAATTAAAGGTTCGCCAGATTTAGCAATGGCATTAGTTCCGACTTGGATTAAAAATAATCAATTGGATAAAGCTGCTTTAATTTCTGAATCTGCTGCGATGTATGAATTTGTAAAATTCCAAGATGCAGAAAAAGGAAAAATTGCTGAACAAGCTTTCAATTGGATTATGAACAATGATACACCAGATGCAACAGCTGAAATTGCGAAAACATATTCGCGCTATTATCCATACTTGAAAGAGCAAAATCCACAAGCTGGACAAGCGGTGAAAATGATGGCTGAAAAAGCGTTGCAAGTGAAAACGAATGCAGCAAAAACAATTAAATCTGCAACTATTGCAAAACAAGTGGAGCAATTACAAGATGCAATAAATAAAATGAAATAATTCGCTAAAATTATTATATTTGTTAGGCTATCCCCAAAAAGGATAGCTTTTTTTACCTTATAACTTATGATAAACATTGTAGTAGCAAAAGCAAGCAACAACGTAATTGGTGCAAAAAACGATTTGATTTGGCATTTACCAAATGATTTGAAACATTTCAAAAGTATAACTTCTGGACATCCTATTATTATGGGACGAAAGACGTTTGAATCATTGGGTAGACCTTTACCAAATCGTACCAATATTGTTGTGACAAGAGATCAGAATTGGAATGCAGAAGGTATCGAAATTGCTTCATCTTTAGCAAAAGCAATAGAAGCTGCAAAAAAAATTGACGATGATATTTACATTCTTGGTGGTGGAAATATTTATAAACAAGCGATGGAATTTACAGATGTTTTGTACATCACAGAAGTTCATCACGAATTTGATGGAGACACTTATTTTCCAGAAATTGACTCGGACGAATGGGAAGAAGTAGAACGACAAGATTTCAAAAAGGATGAAAAGCATCCGTATGCTTACTCGTTTGTGACGTATAAAAGATCAGATAAAGAAAATTAGAAAAATTACGAGCATAAAAAAAGCAAGAACCAAAATTCTTGCTTTTATATTTTATTAATTTAACAACTTAGTGCTTAACATCTTGTACTTCGTCTGGATTGTGTTTGTATTTGAATACAATTGCGAACAATACCGTAACGACTAATGCGTAACCTGCAAAGATGAACCAAGAATGTCTCCATCCTTCTAATTGTAATGTCAAATCAGTTTGACTATACACTAAATGATTCACGATATATTGCGCAATTAACATTCCGATAGTTGCTCCAAAACCATTTGTCATCATCATAAAAACTCCTTGTGCAGAAGAACGAATTTCTTCGTTTGTTTCTTTGTCTACATACAATGAACCTGATACGTTGAAGAAATCGAAAGCGATTCCGTAAACAATCATTGATAAGATAAACATCCAAACGCCAGATCCTGGATCTCCTAATCCAAATAATCCGAAACGTAAGACCCAACCTACCATTGCCATCAACATTACGATTTTGATTCCGAATCGTTTTAACACAAAAGGAATTAATAAAATACACAATGTTTCTGAAACTTGAGATAACGAAATTAAGGCATTTGCATTACTTGCTCCCCACGTATTAGCATATTCTGGAATATCTTTAAACGTTGTGATAAATGGATTTGCATAACCATTTGTAATTTGCAACGAGACACCCAAAAGCATCGAAAAGATAAAGAAAATTGCCATTTTTCTATCCTTGAATAATGCAAAAGCTTTTAAACCAAATGCATCAGAAATAGATTGTTTTTCAGAACTTTTGTTAACTGGACAATTAGGTAATAAGAAGCTGTATAAAAATAATACAACACCTAAAACTCCTGATACAAAGAACTGATAATAATTGGATTGAAAACTTACGAATGTTGGATCACTTGAAAAGTTAAATCCAAAAACACCATCTTTAAATCCAGAGAAATTAACAAATAACATAGCAACAATAAAACCTACTGTACCAAACGTTCTGATTGGTGGAAAGGATTTGATTGTGTCTAAATTATTTTGTTTTAAAATTGTGTAGGCTGTTGAGTTAGAAAGGGCGATTGTTGGCATAAAGAACGCCACACTAACCGAATAAAGTGCGAAGATTGTTGTGAAATCTACATCGTTTCCAGCTGTCATTCCGTAATAACCTGCTGCAAACATAAAAATCGCAGCTAATAAATGATTCAATCCCAACAAACGTTGTACAGGAATCCATCTATCCGCTACAATACCCATTATTGCGGGCATAAAAATCGACACAATACCTTGCATCGCGTAAAAAAGACCAATTTTTGGACCTAAGCCAACTGATCCTAAGTAATTTCCCATAGAGGTTAGGTATGCTCCCCATACCGCAAACTCAAGGAAACTCATGATTGTAAGTCTAAGCTTTACAGACATAATTATTTGAAATAGTTATTAGTTTCCCATGTTATCGATTTGATCACGAAGGCGAGCTGCCAATTCGTAATCTTCATTCTTCACAGCTTTTTCCATCTCAGTTTCAAGTTCAGATTTTGTCCAACCTTCATATTCGTTGATATCAGACAAATCATTTTCCAAACCAGCCAAGATATCCAAATCATCTTCAAAGTTATTTGCTGCGCGACGTATATTTTCTTCTTCTTCAATAACGTCCAAATGAATTCCAGCTTTTTCTACAACATTATCATAGGCATAGATAGGTGCATTGAAACGAACAGCCAACGCAATTGCATCAGAAGTTCTCGAATCAATTTCGGCACGTTGTCCATCATCATTCACAAAAACAATATTCGAGTAGAAAACGCCATCCTCTAATTTATAAATATAAATTGAATCAACATTTAATTGAAATTCTTTTCCTAATGAAATAAACAAATCGTGTGTTAATGGACGAGGTGGATTAATATCTTTCTCTAAAGCTAATGCGATTGATTGCGCTTCGAAGCTCCCAATAATAATAGGTAACTTTCTTCCTCCTACATTTTCCTCAAGAATCAACGCATATGCGCCAGTCTGAGTTTGACTGTAAGAAATTCCTTTAATATTTAATCTAATTAAATTGTCCATTTGGGTGTAAATCTATGAAAAACTGATGAATATTTAATCTTTTTTTAATGAATAAAAAAAATCCGAACCACCTAAATGATTCGGATTGAATTTATAATCTTAAAATGATTAAGCTTGACCTTTATATTTTTTTAACTCTTCAGTTAATTTAGGTACAATCTCAAAAGCATCTCCTACGATTCCGTAATCTGCTGCTTTGAAGAAAGGTGCTTCTGGATCATTGTTGATGACAACAATTGTTTTAGATCCGTTAACTCCAGCTAAGTGCTGAATAGCTCCGGAAATACCAACTGCGATATATAAATTTGGCGCAATTGCTTTTCCTGTTTGTCCTACGTGCTCAGCATGAGGTCTCCAACCGATATCAGCAACTGGTTTAGATGACGCTGTAGCAGCTCCTAAAACTTTTGCTAAATCTTCGATCATTCCCCAGTTTTCTGGACCTTTCATTCCACGACCTGCAGAAACTACGATATCAGCTTCTTTCAAATCGATTTTATCAGAAGAAGCCATTTCTGTTGAAACAACTTTTACTTTAGCATCTGCATCAGAAACTGATACTGAAGCTGATTCTTCTGAACCAGAAACTGCATTTTCTTTTGCTCCGAATGCGTTTTGTAAAACTGTAACTACAACTTTTCCTGAAACTGCAACAGTTTCAATTCCTTTTCCAGAGAATGCTTTACGCGCAACTATGAATGGAGAAACTGCTGTTGGGGCTTTTTCTACATTTGTTACTAAAGATGCTCCTGTTTTGTATGCTAAAACTGGTGCTACAGTCGCTCCTTCGTTTGTTGATGGTAAAACCACAACATCTCCTTGAGCAACTTCAGCCAAAGCTTTTGCGTAAGAATTTGCATCAAATTTTGCTAAAGCTGCATTCTCAACTTTAACTACTTTAGATGCTCCATATTTATATAATTCGTCAGCAGCAGCATTTCCAAAAACGATTGCTGTAACAGTATCTCCAGCAACATCAGCTGTAGCTTTTGCGTAAGAAACTGCCTCTAATCCTGCTTTTTTATATTTTCCGTCGTGTGACTCTGCGTATACAAAAATTGCCATTTTTTAATTTCTTTTTAGGTGAATAATTAGATTACTTTAGCTTCTTCGTGTAATAATCTTACCAATTCTGCTACATTGTCTTTGTCGATTAATGTTACATTACCTCTTTCAGCAGGTTTTACATAACCAACAACTTCAACTTTAGTTTCTGTCGCTTCTGGTGCAACAACTGTGATTTGTTTTGTACGCGCTTGCATAATTCCACGCATGTTAGGAATTCTTAATGCAGCTTCGTCAACCAATCCTTTTTGTCCTGCGATAACAGCTGGTAAAGCAACTTCTACAATTTCTTTTCCTCCATCAATTTCGCGAACAGCTTTTGCAGAAGAACCTTCTACATCAAGACCGATACATCCGTTTACAAAACCGTAATCTAACATTGCTGCAACTAATCCTGGTACAGAACCTCCGTTGTAATCAATTGATTCTTTTCCTGTCAATACTAAATCGAAACCACCATCTTTAGCAGCTTTTGCGATTTGTGTAGCAACAAAGAAATCATCGCGAGCATCAGCATCAATACGAATTCCATCATTCGCACCAATTGCTAAAGCTTTACGCATAACTGGATCTACAGTTGCATCTCCAACAGTTAAAATTGTAACAGTAGCGCCTTGTTTTTCTTGTAACTCTACTGCTTTGTTTAAACTAAATTCGTCGTGCGGGTTAATAACGAACTGAACGCCATTTTTGTCAAATGATTTTCCATCAGCTGTGAAGTTGATTTTTGCTGTAGTATCTGGTACACTACTAATACAAACTAATATCTTCATAATTTTGTGTTTACTTTTTCTTTTATGTAAAAATAACTAATTTATTTTATTATGCAAGCATAACATTGTTAATTCTTTACTAAGTCGTTACTTTTCGCTTTCAATTGTTTTTTATAAACTGAATTTGAAACCAATACACTTAGTTCGTACAATAACCAAAGAGGAATTGTCACTAAAACCATACTATACACATCGTTTGGAGTAATCGCAGCTGCAATCACTAATACAACGATAAATGCGTGTTTGCGGTATTCTTTCAAGAATTTTGGAGTTAAGATTCCAATACTCGTTAAGAAGTAAACGAAAACTGGCATCAAAAACATGACTCCCATCGATAATAATAATTGAACAAATAAATCGATATAACTTGGCAATGTCCATGTATTTCCTACACCAAAAGGGTCGTACGTAAATAAGAATTGCGTACACAATGGTAGCAACATATAGTAGCTAAATAGTACTCCTGTTACAAAGAAAAACGAAACAGCAAAGATGGTAAATCCTGCATATTTTCGTTCAGCTTCTTTTAAGGCTGGTTTTACAAATCGCCAAATTTCAAAAATAATATAAGGAATTGCGATAATTACGCCACACACAATTACAGCAAAAAACTGTGAAGTAATCTGTCCTGATGGATTAAGATTGGTCAATTCTTTCGAAATGTCAAATGATTCGGTATAAATTTTTCCGAAACCTGTTAATTCACCAAATTGATTAAAAATATCAAACGTTGGAAAAGTTGATTTTAATGGAGCCATAATTACATGTTCCACCAATTCGTCCCAATAAATAGCGACTGCAATAGATGTAATCACAATTGATAAAATAGAACGAACCAAATGTCCTCTCAACTCACCAATATGAGCCAAAAATGACATACTCGATTTTGTATTATCTGCCATACGCTTATTCGATTCCTTCGTTTAAAATTGAGTGAATATCCAAAATTCCATAATAATGATTTTCTTCATCAACCACCACCAATTGTCCAATACTGTTGTGACGCAAAATTGCTAAAGCTTCTCTTGCTTTTTCAGTTTTTTGAATTGTTTTCGGATTCATTGAAGCAATATCTTTCGCTGTTAAATGTGCAAAAGTTTCATTATTTAATAACATTCGGCGCAAATCTCCGTCTGTTATTACACCAACAATTTTATCATTATCTATCACAACTGTAATTCCATGACGACCTGATGTTAATGAATTAATGACTTCTGTAATCGAAGAATCTGGATGAACAAAAGGTTTTCTTTCTGGATCAACAATATTTTCTACTGTCCATAATAATCGTTTTCCTAATGCTCCACCTGGATGATATTTTGCAAAATCGTTTTGTGTGAACGCTCTCAATTTCATCAAAGCAACTGCCAAAGCATCACCCATTACTAATTGAGCTGTTGTAGAAGTTGTTGGTGCCAAATTTACTGGACAAGCTTCTTTATCAATATTAACATCCAAAACAATGTCTGAATTTTTTGCTAATTCTGATTTCAAATTTGATGTCAATCCAATCAAAACCGAAGCATATTGTTTAAGAATCGGAGCCAAGTAAGTAATCTCTGGCGTATTTCCACTTTTCGAGATACAAATCACCACATCTTCTGGTCGCACAAGACCCAAATCGCCATGAATGGCTTCCGTCGCATGTAAAAATTGACTTGGAGTTCCGGTAGAATTTAACGTTGCTACAATTTTATTTGCAATATGTGCACTCTTTCCAACTCCAACAACTACCAACTTTCCTTTCGTGTTATATATCGCATTTACCGCATCAACAAAAGACTCGCTAATACGAGAAGCTATTGCTTCTAGCGCTTGAATTTCTTCTCGAAAAACATCTTGCGCTATTTGTATTAATTCTGAATTTCCCACAATAAAATTTCTATTGTCTATTTTTAAAATTTTTCGTACTTTTACTCTCCTTTTTTATTTACACTCAATTATATATAAATCATATAAAATTTATGTGTATATTTAAGAGTTATCAAATATAGGAACTATTTAATTTATAATATTAATTTTAGTCTTTTGTGTAGATGGAAGCCACTTCGAAAAACTTAACATCTTACCTAAAAAAATATTTTGGTTTCGACCAATTTAAAGGACAGCAGCACGAAATCATTACAAGCTTACTAAATAAAGAAGATGTATTTGTTTTGATGCCAACTGGAGGAGGTAAGTCTTTATGTTATCAATTACCGGCATTAATGTCAGATGGAGTTGCGATTATTGTATCCCCTTTAATCGCGCTGATGAAGAATCAAGTAGACGCTATACGTGGAATTTCTGAAAATGATGGAATTGCCCACGTATTAAACTCATCTTTAAATAAGTCAGAAACGAAAACAGTTATGACAGATATTAAAGATGGAGTAACTAAAATGTTGTACGTTGCACCCGAATCTTTGACAAAAGAAGAATACATCGATTTCTTTAAATCGGTAAAAATTTCTTTTTTTGCGATTGATGAAGCGCACTGTATTTCTGAATGGGGACACGATTTTCGACCAGAATATCGTAATCTAAAAGCGATTATCAACAAAATTGGTGATGCGCCAATTATTGCTTTAACAGCAACAGCAACACCAAAAGTACAAGAAGATATTCAGAAAACTTTGGGAATGCAAAGCGCTAAAGTTTTTAAAGATTCTTTTAATCGTACGAATTTATTTTACGAAATCCGTCCAAAGGTTGATCAAGACAAACAAATCATCAAATTTATCAAACAAAACGATGGTAAATCTGGTGTCATTTATTGCTTGAGTCGTAAAAAAGTTGAAGAAATTACCCAACTTTTACAAGTAAATGGAATCAATGCTATTCCTTATCACGCAGGTTTAGACGCCAAAACACGTAGCAAACATCAAGATATGTTTTTGATGGAAGATGCAAGTGTTGTTGTCGCTACAATTGCTTTCGGAATGGGAATTGACAAGCCAGACGTACGTTTTGTGATGCATTACGATATGCCAAAATCGTTAGAAAGTTATTACCAAGAAACTGGTCGTGCAGGTCGCGATGGTGGTGAAGGTGTTTGTATTGCTTTCTATGATTATAAAGATATCGAAAAGTTAGAAAAATTCTTAGCAAGTAAACCTGTTGCAGAACGCGAAGTTGGAATGCAATTACTTTCTGAGGTTGTGGCGTATGCTGAAACTTCGATGTCGCGTCGTAAATTTTTGTTACATTATTTTGGAGAAGAATTTGACGACAAAAACGGCGAAGGTGCAAATATGGACGACAATATGCGCAATCCTAAAAAAATGATTGAGGCAAAAGATGATGCCGTAATTGCCTTAAATGTTGTTCAGAAAACAAATCAAAAATTAAAATTAAATGATGTTGTAAACGTTATCGTTGGTAAAGAAACTTCGATTACAAAATCATATAATTTGAGCTCCGAAGATTTCTTCGGAATTGGAAAAGCAAAAGAAGATTATTATTGGAAATCTATTTTACGTCAATTAATTGTGCGTAATTTATTAGAGAAAGAAATCGAATCGTATGGTGTCTTAAAAATTACCAAAGCAGGAAAAGATTTCATTAGCAAACCAACTTCTTTTGAAATTGCCGAAGATATTGATTTCAAAAAATTATTATCGGAAGGTAGTTTCGACAAAGAAGAAACGTCTTCTGCTCCTATTGCTTTTGATGATGTTTTATTGAAACAATTGAAAGATTTACGTAAAAAAATCTCTAAAAAACATCAAATTCCACCTTTTGCAGTTTTCCAAGATTCAAGTTTAGATGATATGACAATGCAATATCCAACAACCGTTAAGGAGTTAACAAATGTGTTTGGAGTTGGAGAAGGAAAAGCTCAAAAATTTGGGAAAGAATTTGTAGATTTTATTGCGCAATATGTTAAAGATAACGATATCATTCGCCCTGAAGATATGGTGATTAAACAAGTTGCGGACAAATCGAGTCACAAAGTTTATATCATCCAATCAACAGATAGAAAGTTAAATCTTGAAGATGTTGCGGAAGCAAAAAATATGACGATGAGCGATTTGCTTTCAGAAATGGAAAGTATCGTTTATCAAGGAACAAAATTAAATATCAATTATTACATTGACGAAGTTTTGGACGAAGACCAACAAGAGGAAATTTATGAATTCTTGATGGATGCAGATTCTGACTCAATGTCATCATTGTTAGATGAATTTGGTGACGATTATGATGAAGAAGAATTACGTTTGATGCGTATCAAATTCATCAGTGAAGTCGCAAATTAAACCATACAAAAAATAAACTTTCAGCCCAAGGAATGCTTATCTTTGGGCTTAATTATTACAAGAAAAATGAACAATAAAGCAATATTAATGATTTTGGACGGATGGGGAATTGGACCAAACCCTGCTGTTTCTGCAATCGCGCAAGCAAATACACCTTTTATAGATAGCTGTTTCGAGAAATTCCCACATTCTACGTTGGATACGTTTGGTTTAGCCGTTGGTTTACCAGAAGGGCAAATGGGAAATTCGGAAGTTGGACATATGAATTTGGGTGCTGGACGCGTGGTTTTCCAAAACTTAGTTCGAATCAATATGGCAGTTGAAAACGGAACGTTACAAAACGAACCAATCTTAAAAGATGCTTTTCAATATGCTTTAGAGAATAACAAAAAAGTACATTTCATCGGTTTAGTTTCTGATGGTGGTGTACACTCACATATCAATCATTTGAAAGGTTTGTTAGATGCAGCAAATCAATCAGGTTTACAACAAAATGTTTTTGTACATGCTTTCACTGATGGTCGTGATACCGATCCAAAATCTGGTGAAGGATTTATCACAGAATTGATGAATCATATGACAAAATCAACAGGAGAAATTGCTTCGATAACTGGTCGTTATTATGCAATGGACCGTGATAAGCGTTGGGAACGTGTGAAATTAGCATACGATGCAATGGTAAATACAGTTGGTGAAACAACAACAAATCCATTAGAAGCAATTCGTGCATCTTATAATGAAGGTGTGACAGACGAATTCATCAAACCGATTATTGTAACGGATGAAAATGGTCAACCAAAAGCTAAAATCGAGAATGATGATGTAGTGATTTGTTTCAATTTCAGAACTGATCGTGGACGTGAAATCACAGAAGTTTTAACACAACATGATTATCCAGAATTTGGAATGCATAAATTAAATCTAAAATATATCACATTGACAGAATATGATGCTACATATACTGGAGTTGCGGTAATTTTTGATGAGAAAAACATTGTTAATACACTAGGAGAAGTTATTGCAAATGCTGGTCGCAAGCAAATTCGTATTGCTGAAACTGAAAAATATCCGCACGTAACATTTTTCTTCAATGGTGGTCGCGAAGAGCCTTTCGTTGGAGAATCTCGTATTTTATGTGCTTCGCCAAGAGATGTTGCGACTTACGATTTGAAACCAGAAATGGCAGCTTACGATATTACAAATGCTATTGTTCCTGAAATCGAAAAAGAATCAGCTGATTTTATTTGTTTAAATTTCGCAAACACGGATATGGTTGGTCATACAGGTGTAATGTCTGCGGCGATAAAAGCTGCTGAAGTAGTAGATTCTTGTGCGGAGAAAATTGTAAATGCAGCTTTAGAACATGGTTACAATGTGGTAATTTTAGCCGATCACGGAAATTCAGATTTTATGATGAATGAAGACGGATCACCTAATACGCAACACACAACGAACCCTGTTCCATTTATTTTGGCTCAGAAAGATATCAAATGGAATGTTGAGCATGGTAAACTTGGAGATATTGCGCCAACTATCTTAACTTTGATGGGAATTGAAATTCCAACCGAAATGACTGGAAATATTATTGTTCAAAAAAAATAACCTAAATAACTTTAAATACTTACAAACATGATTAATAAAATTATTGCTGTTGACTTTGACGGAACTGTGGTAGATGATAAATATCCAGAAATTGGAAAAGCTAAAATCTTCGCTTTCGAAACATTGAAACAATTACAAAACGACGGATATCGCCTTACTTTATGGACTTATCGTAGTGGTAAAGCTTTGGACGAAGCGGTTGAGTTTTGTAAACAAAACGGTATTGAGTTTTATGCCATCAACAATAGTTTTGACGGAGAGGATTTTGATAAAAATACGCAAAGTCGAAAAATAAATGCCGATATCTTTATCGACGACAGAAATTTAGGAGGTTTCCCAGGTTGGAGTGACGTTTATCAAATCATTACAAAAAAGATTGAATTAAGTGTTCACGCAAACGGGCAAAAAGCTCCTGAGAAGAAAAAGAAAAGAGGATTTTTCGGATTATGATACATTTAAAAAGTAAAGAAGAATTAGAACTAATGTACCTAAGTGCTCAATTGGTTTCAAAAACCTTGGGTATGTTAGCCAAAGAAGTAGTGCCTGGTGTTACAACCAATCATTTAGATAAATTAGGAGGCGAATTTATTCGCGACAATGGTGGATATCCTGCATTTTTAGGAATGTACGATTTCCCTAAAAACCTTTGTATCTCTCCAAATCAACAAGTTGTTCATGGAATTCCAAACGACGAACCGCTTAACGAAGGAGATATTGTTTCAGTAGATTGTGGTGTTTATATGAATGATTTTTACGGAGATCACGCTTATACATTTGCAGTTGGTGAAGTAGATGCTGAAACTGAAAAATTATTACGCATTACGAAAGAATCAATGTTCAAAGGAATTGAACAAATGAAAAAAGGTAATCGCGTTGGTGATATTGGTTTTGCAATTCAACAATACTGTGAAAAAGAAGGTTACGGAATCGTTCGTGAATTAGTTGGACACGGGTTAGGTCGTAAAATGCACGAAGAGCCACAAGTTCCGAATTATGGACGTCGTGGATCTGGTAAAAAAATTGAAGAAGGAATGGTGTTAGCCATCGAACCAATGGTAAATATGGGGACTGAAAAAGTTTTCTTTCATCCAGATGGTTGGACGGTTACAACGCGCGACGATAAATATTCGGCTCACTTCGAACATGATGTTTGTGTGGTAGATGGCGAACCAAAATTATTGTCAACTTATCAGTTTATTTACGATGCGTTAGGTATCGAATCTGATGAAGAAAAACCATTTTTATTCAAACCCTAAAAAACTTTTGTGAAAAAGCTTTTAAAAAAAATCATGAATATTCTACCTCGTCCATTGTTGATTCAAGGTAGTTATATCGTTCGTCCAGTTTTAGTTTGGTTTATGAAAGGAAATCGTTTCGTAGATCCAATTGATGGACAAGGTTATTACAGTTTGTTGCCTTATGGTTACGAAAAACAGCGTGATAATGTGCTTTCACCCGGAACTTTTTCATTAGAAAGACATCGTTTGATGTGGTTATACCTAAAAAATGAAACGTCTTTTTTTACCGAAAAAGCAAAAGTTTTGCACATTGCGCCAGAGCAATCTTTTATCAAGCGTTTTCGTGCGATGAAGAATTTAGAATACATCACAAGTGATATCGAATCGCCTTTGGCAGATGTAAAAGCAGATATTTGCGATTTACCTTTTGGTGATGATACATTTGACATCATTTTTTGTAATCACGTTTTGGAACATATTCCTGACGATCACAAAGCGATGAGCGAGTTATTTCGTGTCATGAAACCTGGAGGTTGGGGAATTTTTCAAGTTCCGATTTCGTATCAACGAGATGTAACGTACGAAGATCCAACGGTTACAACAAAAGAAGAACGTAAAGAAAAATTTGGACAATATGATCACGTTCGTGTGTATGGTTTAGATTATTACAAACGTTTGGAAGATGTAGGTTTTATCGTCGAAAAAGTAGATTACACGAAACAAATTCCGTCGGAAGATGTTCAAAAATATTGCTTAGAAAAAGGTGAAATTTTACCTGTGGTTCGCAAACCAAAAGCTGAATAAAATATAAAATCATAAAAAAAGCTCAACTAATAGTTGAGCTTTTTTCGTATTAATCATTTACCGAAAGCGAATATGGTCGATCTTCTTGTTTAGTTCCTCGATTTTTGTTCGGTTTATTGTTCATGTTGAATTCAATTTTTGCGCCTTTTATTAATTCTGAATGTTTAAAGAAATTCTGCGTATATTTTTTATCATTTAATTCAACTGATTTGATATAAATATTTTCGTTCGAATTATCTTCTGCTATCAACTGAATTTTTCGTCCATTTTCTAAATAAATTGTAGCTTTTTTAAACAATGGCGAACCTATCACATATTCGTCCACAGCTGGCGTAACAGGATAAAAACCTAATGCCGAAAAAACATACCAAGCAGATGTTTGCCCATTATCTTCGTCACCACAATATCCGTCTGGCGTTGCAGCATATAATTTTTTCATCACTTCTCTTGTCCAAAATTGAGCTTTCCAAGGTTCTCCAGCATAATTATACAAATAAATCATGTGTTGAATAGGTTGATTTCCGTGCGCATATTGTCCCATATTTACAATTTGCATTTCTCTAATTTCATGAATTACTTGCCCGTAATACGAATCATCAAACAATGGTGGCTGAAGAAAAACACTATCTAATTTCGAAATAAATTTTTCATCTCCTCCCATCAAATCTATCAAACCTTGTACATCATGAAAAACACTCCATGTATAATGCCAACTATTTCCTTCTGTAAACGCATCTCCCCATTTTAGAGGATTGAAAGGCGATTGAAATTTTCCGTCTTTATTTTTTCCTCTCATAAAACCTGTCGAATGATCGAACAAGTTTTTATAATTCATTGATCGTTTTTTATACAAATCAGTTTCTGCTTTTGGTCGTCCCAAAGCTTTTCCTAATTGATAAATTGTAAAATCATCATACGCATATTCCAATGTTCTTGCAGCATTTTCATTAATTCCAACATCGTAAGGCACATATCCCAAATCATTGTAATATTTCGCTCCTTTTCGTCCAACAGCACTCATTGGTCCTTCGTTATTTGCACCATGCAAAAGCGCTTCGTATAAAGTATTAATATCATAACCTCGCAAACCTTTCATATAAGCGTCTGCTACAACCGAAGCCGAATTATTTCCAATCATAATATCAGCATATCCTGGACTACTCCATTCTGGTAAAAAACCTCCTTCTTTGTACGCATTCGCCAAACCTTCTTGCATTTCGACATTGATTGACGGATAAACCAAATTAAGAAATGGATATAACGCCCTAAACGTATCCCAAAAACCAGTTCCGCCAAACAAATAACCAGGCAAAACTTTTCCATTGTAAGGGCTATAATGAACGACATTATTCTTCTCATCAATTTCATAAAGTTTGTTCGGAAAGAAAAGTGTGCGATACAATGTCGAAAAAAAAGTTTTCATTTCATCCAAATTATCCGATTCTATAGCCAATTGTCCCAATTTATCATTCCAAATTTTACGACCTTTTTTAGCAATTTGTTCAAACGAATGATTTTTTAATTCTTTCAGATTTGTCGCTGCTTGTTCATCACTAATAAATGAAGAAGAAACTTTTGCAATAATTGGTTTAGCTTTTGTTTGAGCTCCAAAACTAACTACAATCCCAGCGTGTTTACTCGAAATTTCATTTTTATTAATTTTTTTTCCATTATCAAAAACAGTTACTTCTTTGATTGGCGTATCAAACTGAACAATAAAATAATTTTTAAAATTCTTTAAATCTCCTCTCGAATAACGCGTCGAATATCCAATAATTTGATTTTTTTCCGCAACATATTTTACATAAGAACCTTTATCAAAAGCATCAATCACAACATTCGCATGATCGGTTTGATTAAATGTAAACCTAAAAATTGCAGCGCGTTCTGTTGGTGTCATTTCCGCTACAACATCATAATCTGCCAAATAAACCGAATAATAATACGGTTTCACAACTTCTGTTTTATGAGAAAACCAACTCGCTCTTTTTTCCTCATCAAAAACCGCCGAACCCGTAGTTGGCATCAACGAAAATTGTCCATAATCGTTCATCCAAGGAGAAGGCTGATGCGTTTGTTTCAAACCTCTAATTTTATCGGCCGAATATTGATATTGCCAACCGTTCCCATTTTTCCCTGTTTGAGCCGTCCACAAATTCATTCCCCAAGGCAAACCAATCGCAGGATACGTATTTCCGTTAGATAATTCGTATTTAGAATCGGTTCCCATCAACGGATTTACCAAATCAACAGGATCAATCTCTTTGTTGTTGTACAACGTTTTTTGCGCATTAATAAACAAAGGATAAACGGCAGGAAGCAGAACCAATATTTTTATCAGTGTTAATTTTATCGATTTCATGTGTAATTATTCTGAAGATTAAAGATATTGTTTTTTTTGCCTCATCTTCAATCTCTTCATAAAATAGTCAAAATAAAAAGCGTTACCTTTTCTTGGTAACGCTTCTATTTTGAAAACTATTTTATTTAAAACTTCTACGAATATCCATTTTCTCATTCACCGATTTATTGAATTCAGGGAAAGGTTGCGTACTGAAATCTTTAACTTCAAGGTTCATTTTTACATTAACATTATGATTACTTCCATCACCTCCTCTGTAATCTGTACTCCAATTGCGCATTAATTCTTTCAAAATATATTTCCCTTGATAAGGTCTGTATCTGTAATAGGTATTAACAAAATTCACAGTTTGTTGACTCTTTTTTATTTCAATTCCTTCTGCATCTACTTTATATTCTACAATAGCAAAAGAATCCTTTGCCACCAAAAACCGATGAAACGAATTATTATCCAAATAAAATTCATACATCAACTCATCACCATATTTTGTTAAGTTGACTTTTGAAAGTTTATATTTTTTATAATATTTCAGATAATCATTTACGACTTCTTTCAAAGAAACCATACCTAAAATGGGTAATAAATTTATTTTATATCCATAATTTGGCTCATTAATTATTCGTTCTTTAACCTGATTATTAGATTTTATATTCAAATTATCTTTCTTAAAACGAAGCTGCAAATCTAAATCAATGAAATCTCTTTTCGTAGAATCTACAATTTCATCAATTATAAAAATTACTTTATAAAAATGCTCATCAGTATTAAAGTTTTTATCGTAGTTTTCGATTACTTTTTTCAAAATATCTTCTGCTTTCAGGTTTGTAATGAACGCTTCTTGAAGTTCTACTTCCGAAACTTTTTCGAGTTTGATATTGAGTTCAGATTTCAAATCCGAAACTTTCAAAATTGCATCTTGGTAATCTTTTTTCGATACGATTAATTCATCTGTTTGCAAAACATTACTCAAATCAATCATCGCTTTTCCTTGCTGATCCGAAACAAAATTCTTAGTCGAATTCTTGAAATAAATATCCGCATCATCTAATGGCAAATTATCCAAAAAATCGGTAATTTTTAAATTCACAAGTTGTGCGTTGACCGAAATGGCAAACAATGTAAAAAATAGTATAATTCTTTTCATATAGTTTTTAAAATGATTTACGATAAAGATATATTTTAAAAATGTTAAGAATTTGTGAATCATTAAGTTTTAAATATATTTTAACAAAAAACGCCACTCTTCGAGTGGCGTTTATAAAATATTGTAATAGTTGAAATCTTAGTGTGCTTCTAACCAATTTGCTCCTACTCCGACTTCTGCAATTAACGGAACATCCATTTGCATTGCCGCTTCCATAGTCGATTTGATTAATTCAGAAACTTTTTCTACCTCATCTTTTGGTGCATCAAAAATTAACTCATCATGCACTTGCAAAATCATTTTGGTTTGATAATTTTTCTTCAATTCTTTCTGAATTTGAATCATTGCCATTTTCACGATATCCGCCGCAGTTCCCTGTATTGGCGCATTTACAGCATTTCGCTCTGCATGCGAACGCACGACAGCATTTCTCGAATTGATATCTTTCAAATAACGACGACGTCCCATCAGCGTTTCTACAAATCCTTGATCACGAGCGATCTCAACTTGTTTTTCGATATATGCTTTCAACGTTGGATACGTTTCGTAATACGCATCAATCAATGCTTTGGCTTCTTTACGCAAAATATTCGCTTGATCTGCCAAACCAAACGCGGAAACACCATAAATAATTCCGAAATTTACCGTTTTTGCTTGACTACGTTGTTCACGCGTTACCTCATCCAATGCAACATTGAAAACTTTTGCAGCAGTAGAAGCGTGAATATCTTCACCATGTTTGAAAGCCTCTACCATTGCAGGATCTTGTGACATTTGCGCAATCAAACGTAATTCAATTTGTGAATAATCGGCAGAAATAATCACATGATTTTCATCTCGTGCAACAAAGGCTTTACGAATCTGCTGTCCAGCTTCTGAACGAATCGGAATGTTTTGTAAATTCGGATTGACAGAAGACAAACGTCCCGTTGCAGCAACCGTTTGCGCATATGTTGTATGAACTCGACCAGTTTTTGGATTAACCAATTCTGGTAACGCATCAATATAAGTCGATTTTAATTTTTGTAATTGGCGATACTCTAAAATATCATTGATAATTGGATGTTTATCTTTCAATTTCGATAAAATTTCTTCTCCAGTTGCGTATTGTCCTGTTTTGGTTTTCTTAGCTTTTGGATCTAATTGTAATTTATCAAATAAGATTTCTCCCAATTGTTTTGGCGAATTAAGATTGAATTCTTCTCCAGCATCTTCCTGAATTTTTGCTTCTAATTCTCTTAATTTAGCTTCGTGTTTTACCGAAAGTTCTTTCAGAAAAGGAACATCCAAATTAACACCTTCCAATTCCATATCAGCCAAAACTTGCATCAATGGCATTTCAAGATCAGTGAATAATTTGTGTGTATTTGCTTTAATTAATTCAGGCTCGAAAAGATTTTTCAACTGATTTGTAATATCAGAATCTTCTACGCCATATTCGGTTTGATCCATTAACGGAACATCACGAAAATTCTTTTGATTTTTTCCTTTTTTACCAATCAAACTTTCGATTGAAACGGGTTGATAACTTAAATAAGTTTCCGACAATACATCCATATTGTGACGCATATCTGGATTAATCAAATAATGAGCAATCATCGTATCAAAATTTTGACCTAACACAACAATGTCATATTTGTTTAAAACTTTGATATCATATTTTAAATTTTGACCAATTTTCGAAATTGATTCATCTTCAAAAAATGGTTTAAACTCGTTGATAATTGTTTTCGTTTCTTCAAAATCAGCTGAAAAAGGCACATAATAACCTTTTCCTTTTTCCCAAGAAAATGAAATCCCGACCAATTCAGCTTCTAAAGCGTCCAAAGAAGTTGTTTCCGTATCGAACGTCACTTCTTTTTGTTTTAGAATATTTCGTAATAAAATTTCACGACCTTTTTTTGTATCGATTAATTGATATAAATGATTCGTTGTTGAAATATCTGTAAACGCAGAATTTTGAGGAATAATCTCTTCATCAGAAGTAAAATCAAACAAAGATTGTTGAGCCGTTTGCGTTTGATTTGAAGAAATCTGACTTGCCGCAGAAATTTCTTCTTGCGCTTCTTTGATAATTCCAGAAGCATCCAAACCATAAATTCTGTAAACCGTTTCTAACATTCTACGGAATTCTAACTCCGTGAAAAGTTCAGTAACTTTTTCAATATCTGGTGGACAAACCGTTAAATCTTCTTCATCAAATTCAACTGGAGCATCTGTAATAATTGTGGCTAATTTTTTCGAAAGAATTCCAAGTTCTTTATTTTCTTCAATCTTTTCTTTGGCTTTTCCTTTCAGCTTATCTGTATTCGCTAAAAGTCCTTCCATCGAACCAAATTCTTTCAAATATTTGCTTGCCGTTTTCGCTCCAATACCTGGTAAACCTGGAATATTATCGACAGCGTCACCCATCATTCCAAGATAATCTATCACTTGAATTGGATCATCGATTTCAAATTTTTCTTTGACTTCTTCAATTCCCCAAATCTCCACACCTTTTCCGTTTGCAGCAGGACGATACATCTTGATTTTATCTGTTACCAATTGCGCAAAATCCTTATCAGGCGTTACCATATAGGTTGTATAACCAGCTTTTTCAGCTTTTTGAGCCAAAGTTCCAATTACATCATCTGCTTCATAACCTTCGGCAAAAAGCACTGGAATTTTTAACGCACGTAAAATATCTTGAATATACGGAACACCTTGACGAATCGCTTCTGGCGTTTCATCACGATTTGCTTTATATTCAGGAAAATCCACCGTACGAACTGTTGCTTGACCAACATCAAAAACAACTGCTAAATGCGTTGGTTGTTCACGGCGAATAACATCGAACAAGGAATTTGTAAATCCCATAATTGCCGATGTATTGAACCCTTTTGAATTGATTCGTGGATTTTTGATAAATGCATAATATCCTCTAAAAATTAAGGCATACGCATCTAACAAAAAAAGTCTTTTATCTAATTGATTCATATAATTTTCGTTATGCGAAAAGCGATGAGCGTAAAGCGAAAATTCTCACAAATCGCTAACCGCAATACGTTTATTTTAATATTCTGGCGCTAATTCAACAACCAATCCATCCATTTCATCCGAAAGATGTAACTGACAACCTAAACGAGAATTATCTTTCACATTAAAAGCCTCTGCTAACATTGCATCTTCATCAGGCGTCATTTCAGGTAATTGAATTTCTGGTGTCAATACATAACATTGACAAGAGGCACACATCGCCATTCCACCACAAATACCAATGGTTCCTTCTGGTGCTAATTCGTATGCACGCACAAGCTCCATAATATTCATATTCATATCAGTAGGTGCATCAACTTCGTGCGAAACACCTTCTCTATCTATAATTGTAATTTTAATATCTGCCATAATACTTTTTCAAGTTACACAAAAATACGGATTGTTTACTTTCAAAAAAAGAATATGCCTCATTGGATTATATTTAATACTAATTTTAAATAAGAACTGTTACGAATTACGAATTTTGACTACTAATTAGAAAATTAAAAAAATGAATGCACACGAAATAGATTATAAAATTTACGGCGAAGAAATGCAATTTGTCGAAATTGAATTGGATCCACAAGAAACTGTTGTAGCAGAAGCAGGTAGTTTTATGATGATGGATGATGGCGTAAAAATGGAAACAATTTTTGGCGATGGTTCGCAACAAAGCGGTGGACTTTTCGGAAAATTATTGAATGCTGGAAAACGAATGTTAACAGGTGAAGGTTTGTTTATGACTTCGTACACGAATTACGGACAAGGAAAAAAGAAAGCTTCTTTTGCTGCGCCATATCCAGGAAAAATTGTTCCGATTGATTTACCAGAAGTAAATGGAAAATTTATTTGTCAGAAAGATGCTTTTCTTTGCGCTGCAAAAGGAGTTTCGGTTGGAATTGAATTTAATCGAAAATTAGGAACTGGACTTTTTGGAGGAGAAGGTTTCATTATGCAAAAATTAGAAGGCGACGGAATGGCTTTTATTCATGCTGGCGGAACATTGTATAGTCGAGTTTTACAAGCTGGCGAAGTCTTGAAAGTTGATACAGGTTGCATTGTTGGTTTCGAACAATCTGTTCATTACGACATCGAATTTATAGGCGGAATTAAAAATACATTTTTCGGAGGAGAAGGTGTTTTCTTTGCGACTTTGAGAGGTCCAGGAGTTGTGTATATTCAGTCTTTACCTTTTAGCCGATTGGCTGATCGTATTATTGCTCATGCACCTTCTGCGGGTGGTTCTTCTCAAGGTGAAGGATCTATTTTAGGAGGTTTAGGAAGATTAATTGATGGTGATTAAAATTTAATTTTACAAAAAAGAGTTTCAAATTGAAACTCTTTTATTTTATACGGAAAACCATAATTTATTTTGATTGATTTTTCTTATTTTTAATAAAAATTTCATCATTTGAAAAAACTTCTATTAACCGTTATTTTTTGTTCAGGATTTACTTTTGGACAAAATATTTTATCTTTTAGTAATGATCAATATAGCGGGATTAACGGTAGTGTTTTTTCTCCGACAACTTCATATTTCAACCCGAATAAATGGGATGTTAATATTATTTCTGAAGATATTTTATTCAGAAATGATTACGCTTACATATCCGATCAAAACGTATTAGGTTTAATAAAAGGTGAAACAAAATCAGCAAATATAAAAGCTGGAATAAGAGGAGATACACATTCTAATATTTTAGATTTCACAACTAAAAATACGATTTCTTATCATTTAGAAAATGATCTTATGGGACCTTCGGTTTCTTTTAAAAAGAAAATTAAAGGTCAAACTTATCGTGTTGGAATTTTTACCCGACTTCGTACACAAGGTTCTATTAAAGATTTAGATAATTATTTTCGTTTTAGTAATCAGAATGAAATAGAACCAAAAAATTATATGTTTGAACCTACAAAGACAAATGCAATGAATTGGGCTGAATTAGGCTTAAATGTTGCAACAAATTTGTATACAACTAATACTTCTGAAGTTATTATTGGGGCAAATATTAAATATCTTATGGGTTTAGATGGCGCGTATATCAAAAGTAAAAACGCGATAAAATTAGAAGCTGAACCAACTATAACAAGTACAATCGACAATCCTGATGCAAATATTTATGCGTCAAATTATGATATAAAAGCAGGATATTCTACCAATTATGATTTTGATCGAGATAAATATGTTTTACGAAATAGAGGAAATGGAGTTGGAATAGATTTAGGAATTTCTTTTGTGAACAGAAGAGCGAATGATGAATTATATGATTTCAAATTTTCAGCAAATTTATTAGATGTTGGATTAGTAAAATTCAGAGGCGATAACCATCATTTCTACAATCCTTCGCAAAGAGTTCAACTTCGTAATAATCCAAATTTAGATGGAGTTAAATTTGAAAGTGTTGATCAATATTTAGGACTTTTGAGCAAAGAAGTTTATGGTGATGAAACAAAATATAAAACGGGAAATAATTTTTCGATCGGTTTACCAACCAGTTTACATCTTAATCTAAGTAAAAAAATTATTGAAAATCATTACTTAAATTTCAATTGGATGCAACGAATTCCAGTTTTTGAAAATAGTTTGAAACGTATCAATGTGCTACAAACTTCTTATACTATCCAAAAAGATGGATTTGGAATTGGACCTTCCCTTTCTATCTATGATTATGAAAATGTAACATTCGGTGGTTATGTAAGAATTGGTCCTCTGATTTTGGGCAGTGATAATGCAATTCCAATCGTTTTTAAACAGAAAAAATTAACTTCTGCAAACTTTTATTTTGGATTAAAATTTTATCCCTTTTGGGATAATGAAGCCAAAAGACGAAGTAGAGAACCTTGTGAATGTGAATAAAAAAACCTTTTACGCAAAACGCAAAAGGTTTAAAAAATATTTCTATTTATTTTGTTAAAATTAGTCAATAGCTTTGACAACCGCTTTTTCAGCTTCTTTTCTTGTCCCGTCGAAACCATCAACACCAGAAACTGTTGTGTATTTCAAGACAAATTTTTTCCCAGGATTCATTCTATTGTAAACAGACTGGCACATTAATGTTGCTTCGTGGAAACCACATAAAATCAACTTCAATTTTCCTGGATACGTATTTACGTCACCAATTGCGTAAATCCCTTCGATATTTGTTTGATAATCTAACGCATTATTTACTTTAATTGCATTTTTCTCAATCTCCAATCCCCAATTTGCAATAGGGCCTAATTTTGGAGAAAGTCCAAATAATGGAATAAAGTAATCTGTTTCAAGTTCAAAAGTTTCTTCACCTTTTTCGATGACCAAAGATTCTACTTTCCCATCACCTTTGATTCCAGTAATTTCGGCTGGGGTAATTAAATTAATTTTTCCCGCTTTTTTCAATTCAATTACTTTATCAACAGAATCTAACGCTCCACGGAATTCATTTCTTCTGTGTACCAACGTAACTTCCGCAGCCACATCAGCCAAGAAAATAGACCAATCCAAAGCAGAATCTCCACCACCAGCAATCACGATTTTTTTATCACGGAACAATTCAGGATTTTTCACAAAATACTCCACTCCATTTTCTTCGTATGCTTCAATGTTTTCGATAATTGGTTTACGAGGCTCAAAAGATCCAAGACCACCTGCAATCGCAACTGCTTTTCCTTGCACTTGCGTTCCTTTATTAGTTGTTACAATAAAAGTTCCGTCTTCTTGCTTATCGATTGTTGCAGCTTGTTCGTTCAATGTAAAACCTGGCTCAAATTGTTTGATTTGCTCCATCAAATTATCAATCAATTCACCTGCACCTACAGAAGGATAACCAGGAATATCAAAAATTGGTTTTTTGGGATACAATTCTGTCAATTGTCCTCCAGGTTGAGGAAGTGCATCAATAATATGACATCTCATTTTTAATAAACCTGCTTCGAAAACGGCAAAAAGACCAGTTGGTCCAGCTCCGATTATAACTATATCTGTTTGAATCATTTTTTTGAATTTTATTTAGAACGTTACTAAATTGAATGCAAATTTAATGAATTTGAAAGGATTAATCGATGATTATCATCAGAAGTCTAATAATATTTATTGATAATAAAAAAGACAAATTCGATAATGAATTTGTCTTTTGAAGTTGTAGCGAAGAGCAGAATCGAACTGCCGACCTCAGGGTTATGAATCCTGCGCTCTAACCATCTGAGCTACCTCGCCTTGTTTTTAGTGGTGCAAATATAAGAGGTTATTTTCGATTAAAACAAATCTTTTTTGAAATATTTTCAATAAAAAGTCGCTTAAATAGGCTAATCAATTGAATTTCATTAAAATTAAAATCACATTTTTTTAAAGAAAAATATCATCAACAAAAAAATCCTCAAGCAAAACTTGAAGATTTTGATATTTTACCTGCTTTTCTACTTACGCTAAAGCATTTTTGATACGTATCATTGCTTCTTTCAACTCTTCTACAGACGCCGCATACGAGATACGAATACAATTTTTAGATCCGAAAGCCGAACCAGAAACAACTGCAACTTGTGCATGCTCTAATAAATATAAAGCCAAATCATCTGCATTGTTAATTGTAACACCATTGTATGTATTTCCAAAAGTTGCCGTAACATCTGGGAATAAATAGAAAGCTCCTTTTGGTTCATTTACTTTGAACGTTGGAATTTCTCTTGCCCAACCTAACATCAATTCACGACGTTCTGCAAACGCATCAACCATGTATTGAACAGAACTTGGATCTGCTTCTAAAGCCGTAATTGCTGCACGTTGCGCAATAGATGTTGCTCCCGAAGTCACTTGCCCTTGTAATGTTTCGCATGCTTTTGCTAACCAAGCTGGAGCTCCAATGAAACCGATTCTCCAACCTGTCATCGCGAAAGCTTTTGCTAAACCATTTACAGTTACCGTTTGGTTATAAACTTCTGGGAAAGATGCTATCGAAACATTTTTTTCTCCGTAAACAATGTGCTCATAAATCTCGTCCGAAATAATAATCACATCTGGATATTTTGCTAAAACCTCAGCCAAACCTTTCAATTCTTCTCTTGTATAAACTGATCCTGACGGATTACAAGGAGATGAATAAATAATAGCACGCGTTTTATCTGTAATTGCAGCCTCTAATTGTGCTGGTGTAATTTTGAAATCAGCTTCTAAAGTTCCTTCCACAAAAACTGGCGTTCCTCCTGATAATTCTACAATATCTGAATAAGAAACCCAATAAGGTGTTGGAATAATCACTTCAGTTCCTTCGTCTACAATTGCTTGTAAAACGTTATAAATAGATTGTTTTGCTCCTGTAGAAACAACAACTTGATTTGCTGTATATTCAATATTGTTATCACGTTTAAACTTCTTACAAATTGTTTCCTTCAAATCTGCATACCCTGCAATTGGAGGATATCCTGAATAATTATCGTCGATAGCTTTTTTAGCTGCCTCCTTGATAAAATCTGGTGTATTGAAATCTGGTTCTCCAATACTTAAACTAATCACATCGATTCCCTGTGATTTTAATTCTCTTGCTTTCGCAGACATTGCAATAGTTGCAGATGGTTTCAAATTCTGTAAACGCTTTGAAAGTTGCATAATATTTGTGTGTTATTTGTAATGTAACAATTTATTGTTGCGAAGATACTTTTTTCTCCGTAGAATTTTGTTACTTTTAATCATTAAAAATCTAGAATAAAACAAAAAATTATGACTGAAATTACATTCAAAGGAAATCCTATTCATACAGGCGGAGATTTACCAACAGTTGGTGAAAAAGCCCCAAGTTTTGCTTTAACAGCAGGCGATTTAAGCGACAAAACATTGGCTGATTATGCTGGAAAAAATGTTGTTTTAAATATTTTCCCAAGTGTTGATACTGGTGTTTGTGCGCAATCTGTACGAACTTTTAACAAAGAAGTTTCTTCTGCTGCAAATACAGTTGTGTTATGTATTTCGAAAGATTTACCTTTCGCTTTATCTCGTTTTTGTGCTGCCGAAGGTTTGGATAATGTAGTGACTTTATCTGATTTCAAAAATGAAGAGTTTGCAAATGCTTATGGTGTAAAAATGGTTGATGGACCATTAAACGGTTTATTTTCTCGCGCAGTTGTGGTGATTAATCCAAATGGAGAAGTTGCTTACACAGAGCAAGTTCCTGAAATTGGTCAAGAACCAGATTACACTCACGCTTTAGCAGCAATTAAGTAATCAAAATAGTTTTCAAAATAAAAAGCGTTACCCGAAAAGTAACGCTTTTTATTTTGACTATTTTGTGTAAGATAAATTACTTTGCAAACTGAGCAGCTAATTTTTCAGCTTTTTTAGATTCTGAATAATCATAGAATCCTTCTCCAGATTTCACTCCTTTTTTACCTGCTGTTACCATGTTTACTAACAATGGACAAGGCGCGTATTTAGGGTTTTTGAAACCATCGTACAATACTTCTAAGATTGATAAACAAACGTCTAAACCAATAAAATCAGCTAATTGTAATGGTCCCATTGGATGAGCCATTCCTAATTTCATTACTTCGTCAATTTCTTTCACGCCCGCAACGCCTTCGTATAAAGAATAAATTGCTTCGTTAATCATTGGCATTAAAATACGATTCGCGATAAAACCAGGATAATCATTCACTTCAACTGGAACTTTTCCTAATTTTTCTGACATTTCCATAATCGCTTTTGTTACTTCGTCAGTTGTATCATAACCACGAATAATTTCGACCAATTTCATCATCGGAACTGGATTCATAAAATGCATTCCAATCACTTGTTTTGGACGACTTGTAACAGATGCAATTTTTGTAATCGAAATAGAAGACGTATTTGATGCTAAAATTGCATTTGCAGGCGCAGCTTCATCAATTTGTTTGAAGATTTTCAATTTCAAATCTAAATTTTCTGTCGCAGCCTCTACAACTAAATCCGCATTTTTTACTGCTTCCGCAGTATCTGTAAATGTTGTAATATTATTTAAAGTTGCTGTTTTATCAGCTTCTGTAATTTTTTCTTTGGCGATCATGCGCTCCAAATTTCCAGCGATTGTTTTCAATCCACGTTCCAAACTATCTTGAGAAACGTCTACCAAATTCACTGCAAATCCTGATTGTGCGAAAACGTGAGCAATTCCGTTACCCATCGTTCCAGCTCCAATAACTGTAATGTTTTTCATCTTTTTGTATGTTTGTTTTTATTATTTATGTTTTTTTCGAGATTCGAAGTTCGAAATGCGTTTTGCGAAATTTGATTTTTCAGGATGAGAAGCTGAAATGAATTCAGCTTGACAAACTTTCGTCATTCTGAACTTGTTTCAGAATCACATCATATTTTTTTCGAAATTCGTACTTCTAAAATCTAACTTCGATTATTCTTTCTCGATTGTTTGATTTTTGATGACTTGCTGCTCTTTTTCAAAATAAGCAATAATCTCCAATGCAACTTTCAAGGCATTTCGTCCATCTTGTAACGAAACTTTGATTGGTGAATTATTCACAATAGAATCTGCAAAACTTTCCAATTCATCCAAAATTGCATTATTTGGTAAAACTTCTGGATGTTCGAAACAAATTTCTCTACGATCTCCTTTATCATTTTCCAAAATCATTGCAAATTCGCTTGGATTTTCTGGCGCTTTGTGCATCTTAATAATTTCAGTCTTTTTCGTCAAGAAATCAATTGAAATATACGCATTTCGTTGAAAAACACGCATTTTTCGCATATTTTTCATCGACATTCTACTTGTCGAAACATTAACCACACAACCATTCTCAAACTCAATTCGAGCATTTGCAATATCAGGCGTATCACTAATAACCGAAACTCCAGACGAATGAATTGATTTAATTTCTGATTTTACAATCGATAAAAACACATCCAAATCATGAATCATCAAATCCAACACAACAGGAACATCTGTTCCGCGCGGATTAAATTCTGCCAAACGATGCGTTTCGATAAATAATGGTTCTTCTATAAAAGGTGCAGCCGCTGTAAATGCAGGATTGAAACGCTCTACGTGTCCAACTTGCGCTTTCAGACCTTTTTCATTTGTCAATTTCAACAAATGATCTGCCTCTTCTAAGGTATGCGTAACTGGTTTTTCGATGAAAAAATGTTTATTTTTTTCGATCACTTTCAATGCAACTTCATAATGTGATAAGGTTGGTGTCACAATATCGACAACATCAACAACATCAATTAATTCATCCATTGAACTAAAATATTTAAACCCAAATTCAGCTTCAACTTTTTTTCCATTTTCTTCAAAAGAATCAAAGAAGCCAATTAATTCGTATCTTTCCGATTGATTTAATAACTTTAAATGGATTTTTCCAAGGTGCCCAGCACCGATCACTCCTACTTTTAACATTTGGTAGATTTTGCCGTTAAAATTAATGAGAATAAGTTGTATTTAATGCATTTTTGTAAAAATTTTGGAATATGTCTGTAGACGATTTTAAACACAGAGGACGACGCAAAATGTTGGTTGATTTGTTGCGCTCGAAAGGAATTGAAGATGAAAACGTGCTGGAAGCTATTAATTTAGTGCCACGACATTTATTTTTAGACAGCGCTTTTACCGAATTCGCATATCGCGACGAAGCTTTTCCGATTGCTGCTGGACAAACAATTTCGCATCCGTTTACAGTTGCTTTTCAGACACAATTATTAGATATTCAACCTAATGAAAAAGTCTTAGAAATTGGAACTGGTTCTGGTTATCAAACTGCGGTTTTGGTTGCTTTAGGTGTTGAAGTTTTTACGATTGAACGTCAAAAAGATTTGTTTGATTTCTCAAAAATCATGTTGAAAAAAATCAATTTCGAGCCACGTTATCAGACGTATGGAGATGGTTACAAAGGTTTACCTTCTTTTGCTCCTTTTGATAAAATTATTGTAACAGCTGGTGCGCCAGAAATTCCAGAAGAATTAAAAAAACAATTGAATATTGGTGGAATAATGGTGATTCCAGTTGGTGAACAATCGCAACGAATGATTGTAATTATACGTTTATCAGAAGATCAATTTGAGCATTACGAATTTGGAGATTTCAAATTTGTGCCAATGTTAGAAAGCCGAGATAAATAGAATAAAAAACTCCAACTAAAATTTAGTTGGAGTTTTTCTTTGAATATATTTTTTTTATCGAAATTATTTATCATCGTAATGACCATATGCAGAAATTACCAAAACAATAACTTGGTCATTATCTATTGTATAAATTAATCTATGCTTATCTGTAATTTTGCGAGACCACTCTCCAACTCTATTACCTCCCAAAGGTTTTGGATGTCCTGTTCCTTTTTCTGGATGGATTCGGAGTTCTTCGATTAATTTAGCAACTTTTTTAAATGCTTTTGGTTCAGATTTTTTTAATTTACCTAAATCCTCAAGAGCATAATTTGTAAAATCTATATTGTACATCTACAAACTATCTAAAAGCGCTTTAATCTCTTCTACAGAAGACACTCTTATTGTTTTTCCTTCTTTTGCTTGTTGCAAAGAAAGATCTAATTTGTTGAAAAATTCTTCTTTATTCATCAAAGTATCATCTTCTGTTAGAGGAACCAATTTAAAACTCCCATTTTCACGAGATTTTAATACAACATCTTCTCCCTCTTTTACCTTTTTAAGGTACTTTCCTTGGTGTTCTCTAAATTCTCTTGTACTAATAACTAACATCATTTTAAATTTTAATGATAACCATATTGGTACACAAATATACAAATAAATTATATAATCAACTTAATATTAAACAATTAAAACTATAAAACTTCGATTTATTGATACTTTATTAATCATCAATTTTCTTGAAATTTCCGTTTTTATCAAATTTTAATTCAAGTCCATTGTTCAATTTTACTTCAATTTCTTTTCGGTCTCTTTCAATTTTTGTGATTGTAGTATTCGGAAAACTTCTTTTCACATAATTTGAAATTTTAGCTGGAATAAATCCTGTTGGAATAGCATTTCGTTTTCCATCAACTTCTTTCCAAGCTCCGTCTCCGTCAAATTCTACTTTTGTTCCATTTGCCAAATACACTTTATATTCTTTCGAAAAATAATCGTCGTCCAACATCACAGAACCAACTTGTTTTGCTCCAAAATGTTTATTGATAAATTGCTGTCCCGTTTTTGGAACTTGGTTATATTTTATCGCTTTATCTTGAGCAAAAGAAATCAACGTTGCACTTAACATGATAACACTTAAAAACTTTTTCATTTTGTTTGATTTTATAATTATAAGACAAAGTTGCAAAGTGAATTAGGAAAGATTTGGGAATAATTTATTTTTTCAGAATAAATTGATGAAAAGGAAACTCATAATTGTAATCTAACTTTAGATTTTGTTGATTTCTGATAATTGTGTCCACAATCGAAAGCCCCAATCCATTATTTCCATCACTTGTTCCTTGTTTATAAAAACGACTAAAAATAAGATTCGAATCCAACGTTGCGGTTTTTCCTGTATTAGAAATTATAAATTGATTTGAGTCACTTTCTATCTTAATAATTTTTTCATCATTGTTATGTTTGATCGCATTTCTAATCAAATTTGAAATTAAAATTCGCGCCAAATCGATATTAAAATCAAGAATAAAATCTGCCTTAAAATTCGTTTCTAATTTAATTTCTTCTGCTTCAAAAATTTCTTCATAATCTTCGATCAAATCTTTTGTCAAAGCTGTAAAATTAACTTCAACATTATTTTTATATTGATTATTTTCGATTCGAGATAACATTAACAACGATTTGTTTAGATTTACCATTCGCCAAAGTGTTTGTTTTGTTTCTACTAAACTCATCACTTCTTTTTCTTTTAAATCTGAATTTTCTATTAGCAAATCAAGTTTATTTAGTGCAATTGTCAAGGGCGTTTGCAACTCGTGCGAAGCGTTTTCGATAAACAATTTCTGCGAATTAAAAACCTCATCATTTCGATTAATCATTCGCTCAATTTCTTTTTGCAAATAAGAAAATTCTTTCACATTCGTTTCAACAAGTTTTGGTTTTTCGTTATTTCCCACTTCATATTTTCTTAGTTGAGAAATAATTTGTCCAAAAGGTTTGAAGGCTTTTTTCAATCCAAAATGATTAATCAACAATATACTAATCAAGATAAAAAAGTATAGCGCAATCAAAGAAAGAGACAAATCATAAATCAATTCATCTTCTTCAACGGTTGAGGTTCTAATTTCTAACGAATATGGATGATTTTCTTTGTCATAAAAACCAGTTCTCAATATACGATAAGGCTCCATATCATCATCGTATTCCATGTAAACCAACTCGTTCGAAAAATGATTTCTTTCATCATATTTACTTGGATCAACTTTGGTAATTTTGAATTGACTTAATCCAAATTCGGTTGTATTTAATAAATTCGGATCGCGATAAGCTTCTCGAATAATTTCTATTTTTTGATTCTTTAATCCGTCATCTACATTGTCATAAACTTCATCCAAAATCAAGGAATGAAAAAGAAAAGCCCAAATCGCAATAACGATAAGCAACCAAAATGTGAGGTAACGAAATGTATAATTTTTTAGTGATATTTTCATGTTAAATCAACTTATAACCAATCCCATAAACCGCTTGTAAATCGACTTCAGAATTCGCTTCTTTCATTTTTTTTCTTAGATTTTTTATTTGCGAATAAATAAAATCTAAATTATCTGATAGCTCAATATGATCTCCCCAAACACTTTCTGCTAAAGTCGTTTTCTGAAAAACACGTTCGGGTCTCAACATAAAATAATACAGCAAATCGTATTCCTTTCTATTCAATTTCAGTTCGATATTATTTACTTTAACCAAACGATCTTCGGGAAAAATTTGAACATTTTTATAACTCAAAACATCTTCTCCTTTTTGTAGATTTTTACGCAAAGCAACTTTAATTCGAGCCAATAATTCAGCAAAATGAAATGGTTTCGCCAAATAATCATCCGCTCCAACCAATAATCCTTCTACTTTATCATCAACCGAATCTTTTGCCGACAAAATAATGACTGAAGTTTCTTTATGAAGATTCTTCAATTCCTTCAACAAAGACATTCCATCGCCATCTGGCAACATCATATCCAACAAAATGCAATCATAATCGAACGAAATTATTTTATCCAAAGCTTGCTGATAATTATCAGCAGTTTCGACAATCATCTTTTCTTTTTCTAAAAATTCAACAATCGTTTCTTGCAATTTTATTTCATCTTCTACGACTAAAACCTTCATAATTCAGTTTAAATAATTGGTAAAAATAGATAGTAAAATAGGAAAGAATTAGGAAAACTCCTACTTTTATTCTCAAAATTTAAGATTTCAATTTTGAAAAAATATAGCTTTAAAAATGATTATAGCGAAGGCGCTCATCCAGCAATTTTGCAACGATTAATCGATACAAATTTAGAACAAACAATTGGTTACGGCGAAGATGAATTTTGCAATGAAGCAAGAGAATTAATCAAAAAACATCTGAAAAAAGATGCAGCAATTCATTTTGTTTCTGGAGGAACACAAGCCAATTTAATTGTAATTTCTTCTATTCTAAAACCACATGAATCTGTAATTGCAGCAGAAAGTGGGCATATTGCTGTTCACGAAACTGGCGCGATAGAAGCAACAGGACATAAAGTAAATACCATTGCGACGGATAACGGAAAAATAACTCCTGAGCAAATTTCGGTTGTTCTTGCCACACACACGGACGAGCATATGGTAAAGCCAAAATTGGTTTATATTTCTAATTCTACGGAAGTTGGAAGTGTTTATTCGAAAAAGGAATTACAAGAGCTTTATCATTTTTGCCAAAAAAACAATTTATATCTTTTCGTTGATGGCGCGCGTTTAGCTTCTGCTTTAACTTATTCTAAATGTGATTTAACTTTAGAAGATATGGCAAATTTTACAGATATTTTTTACATTGGAGGGACTAAAAATGGAGCACTTTTAGGTGAAGCAATTGTGATAAATAATTTGAAATTGGACGAAGATTTTCGTTATCATATCAAGCAAAAAGGTGGAATGTTAGCGAAAGGACGTTTGATTGGAATACAGTTTTCGGAAATGTTTCGAGATGATTTATTTTTCGAAATGGGAAAACACGCTAATCAAATGGCAGAAAAATTAGCAAATGCTATTTTAGCAAAAGGTCACAACTTTTTGACTGAACCATCTTCCAATCAAATTTTTCCTATTTTACCAAATTCAATTATCGAAAAACTACAACAAGATTTTGAGTTTTATATTTGGCAAAAAATTGATGATCAAAATTCTGCAATTAGATTGGTTACTTCTTGGATAACGCCAGAGGAACAAGTAGAAAGTTTTATCAAATCAATATAAAAAAAAAAGGATCCATAATTTGTGGATCCTTTTATTTTAATAATAATCTTTCGCATTTTTCATACGCTCTTTTGCGCGTTTATATTCTGCTTTTCTGATTTCTTTTTTACGTTTCATCAAATTTTTATCATGAAAATAATTACGTTCTATTCGCTTGATATCTCTTTCATATTCGTCTTCTAAACGCTCTAATCGATTATCAATTCTATTTTTGTAATAATCATCACGATGAGAATTTGACCATTTGTAACGTTGATTATCATTTAAGATTTTATCAATATCTCGTTGTAAATTGTACGAAATCTCTCTTTTTCTTCTACCTTTTTCGTAACCAGACAAATTGCGATCTCTACCAATACGTTCGAAATCTTTACTTGCTTGTTTTTTTAAAGCAATTATTTTATTTTTTTGACTTGATGATATATCATAATAATCTGATCGTTCAATTAAAATATCGACATTTCTATTATTTCCATCATTTGGCCTATGTTGTGCATAACTTGACATTGCGAACAATGTAAATCCAAAAATTAAAACCTTCTTCATTTTCTAAACTTTCGTTTAGACTAAGCAAAGTCCGTGCTGAAATGAATAAATTTTTAATAATTACACATAATCAACAAATAATCAACTTATTAAAGTTTAGTTTTTTCTAATGCTTGCAAAATATCTTCGATAATATCTGTTTTATCTTCCAAACCGACTGATAAACGAATAGAACCTGGCATAATTCCTAAATCTGCACGTTCTGCATCTGATAATTTTGCGTGAGTTGTTGTAGCTGGATGCGTTGCAATCGATCTAGAATCTCCTAAATTAGACGTATACAAAATCATTTCTAATGCATCAATAAATCTGAAAGCACGCTCTTTACCGCCTTTCACTTCAAACGTTACGATTCCACCACCGCCTTTCATTTGCTTTTTCGCCAACTCATATTGCGGATGCGATGGTAAAAATGGATATTTTACATCTGCAATTTCAGGATGATTTTCCAAAGCTTCTGCCAACGCTAACGCATTTTCGCAATGACGATCCATACGAAGCGGCAGAGTTTCTAAACTTTTAGAAATTGTCCATGCATTAAAAGCAGACATCGCCGGACCTGTATGACGAATAAAAAACATCATTTCATTGATTAATTCTTCTTTTCCTACAACTACTCCACCCAAAACTCGACCTTGTCCGTCCATATATTTTGTTGCAGAATGAATAGATAAATCAAATCCAAATTGCAAAGGTTGTTGTAAATATGGTGTCGCAAAACAATTGTCAATTGCAAAAATAACATGCGGATGTTTTTCTTTCAATTTTGCCAAAGCTTCTAAATCGAATAATTCTAATCCAGGATTTGAAGGAGATTCTAAGAAAACAATTTTTGTATTTGGTTGAATTGCTTTTTCCCAATCTTCAATATTTGGCGTTTCTACATACGTATAAGTTACACCCCAACGTGGAAACAATTGTGTAATTAATTGATGCGTAGAACCAAAAATTGCACGGCTCGACACAATATGATCTCCACTTTTGATGTACGATGCAAATGACGCAAAAACAGCTGCCATTCCCGACGCAAAAGCCAAACCAGCATCAGCTTTTTCTAACGCACAAACGCGATTAATAAACTCTGTTGTATTTGGATTTGCATAACGCGAATAAACCATCCCTTGCTCTTCTTCCGCAAAAATTGCACGTCCTTGTTCTGCACTATCAAAAATAAAACTTGAAGTTAAATATAATGGAACCGAATGCTCGCGAGTAGCAGATCTTGGCGCTTGCTCACGAATTATCTTAGACTGATCTTTTTTCATAAGAATCAAAGTTAACGATAGTTTTATTAAGCTAAAAGCTTTTTAATAAGTTTTAAACCGAAATTATTTCTGTTTAAAATCTAATTTTAAAGAATTAGACACGATTATAAAATGATTTTTAGAAATATTTCAGAATTTGTTTTTAAATCTTTCATTTTCATTAAATTCAAAAATGTTGAACTGAACAATTTTTCATAAAATATCATTCAGATTTAATCTCTACCTTTGCAATCTTATATCAATTTATGTCATTCGAAAATTTAGGATTATCACCATATTTATCAAAAGCAATTACAAAACTTGGATTTTTAAAACCTTTTGAAATTCAAACCGAAACAATTCCATCTATTTTAAAAGGAAAAGATATGATGGGAATTGCAAAAACTGGTTCTGGAAAAACCTTGTGTTTTGTTGCGCCTTTGTTGCAAAAAATTCAACATCAATCGTACGAAAAATCTCGTAACATAAAAGCATTAATTTTAGTTCCAACACGTGAATTAGCAGTTCAAATTGAACAAACTTTTGCAGGATTACAAACTGCTTTACGTCGTGAAGTACAAACACAAGCGGTGTATGGAGGAACTTCGATTAATCCACAGATGAAAAATTTGTATGGTACAGAAATTTTAATTGCAACACCTGGTCGTTTATTAGATTTGATGGATCATAATGCTTTATCATTAGATCAATTGCAATATTTGGTGATTGATGAAGCGGACAAAATGTTCCAATTAGGATTTGGTGATGAAATGAACCGAATTTTGAAAAGTGTTCCGAAAAAGAAACAATCTATTCTTTTTTCTGCGACTTTGAATGATAAAATTGATGAAATAAAATCTACATTAAATATTGATCCGATTGTTATTGAAATTAAAAAGCAAGAAATTGATTTGGAACAAATCGAGCAAATTGCTTACAAAGTTGATGCAGAAACAAAAGGTCCTTTTTTACGTTATTTAATCAAATCTGAAAACTTAGAGCAAGTTTTGGTTTTTGTTTCTTCGACACGAACTGCTGATAACTTGGTTGAAAAATTAAAAAAGAATAAAATCTCTGCGATGGCGATTCATAGTAAGAAATCCCAAGGCGCGAGAATGGATAATTTGGAAGATTTTAAATTAGGTGATGTTAAAGTTTTGGTTGCAACAGATTTGATTGGACGCGGAATCCATATCGAAGGTTTGCCAACTGTGATTAATTACGAATTACCTCGTTCTCCTTTAGATTATGTACATAGAATTGGACGTACAGGTCGTGCAAATGCAAATGGAAAAGCAATTAGTTTGATTACAGAAGAAGATGTACACCATTTCAAAATCATTCAGAAAAAAATGGGTAAAAAAGTTGATTTACTTCCTACTGATGATGTGAATTTACACGGATATTAAAATAAGTTTTAAGTTATGAGTAATAAGTTCTAAGTTTTCTCTGAACTCATTACTCATAATTTTTTTAATTAAAATGCTATTTTCTTTTTCCTAACAATTGGTCTAAAAGAATCACTACCAAAGTCAAAAGAAAAATTATTCCTGAATAAAATAAAACGACTAAAGAACCTCCTCCTTCAAAATTATTCGAATTAGAATACAATAAGACATTCAATAAAATGCTAATTGATAAAATCAGTATCGTTTTTATTCTACTAAATTTATTTCCTACTATCATTTTAAATATGCAAAAGCAGAACAGTATTAAATAAAACACATATAAAATTCCGAATTCCCCGTCAATTGGTATCATATACAATCAAATTAAGTCCAAAGATATTGTCTAAACTCTATTAATTTCTTCAACATTTGATTATCTTCTTCATATTGAATATTTTCTAAATTATCATTATCGAACTTACGTTTATTCCTCCAATTATATAAGTTTTCAATTTCAATTTTTGCATTTTTATGTTCATTATCATACATCCAATCAACATGACTTTTAAATAAATTTTCTTTTTCAATACAATCGCATAAAATCTGAAAACAAGCATGTAAAATAATCACATCCTTATCTAGCCATTCATCGTTTAATGTTTCTATTTTTAGAAGATTTAAAGGTTTCATTATTAATTTATTTTTTCAAAACTTTTCACTCATAACTACTAACTCACAACTTCTATATATGTGGTCCAAGCATATTTTTAGGATCAAGGATTTCATCCAAACGTTCTTTCGACAACAAACCATGATCTAAGACCAATTGATAAACACTTCCACCAGTCTCTAAAGCTTCTTTCGCTATTTTTGTACTTGCTTTATAGCCAATATACGGATTTAGCGCAGTCACAATTCCAATACTATTTTGAACTTCATTTTTCAAATGTTCAACATTCGCTGTAATTCCATCTACACATTCAACACGTAGCGTATTCATCGCATTTGTTAAATATTGAATTGATTCCATAATCGAAAAACCAATAATCGGTTCCATTACATTCAACTGCAATTGTCCAGCCTCGGCAGCCATTGTTATTGATAAATCATTTCCAATTACTTTAAAACAAACTTGATTGACAACTTCTGGAATTACCGGATTTACTTTCCCTGGCATAATCGAAGATCCTGGTTGTTTTGGAGGTAAATTAATCTCGAACAAACCTGTTCTCGGACCTGAAGTCAATAAGCGTAAATCATTACAAATTTTCGACAACTTCACACAAAGACGTTTCAAAGCAGATGAATAATCAACAAATGAACTTGTATCCGAAGTTGCTTCCACTAAATTATCAGCCAACGAAACATCTTCATTCATGATTTCAGCAATTTTAGTTGTACACAATTGCGCATAACCCGGAACAGCATTCAATCCAGTTCCAATCGCAGTTGCCCCCATATTAATCACTAATAATTCGGTCGCAATTCGATTCAAATTATCAACTTCTTTATGCAACGTATTCGAAAAACCTTCAAACTCTTGCCCAAGCGTCATTGGAACTGCATCTTGCAATTGCGTACGTCCCATTTTTATAACATTACCAAATTGTTTTCCTTTTTTATCAAACGCTTCATACAACGAAGTTAATGCTTCAACCAAAGGCTTATTCATATTAAATAATGCCAATTTCAAAGCAGATGGATACGCATCATTCGTAGATTGCGAAAGGTTGACATGATCATTTGGCGAACAAAATTGATACTCACCTTTTTGTTTTCCTAAATGTTCCAAAGCAATATTTGCAATTACTTCATTCGCATTCATATTTGTAGAAGTTCCCGCACCACCTTGTATCATATCAATCGGAAATTGCTCTGTATATTTCCCAGCAATTAATTCATTTGAAGCAAAAGAAATCGCATCAAATAATTCTTTCGATAAAATTCCTAATTCGTGATTAGCTTGCGCAGCTCCTAATTTTACGACACCAAGCGCCTTTACAAATTCGGGATAATGCGACAAATAATTATTGGAAATTTTGAAATTATTAATGGCACGTTGCGTTTGCACACCATAATAAGCCGTTTCAGGAATTTGTAACTCTCCTAATAAATCAGACTCCGTTCTCATTCTTTTTTAGATTGTTTGTTATTATAAATTAAAGGTAAGGAATAATCTAGTATCTTTTTGAAAAGCATTTTGCCAAAAAATTCAAAAAATCTATATCTTTAAAACATTAACACAAAAGAGATGAAAGCAGCTCGTTATTATTCATTAGATGTTTTTCGTGGCGCAACTGTTGCGTTGATGATTTTGGTAAATAATCCAGGAACTTGGTCGGCTATGTTCGATCCTTTAGAGCATGCAAGTTGGCACGGCTGTACTCCAACAGATTTGGTTTTTCCATTCTTTTTGTTTGCTGTGGGAAATGCAATGGCTTTTGTGATTCCAAAATTGCAACAACAACCTCAACAGATTTTTTGGCAAAAAGTAATAAAACGAACAATTTTAATTTTCGGAATTGGATTATTCATCAATTGGTGGCCATTTTTCAAGTGGGATAATAATGAACTAATTTTCAAAGCGTGGAAAGATTCAGAAGAAAGCGGAATCCGAATTATGGGCGTTTTACAACGAATTGCAATTGCTTATTTTTTCGCTTCGGTGATTGCTTTTTATTTTAAACAAAAACAAGTTTTATTGATAAGCTGTGCGATTCTTCTACTTTATTGGGTTTTAACTTTCGGACTTGGAACTTCTGATCCTTATTCATTAGAAGGTTTTATCGGAACTAAAATTGATAATCAATTGCTTGGTTTAGCGCATATTTATAAAGGAGAAGGCATCCCGTTTGATCCAGAAGGAATTTTTAGTACTATTTCTACTATTCCACAAGTTTTATTTGGGTATTTGGTTGGTGATTATATTCAGAAACAAGGAAATATCAATTGGTTGAATCATCCGTTACCAAATACTGACAATCCGCAATATAAAATGTTAGCTGGTTTATTTGTTTTAGGAACAATTGCATTGACAATTGGTTACGTATGGCAATGGGACTTTCCGTACAATAAAAAGATTTGGAGCAGCTCTTATGTTTTCAACACAACTGGTTTAGCAATTTTGACAATTGGCGCAATGATTTGGTTCATCGAAATTTTAGGAATCAAAAATGGTTTCATGAAATTCTTTGATGTTTTCGGAAAAAACCCTTTGTTCATCTTTGTTTTGAGCGGATTATTACCACGATTATTAGGTTTAATCAGAATTGAAGCTGGTTTAAACGACAAAGGAGAAATCAAATTCATTTCACCATTGGGTTGGTTTTACGAAAATGTCTGTGCTAAAATTCCTGGAATTCCAGAAATTGGTTCATTTGTTTATTCGCTAATTTTCTTAGCTTTCTTTTGGTGGTTGGCTTATTTATTAGATAAAAAGAAGATTTATATTAAAGTTTAAAATCTTAATTATGAAGTATTTTATTATTGGATTATTAAGTCTTTTCTATTTTTTCTCTTGCAATGAACAAAAAGAAATCAATGATATTATTGCGTCTTTTCCTCCTAATTACGTAGATTATAATATTCCTCCTGAATGTCAAGAAAACAATGGGTATTATAATAAAGATTCTGAAATTGTTTTAATTAATGAGAACGAATTTAATTCAATTATTAATCGTTTGAAAAAATTAAAATCTTCTAAAGAAATCAATGATTGTCCAAGTGATTTTAGCTTTTCCGTTGGAAAGGACAAATACTGTTCGTGCCTCTATGAAGAACGATTAATTTTTAAAAATGGACAATTACATGAAATTTCAGATACCTTATTATATGACATTAAATCTGCATTGACTTTTTATAATTCCAGACCGAAAGAATATTTAAAATACGATCATTTAATTCAAAAGTTCGGATTGCCTAAAAATTATAAGTATCAACAAGCTGGTGAGACTCTTATATCTTATGACCAAGATGGAAATAAAACAGTAGATTTTATTGATTTTAAAATGCGATTAGTTACTTTAAAAACAAAATAAAAACAAACCACAATCAATCCTCAATTCTAACTAAACTTTCTTATAAACAGCATAAAACTGATAAAAATGCTGAATATTTTCAACATCAAAAATAATTTGTTTCCATTGATTTAATTCCAAAATCAACTGATTATTGTGTTGAATAAACTTTCCTACAAAAATTTCATCATCATTCACATACAAACCAAATTTATCATTAACCAAATGTAAATTTTCCACTTCCAAATGTTCAAAAAATAAAATAGACGATTCTTCTTCTGCAAAATCGATAGGTGAAGCGATACTCGAAGAATATTCCAACGCAATAAATTGATGCGAATTATAAATAGGAAAATAGATTGAAGGATAATTTTCTAAGTTCGAAAACAATTCTTTTTTTGATTGAATAACTTCTCGAGATAAAAAAGGAATCGCGCTCAAATTTTTAACATTTCGCAACATATCAGCTTCCTCAAAATAGTTATCAAAGTGTAATATTTCGTTAACAGTTAAGTTTTTTTCGATCAAATGACTTATTGGAATGCTAAAATATTTAGCAATTTGAGAAATCGTTTCAATTTTTGGTTCTGCACGTTTTTCTTCATAAGATGAAATATTTCCTCTACTAACTTCAAATAAGTCAGCAAAAGCCTGTTGAGTTAAGTTCTTAACCTGTCTTAATTTTTTTATATTTTCACCTATTTTTGTCATTATTTAAAATTTTAACATTTTTAATTGCTAATTATTTTAGCAAATTGTTTAATTTTATGGAAACAAATTACAAAAAACACGAATAACAACAAAATGAATTATTTTTCGAAGATTGAAAATTTTATTCAAAACATCAATTACACCATCAGTTACAAAGACGAAAAAGAAGGTGTTTTTATGATTGAAAATTTATTGGATGGTGTTCAAAATCTGATTGTAGGAATTGCACCACCTGTCATCATTTTCGAGTTGTATTTATTTACAATTACAAATGATAATCTGGAAATGCTAAAAGCGTTGTTGATGAAAAATCGCGATATCATTCATGGTGCTTTTGCAATAACAGAAGACGGAAACAAAGTTATTTATCGTTACACACTTCAAATTGCGAATCTTGATCAAAACGAATTTGAAGCAACGTTAAACTCTTTGAGTTTATTGATGAGCGAATATTCTGCTCAATTAATCGAATTTTCTAAACAATAAAACAATATCACTATGAATATTTTCAAACGTATTTTTAGAATTGGACAAGCAGAAATACATTCGGTTGTCGAAAAAATGGAAGACCCAATTAAAATGACTGAACAAGGAATTCGCGAAATGCGCGACGATCTTAATCAATCATTAGAAGCTTATGCAAAAGTAAAAGCGATGGCAATTCGTTCGCAAAATAGCGTAGACAAAAAGAAAGAAGAAGCGGCAGATTACGAACGAAAAGCAATTCTTTTGTTAGAAAAAGCTGGGCGAAGTGAAATTACAGTTGAACAAGCCGAAAGTTTAGCGAAAGAAGCTTTGGGCTTAAAGAAGCAATTGTTAGAAGAAATTACTGAATTAGAAAATCAAGTAATTATTCATGAAAAATCTGCAAATGAAGTCCATAAAAATGTCGAAGTTCTAAAATTCAACATTAATAAATGGGAAAATGAATTGACAACGTTAAAAGCGCGTGTAAAAGTTGCTGATGCGACAAAACAGGTAAACAAACAAATGGCAAAAATTGATGCAAATAGCACAATTAGCATGTTAGAACGCATGAAAGCCAAAGTAGAAGAAGACGAAGCGCTTGCGCAAGCTTACGGAAGTTTGGCGGATAATTCGAAAACAGCTGATGATGAAATTAATGAAACCTTGAAAGGAGATTTGATTCAAAATGAATTAGAAGCTTTGAAGCTAAAAATTCTATCGAAAAATCAAGAATAAATCACTTTTTATAGTGAGTTTTATTTCTTTAAAATAATAGAACTTAATCATTTTTAATTTTGAAACTATATGCCAAAATTTGAATACAAAACAATCGAAATAAAAGCTGAACAAGGAATTTTCAAAGTCTCTATCGACCAAGAATATTTAGATAAATTATTGAATCAATACGGAGCAGAAGGCTGGGAATTAACCTCCTCTACTCCATTGTCAAATAATGGAATAACTTACAGAATTTATTTTACCTTTAAAAGACAACTTTAACACTAAAAATCAACGCTAATGAGCGAAATTTTAAACCTTCTTTTCAATCCATTGGCCAATGGAATTATGACCATTCTGATGGGATTTTCTCTCGTCTATTGGGTGTTTCAATTGTTGGCTGGTGACGGAATTGACCTTGGAACTGATTCAGATTTTCATATCGGAGACATCAATGATGTTGATGCGCACCACGAAATTGACGCCGATCACGATGCTGATGCTGACGTGCATCACGAGCCAGGTTTTTGGGCAAAATGTTTAGAATTTATCAATGTTGGTAAAGTTCCGTTAATGGTAATTATTACCTTGTTCAAATTTATCAGTTGGGTGATTACCATTATTTCTTCGATTGTTTTTGGATTAAGCAAGTTAGGATTGTATTCTGTTTTAGTTTTAATTCCAGTTTTCATCATCGCTTATTTTATGATGCATTGGATTACAAAACCACTCGTAAGAGTTTATGCAGAATTAGGCTATCACGGAGAAGACGAAACAGATTTTATTGGAAGAGTCGGAAAATCGAAGTCTAAAATCACTGGTGATAAAATAGGTTCTGCTGAATTTCAAATCGAGAAAGATATTATTACGCTTAACATCAAAAGTCAAAATGGCGAAGAAATTAATTTTGGTGACACCATTATTATTACTGACGAATCGCCGTCAAATCATTATTATTTCGTCATCAAACACATTACTTTAAACAATATTTAACCTAATTATGATACTATTATTTCAACTTACTTCGTTTATTATCGAAGATATTTTAACCTTAATTATTAACTAAATCAATCAAAATATAATAAAAATCTCATGACAAATTTTATTCTTTTAGCAGTTGGTGTCATCGTTTTCATCTTTATTGCTTTCATCGTCGTTTTAAGCGTTTTCTATAAAAAAGTTCCGCAAGGAAAAGCCATCGTTCGTACTGGTGTTGGAGGTTCGCAAGTAGCATTCAACAAAGGAATGTATGTAATTCCTGTTTTCCATAAAATGGAAATTATGGACATTTCGATCAAAAAAATTGACATTGCGCGTCAACAACATGATGGATTAATTTGTAAAGACAACATTCGTGCAGATATCAAAGTTGCATTTTTTGTTCGAGTTAATAAATCGGTGAATGATGTAATCAATGTTGCACAAAACTTAGGAACAGAACGTGCATCAGAACCAGAAACATTAAAAAGTATTTTTGAAGCAAAATTCTCAGAAGCCTTAAAAACAGTTGGTAAAAAATTCGATTTTATCGAATTATACGAAGCAAGACGTGAATTTAGAGATGAAATTTTAAATATTATCGGAACAGATTTGAATGGATATATTTTAGATGACTGTGCAATTGATTATTTAGAACAAACTGAATTACAATTTTTAAGTCCAGACAATATTTTAGATTCTGAAGGAATCAAAAAAATCACTGAATTAACGGCTCAACAAAATATGAACGCCAATTTAATTCGTCGTGAAGAAGAAAAAGTAATCAAAAAACAAAACGTTGAAGCACGTGAAGCAATCTTAGAATTAGAGCGTCAATTAGCCGAAAAAGAAGAGCGTCAACGCAGAGAAATCGAAAATATAAAAGCACGTGAAGAAGCAGAAATTGCAAAAGTTCGTGAAGAAGAACGTCTAAAAGCTGAATCTGTTCGTATTACAACAGAAGAGCAATTAGCAGTTCAAGAAGAAAATAAATTGCGTCAAATTATTATCGCAGAAAAAAATAAAGTTCGTACTGATGCTATCGAAACTGAACGCGTTGAAAAAGATCGCGCTTTGGAGCAAACAGAACGTGAACGAATTGTGACTTTAGCTCAGATTGATAAAGAAAGATCAATCGAGGTGGAGAAAAAAAATATTCAAGGCGTTATCAAAGAACGTGTTCTTTTAGAAAAAGGCGTGATTGAAGAGCAACAAGGCGTGAAAGACGTTGAAGTTTATAGAGAAGTTGAGCGTCAGAAACAAGCCGGAATTATTGCTGCATCGCAAGAAGCGGAAGAGCGTTTAATCGAAACTGTAAAAGCTGCGGAAGCATCTAAAATTGCAGCAGAACAAGAAGCTGCTCGTCAAGTTATCGAAGCCGATGCACAAAAACAAGTTGCAGAACGCAAAGCGCAAGAGTTATTAATTGATGCGGAGGCGAAAAAAGAGGCATCTGCAAAAGAAGCGGAAGCTCGTAAAATTATTGCAGAAGCACAAGCGAAAGAAGAAGCTGCAATTGGTTTATCGGAAGCAGAAGTAATGGTTGCTAAAGCAGAAGCGGAAGAAAAACAAGGAACTGTAGAAGCGTCTGTAATCGAGAAAAAAGCGGAAGCATTGCGTAAAGAAGGTTTAGCACAAGCAGAAGTTGTACGTGAAAAAGCGTTGGCAGAAGCGAAAGGAATCGAAGAAAAAGCAGAAGCTATGAAGAAATTGGACGGTGTTGGAAAAGAGCACGAAGAGTTCAAACTTCAATTACAAAAAGAAAAAGATATCGAATTGGCTCAAATCAACATTCAAAAAGATATTGCTGGAGCGCAAGCTGAGGTGTTATCAACTGCATTGAAATCAGCGAAAATTGACATTGTTGGTGGAGAAACGATGTTCTTCGAAAATATTGTCAAACAAGTTTCGAATGCAAAAGGTTTTGATCATTTAATCGACAATTCTAAACATGCAACAGACATCAAAAATGCATTGATTGACGAAGATGGCGGAAGCGATTTAGCTGGAAAAGTAAGAAGTCTTGCCGATAAATATGGTATTTCGTCAAACGATATCAAAAACTTAACAATTACTGCGGCATTAATTAAATTACAGCAAGCTGCTTCGGCTTCTGGAAACAGCGAAGACACAGGATTTATCAATTCTCTTTTCGGAATTGCGAATCAGTTAGGTGTTTCAAATAAAAAAATAGGTTAATCCATTAAACAACAATAGAGTGATTGAAATCTTATCGTTTCAATCGCTCTTATCATCACGTTTAATCACCTTTTAGATTTTAATTTAATGCAAGAAGAAAAAAATATTAACGTTACCGAAACGCTTGATGCAGGCGCGTACGAAATCATCCGAAAAAGACTTCTTACACAAAAAGATTTTCTTTCGGAAAGATTAACGAAATTGAACGAAGCTCGTAAAGAGGTATTCAATTCTACCAATTTTGCATTAAGCGCAAACCAAAGAATTACAACAGAAAACACTTGTATTTCACGTGGAATTATCGCGTTCGATAAGTTGTGTATTTTTGGGTACAACGTACATTTCGGTTTACGCACAGACATTCAGTTGAGCGATGTTTTTAGTATTTATCTGTTTCAAGAAAATCAATTTATACCTCAACCTCTCGACTTAATTAACGATCAGAATTTCTTTACAGATTTTCAGAATTTATATAAATATTACCGCGATTCTATCTTTTCTAAATTTCGTAGAACAGATAATTATTTGTACATGGTTTTCCAAACCAGTAAAAGCGCACAAGATTTGAAAGCGTTTAAATGGTTAATCAAAGACGGAAAATTAATTTATCAAGATGATCGCAGCATTCACGAAGTAAAAAAAGCAGATCAATTTGATTTCGAATGGCAAAAAACGTCAATTGATGATCGTCGATTAGGTAAATTTCCACACATTTCTATTTTAGATAAAATTTTTATCGAAGCGATTGGTGGCGATATTACGTTCAAAATTGAGGATAATACGGATACAGGAAAAGGAATTTTCACTGAAAAAGTTACGCATTTAGATCAACAATTAGACGATGCCGAATATTATTACGCCGATTTAGGAAATCTGATTGCGGTTAAAATCAAACCTTTTCAAGAAGATTTCAGAGCGTATATTTACAATGTTCGCACCAAGGAAGTCATCAATATTCCTGCTCTTTTGGATGCAGCAGTTTTGTTGCCAGACAATCAAGGTTTGATTTTTTCGAATGGCTATTATTTACAAAACGGAACCTATCATATATTCGAAAATAAGTTAGATAATTTTCAATTTTTCCGTCGTGTAAATTCTCCAAACGGAGAAGATTTTATGTATATTTTCAATCAAGATGAAACCAATACATACATTCTTTTATCGTACAATATCATTCAACAAAATGTCGAAACGCCTATTGTTTGCAATGGTTTTACTATTTTTAAAGACGGAAGTTTAATCTATTTCCGCACAGAAGAAGAAGCAACGCGACATCATCAAG
>NZ_JAOCFS010000009.1:0-95533 GCF_029842105.1 Empedobacter sp. GD03797
ATTATAAAGCTATTTTATTATTTCTTTATAATTTTTTTAGTTTCAATACCATTATCTGTTTCGATTTGAACAATATAAATACCAGATTTCAATCCTTTCATTCCAATTGTTGATTGATTATTCACTTGTTTTACAACTTGTCCTAAAGTATTTAAAACCGTCACTTTATTAATCTTATTATTCAAATTAGATCTCACCTCAAATTTATCTTGAACTGGATTTGGATAAATAGAAATATTCGAATTAGTGATGCTAACTTCTGATGTCATCAGATTTTCTTTTTCAAATTCAGTTTTGATATAATATAAGTTAGCCGTATCGCCTTTTGTAATTTTATTTTCACCAATAGGAACATCATTTATAATTACAATACCATCTTTTGCCACATAATTTACGCTATTAAGCTTTATCTTACCATTAAAACTTGGATCAAAAACCAATGTTAAAGTTGATTTCTTTTTAGTCGTATAGCTAATAACTGTTGCTGATTCTATTTTCAGACGTTTTGTAAAAGTCAACTCATCATAAGTAGCCGTTCCATCTGTTGAATTAATATTAGCCGTTCCAGAAAATGTATAAAACTTACTTGATAAACCGTTTATTGTAAAATTATGCGTTTCTACGCTTGCACTTGTTTCATCTGTATCAATTGTAATGGTACCCGTTGCTGAAATTGGTGTTCCTGTACCAATAGTTTTAACCGTAAAACTTGTATCTGAAGTTGGCATACCAAATACCGATAATGTTTTTGTCGAAATATCTTTCGTAAAATCTATTCCATTTGCTGGAAGTCCAACTATTTCTAAATCACTTGCTGTTCCTCCCCAAACAAAATTCATTGGTTCTATTGCTGTATTTGATTTTACTGTTTGATCATTATTAGTTGGAATTGACAAAGTATGTGTACTTACAGGTGTATAATCTATACCTTGAACATAAACCAATGAAGATTTGTAATTTTTCAACAAGCTCATTAATGCCTGATTTACTGCGTACGATTTATCATCAACAGAATTATCAAACGTAAATTTTATATCTCCTCCCTGTACTCTACCTGCGTATTTCATAATTTTATCTTTTGCTATACTTGGTTCATCAACTATCAAATTCTTTACATAAAATGAAGAATTAGTATCAAAATTATTATAAACCGAAGCTCCTTTCAAAGATTTAATAGAAGAACTTAATACTTCATCTCTTGTTTTTGAAACATAAGCATCAAACTGAATAGGGTTTGAAGATGCATCGTAAGGCAAAAATGAATTAGCTCCTTCTATATAATTATTAAAAGCTTTTATAATTCCACCATCTTCATTAGAAAAAGTTCCTGTTGAATTAGATGCGATATCACTTCCTTGCTTAGAAATCAACATAGGATATTTTGAATTTCTGAAATAATTACCTTCCGAAAAAATTGAAGCACCCATAGTCGTTCCAATACCATATTTAGAATTACCATCGTAATAATTATTATAAACGTGGGTTGTATAAGTTCTTACGCGAGGATGTCTAGAATCTGAATGATCGAACCAATTGTGATGATAAGTTGCATAAGCATTAACTGTATTAGCTTCGCTTAAACCAAGCAGACTAGATTTACCATTATCCCAAAAATGATTATACGAAAAAGTGATATAGCCAGATTTTTTTGCATCTAAAGCACCATCTCCTTTTTCTTGATCGGCATCTTTACCAGGAAAACCATAAAATAGATCATTATTATGTACCCAGATATAATCGTTGGACTGTTGCAAGCTTATATTATCTCCTTCAGCTGCATCAGTTAACATAAATCCTAAATTACGAATTTCTACATTTGAAGCATTTTTAATTCGTACTCCCCATCCATTTGCTACAGCATCTATTCCAACACCTTCAACTGTGATATAACTTCCACTATTATTATTATTTTCTATAACAATATCTTCATTCAACATATATGAGAAATCAGTTACATTTCCTAAAAGACGTACAACAAGAGGTCTAGTATCCTTTCCTTTCTTAAAACCATCTAAGATATTTTGCAAACCAATACAAGGATTACTATTTGCCCCAGTAACATTAAGACTTATTGAATTTTTATTATCCTCTGACACATACAAAACAACCGCATCATTTTTTAATGTTCCATCAAAATTATACGCTCCTGGAGCTCTATTGTTACTATGTGCAAAACCATTACGGTCATAAGGTAATACAGTTACATTACTTGTGACAACATTCTCTTTTTCAACACCATTTACAACTGATACAACTTTAAAAGAATATTCTCCAGAGGTCAACCCTAAAATATCAGCCCTAAAAAAAGATCCATAATTCCTTATTAATTGAGTATCTATTTTTTTATTAGTGATTCCGTTACCCGAATAATATACATTGTAACTATCAACAGTTTCTGATGGAGGATTCCATTTAACATAAGCAGATTCTAACCACCCTGCTGATTCAGTAACATTAACTTTTTGAGCGGATAAATTAATTATACCTAAAACTCCAAAAGCATTTAATAAAATTTTTTTCATAAATAGTGTTTTAATTGTAATCGATTACATAATTATCTAAATTTTTACTTTAACACAAAATCACATCGTGTATTTCATACAATATTAATAATTATTTTAAATTATTAATAAAAAACAGTTGAAAATAATTATTCTATTAATCAATAACTTATATAATTATTCACACATTTATTTTAAAGCGTCATATTTACACTAATTAGATGAATTTTATTGGAAAATTAAATAATATATTTAACTTTATGCAAACGATTACATTAATATAAATCACAAAAAAAAATTGAAATTATGAAGAAATCTTTAATCTTTTCGGCATTATCTTTAACGATAATGTCACTTAGTGTTAATGCTCAAACATTAACTAAATCATGGGACTTTAGTACATGGAATAATGAATCAACTGGTTATTCTGAAACTAAAATTATTGATAACCTAGGCTTATTTGCTGGCGCAAGTGTTACAAATATGGGAGTTGTTGAAAGCAATAATGCTACATTTCCAGACACATGGAAAGGAACGAAGCGATTAAAATTAAACGGAGGAAGTTACGAAACTACTGAAACTTCTTTTATCTCTCCATCGAAAAGATATTTATTCTTTTCTGTCACAGAACCAGTTAAAATAAAAGTTTGGTTTAAATCAGGAAGCTCTTCTGGAACGAGAACATTATATATAACAGATGGAAAAGAAGTTATTAGTAAAGTTGATGTAAATGGCAATGATAATATTGCAACCGATTACATTGAATATAAGGGAGGTGCAGGAACTATTTATTTAGGAGGTGATCAAGCTTTAAATATATATAAAGTAGAAGTTTATGACGGAAAGCTAGGAACAACCTCTACTCTATCAACAAAAAACGTATCAACAAAAAATTCTGTAAAAGTTATAAGTTCTAATGGAAAGATTTTTATTTCCAACTTAAAAAACACGAATACTAAAATCAATGTCTATAATTTCTCCGGAAGTTTAGTAAAATCTTTAAGCTCTTCTCAAGACATTAACTTTGATTTAAATAATGGAAATTATATAGTTAATATTCAATCTGATGATGAAGTTACCTCAACAAAAGTTATTGTAAAAAAATAATTTCATAAAAAAATCTCGCAATTGCGAGATTTTTTTATTTATTCATTTGTTTCAATATACTTAATGTTTTTTTATCGACTTGATCTGCATAAAAAAACTTCAAAACATCTTTGATAATTTTTTCTTTCGGAACTATGAAGTTGAATAATGTCAAACTTGATTTCAGTTTCATTGCATCATTTTTTCCGAAAATTAATTGCGGAATTACGCCTTTATGTTGCATTAATAATACAGATAAAACTTCTAAATAATTTCCCCAAAGTTCTTCATCTTTCACAAAAGCTCTCGCCTCTTCTTTTGAAGAAATCGAAAATTCTAATGACGAATCACTCGAACCTAATCCAACTAATTGAGGAAACATAAAAACAATCCAATTCGTTTGTTTTTTTCCTGCATGAACTTCCATTAAGATTTCATCATACACAAAACTTTGCGCATCGTGAAATCGTTTCAAATTAAATTTATCGTGAGGATCTTTTTGTTTCAGTAAATCTCCTATTTTCATATTGTAAAGTTAAAAAAATACCTCACCAAATTGATGAGGCATTTTATTTATTTTATAAGTCGATTACATTCTTTCTGGAACACCAATTCCTAATAAACGTAACGAATTCTGAATTGTATTTGCAACCCATTGAGAAAGATATAAACGGAAGTTTTTCACATTTTCATCTTCATTTTTTAAGATTGGATTGTTTTGGTAGAATGAATTAAATAATTTCACTAATTCATACACATAATTCGCAATCAAAGCAGGGCTCATTTCTATTGCAGCTTTATCAATTGTATCTTCGAAATCGTATAATGCGCGAATAATTTCTTTTTCAGCATCATTCAATTCTAATGCATTTGCATCAAATTCTTTTGGTGATTCTTTTCTCAATAATGACTGAATACGCGCAAAAGTATATTGAATAAAAGGTCCTGTATTTCCATTAAAATCGACAGATTCTTTCGGATCGAATAAAATACGTTTCTTAGGATCTACTTTCAAAATGTAATATTTCAAAGCACCCATCGCAATTATTTCGTACAACTCAGCTTTTTCATCATCAGACATTCCGTCTAATTTCCCTAATTCTTCAGAAATCTCTTTTGCTGTATTGTAAACTTCTTGCATCAAATCATCTGCATCAACAACAGTTCCTTCACGCGATTTCATTTTTCCGTTTGGTAAATCAACCATTCCGTAAGATAAGTGATGTAAAGCATCAGCCCAAGAATAACCTAATTTTTTCAAGATTAAGAATAAAACTTTGAAGTGATAATCTTGCTCATTTCCTACAACATACGTTAATTCTTCTAACGTTGGATTATTTTTGAAACGCTCTACAGCAGTTCCCAAATCTTGCGTAATATAAACTGAAGTTCCGTCCGAACGTAAAACTAATTTTTCGTCCAAACCTTCTGCAGTCAAATCAATCCAAACAGAACCATCTTCTCTTTTGTAGAAAACACCTTTGTTTAAACCATCTTCAACAATATCTTTTCCTAAAATATAAGTATTCGATTCGTATAAATATTCGTCAAAAGCAACACCAAGACGTTTGTACGTTTTCGCGAAACCATCATATACCCAACCGTTCATTTTTTGCCAAAGCTCAATAACTTTTGGTTCATGTGCTTCCCATTGACGCAGCATTTCTTGTGCTTCTAAGAAAATTGGAGCTTCTTTTTTCGCTTCGTCTTCCGATTTTCCTTGTGCTTCTAATTCTTTGATTTCTTGACGATAATGTTTGTCAAATTCCACATAATATTTTCCAACCAAATGGTCGCCTTTCATATTTGCAGATTCTGGCGTTTCTCCATTTCCAAATTTTTCCCAAGCAATCATCGATTTACAAATATGAATACCACGATCGTTGATAATTTGTGTTTTAATCACATTATTTCCTGCTGCTTCAATAATTTGAGAAACCGAAAATCCTAACAAATTATTACGAACATGTCCTAAATGCAAAGGTTTGTTTGTATTTGGCGATGAATATTCTACCATTACCGTTCTCGAATTTTCATCAACTTTTGTAATTCCAAAAGTTGAATTTTGAGCATTTTGAGTAAAATTTTCTAAAAATTCTACTGAACTTAAACTCATATTCAAGAAACCTTTTACAACATTAAACGCTGTAATTTTATTATTTTCAACCAAATTTTCACCGATTTTAGCACCGATTTCTTCTGGTTTACCTTTCAAAGTTCTGATTAATGGGAAAACAACCAATGTATAATCACCTTCAAACTCTTTCCTTGTAAACTGAATTTCAACAGATTCAGGGTTAATTTGATAAACGTTTTGAATCGCTTCTAAAACATTCTGCGTGATGTATTGTTTTAAACTCATTTTTATTCCTTTTTACATAATCGAAATGCAAAAGTACGAAGTTTCAACGAATTTGAACGGATTGCACATTGAGTTTTTAAGAAGTCATCAAGAAAACTTATCTTTGCAAAATGAAAGCTACATTCGCGGATTTCGAATTAACAAAACAATTGAGTTCGGCTTTAGAAAAGTTGAATATCACAACCCCTACTCCAATTCAAGAAAAATCATTCAAACCGATTCTTTCTGGACGAGATATAATGGGAATTGCCCAAACAGGTACAGGTAAAACATTGGCTTACTTATTACCTTTATTGAATACATATCAATACTCTAAAACGAATCAACCAAAGATTGTTATTTTGGTTCCGACACGCGAATTAGTTGTTCAGGTTACCGATATTTTAGAGCAATTAACAGAATTTATCAATGTTCGTGTTTTAGGAATTTATGGTGGTGTAAACATCAATACACAAAAATTATTGGTGTATGAAGGCGTTGATATTTTGGTTGGAACGCCAGGTCGCGTCTTAGATTTGGCGATTGACAATGTGTTATCATTCAAAGAAATGAAAAAATTAGTAGTTGACGAATTTGACGAAATGTTGAGTTTAGGTTTTCGTCCGCAACTGATTCATTTATTTACAATGATGAGCGATAAACGTCAAAACATTTTATTTTCTGCAACGATGACAGATCAGGTTGATGATATGTTGCACGAATATTTCAAAAATCCTATTGAAATTTCGTTGGCTCGTTCGGGAACTCCTTTAGAAAAAATTTCTCAATCGGCTATTCCAGTTGAGAATTTCAATACAAAATTGAATTTAATTGTTCATCAATTAGATGATAAAGCGAAATTTGAGAAAGTTTTAATTTTCGCCAACAATAAAAAACATGCTGATTTAATCTTCAATCATTTAGATGAAATTTATCCAGATGAATTTGGTGTAATTCATTCTAATAAATCTCAAAATTATCGTTTGAGAACAATGGAAGCCTTTACTAGAGATGAATACCGAGGAATTATTACGACAGATATTATGGCTCGTGGTTTGGATATTCCAGATGTTACACATGTAATCAATTTCGAGATTCCAGATGTTCCAGAACAATATATTCACCGAATTGGACGTACAGGACGTGCGGATAAAAAAGGTGAAGCGATTTCTTATTTTTCTGAAAAAGAAATTGAGCGTTTAGATGATATTGAAGCCTTGATGGATAAAGAGATTGACGAGATTCCTTTCCCTGAAGAGGAAGTAAAAATCAATCCTGTAAAACGTGAATTCGAGAAAGATGTTGTAAAAATGAAACAGCTTACAACTGTAAAAATTGAAGAACGTGGTGCAGCATTTCACGAGAAAAAAGATAAAAATAAAAAGGTGAATTTAGGAGGTCCTACGAAACGTAAACCACCTAAATCTAAACCTAAAAACCGTGGTCAGCAAAAACAAAAAGCGAAAGCACGCAAAAAAGGAAAATAAAATGAAAGCGACCTATTGGTCGCTTTTCTTATTTTAAAATCTGTTTGAATTTAGATTTAAATTTTGCAATTTTTGGTCCAACAACTGCCGAACAATATGGCTGATCCGGATTTTCATTGTAATAACCTTGATGATAATCTTCCGCTGGCCAAAATTTATCTAAAGGCTCTATTGTTGTAACGAATTTATCTTCATACAAAGTTCCGTTATCAAACTCTTTTAACGATTCTTCTGCTTGCTTTTTTTGTTCTTCTGACGTGTAAAAAATACTCGAACGATATTGTGTACCAACATCGTTCCCTTGTCTATTTAACTGTGTTGGATTATGTATATTCCAAAAAATTTCTAATAATTCTTTGTACGAAATCACTTCATTGTCAAAAGTAACTTCAACAACTTCTGCATGATTTGTATCTGTATCACAAACCTGACGATAAGTAGGATTTTCTACATTTCCTCCAGCAAATCCAGAGATAGCTTGTTCTACTCCATTTATCGAATTAAAAATTCCTTCCACACACCAAAAACAACCAGCTCCTAAAACTGCTACTTCCTTGCTCATGCCTTTTCTATTTTTATTTATTCAATCAAAAAAAGGTTCTAATTTATCAGAACCTTTCTACTATTTTTATACCAATTGGAAAGCGGTATCATCTTTTACATCACCAATCACAAATGTACTGTGAGTACTACCAATTACCTTTATTGTTGTTAGTTTATTTACCATAAAATCTCTGTATTCGTCCATATTTTCGAAAGACATTTTGATAATGTAATCGTAATCACCACTTACATGATAACTCGCCTGAACTTCTTTTAAATTCACAATTTCGTTTTCGAAAATCTTGATGTTATCAGCAGAATGTTGTTGTAACTTAATATGACTAAATACCAAAAGTTCTCTGTTAATTAATCTTCTGTTTACAAGCGCAACATATTTAGAAATAATTCCAGATTTTTCTAATTTCTTGATTCTTTCGTGAATTGCGGTTGACGATAAATTTAACTTATCAGATAATTCTTTGTAGGTAATTTTACTGTTTTCTTGTAGGTACATTAGTAGTTGTTGATCGAGAGTGTCAAATTTCATTTCAATTAATTTTTTTCTAAAGTAACAACATTATTTTGAATAATTATCTATACAGAGTAAAAAAATTAACCAATCAAAGAAAATATATTTGTAATTTATTTAAATACACCATTTTTATTCTATTTCTAGAATTCACAAAATGTTAAACTCTATAATTTTTATATACTAATAAATGTTAAATATCTTTCTTTATTCATATTATTCATTGTATATTTGAACTCGAAAAAAAATCGAGAGGAATGATTTGACTGATTGCAACCTCATAAAACAATTGCTAAAACAGGACTTCAGTTTATCCTCCCCTCTATCATTTTAAAAAAAGTATAGAAATGTCATATTTATTTACGTCAGAATCAGTTTCTGAGGGGCATCCAGATAAAATTGCCGATCAAATTTCTGATTCAATTCTTGACCACTTTTTAGCATTTGATGCAAAAAGTAAAGTAGCTTGTGAAACTTTAGTAACAACGGGACAAGTTGTTTTAGCAGGTGAAGTAAAATCTAATTCTTACATTGATTTGCAACGTGTAGCAAGAGAAACAATTGCTGAAATTGGTTACACGAAAAGTGAATATATGTTTGATGCAAATTCTTGTGGAATTTTATCTGCAATTCACGAGCAATCTCCAGATATTAACCAAGGTGTAGACAGACAATCTGACGAAGAGCAAGGTGCTGGTGACCAAGGAATGATGTTTGGTTATGCTACAAGTGAAACTGAAAACTATATGCCTTTGGCGTTAGATTTATCGCACAGATTATTGAAAGAATTAGCGCATATCCGTAAATACGAAAAAGATTTATTGCCATATTTACGTCCTGATGCTAAATCTCAGGTAACAATTGAATATGATAATGACAACAAACCTGTTCGTATCGATACTATTGTAATTTCTACTCAACATGATGACTTCGCAAACGAAGAAGCTATGAGAGATAAAATTACAAATGACTTAGTAAGTATTTTAATTCCTCGTGTTAAAGCGCAATTACCTGTTCATTTACGTGATTTATTTACAGATAGTATTACTTATCATATCAATCCTACAGGAAAATTCGTAATTGGGGGACCTCACGGAGATACAGGTTTAACTGGTCGTAAAATTATTGTAGATACTTACGGTGGTAAAGGTGCTCACGGTGGTGGTGCTTTCTCTGGAAAAGATCCATCAAAAGTTGACCGTTCTGCTGCTTATGCTGCGCGTCACATTGCGAAAAACTTAGTTGCAGCTGGTGTTGCTGACGAAGTATTGGTACAAGTTTCTTATGCAATTGGTGTTGCTGCTCCAGTTTCTTTATTAGTAAATACATTCGGAACTCAAAAAGTTGAGTTAACAGAAGGAGAAATTTCTACAAAAGTTTCTGAAATCTTTGATATGAAGCCTTTCGCTATCGAGCAAAGATTAAAATTAAGAAATCCTATTTACAAAGAAACTGCATCTTACGGACACTTAGGTAGAGAACCAAAAACGGTTTCAAAACGTTTTGAATCTGCTAATGGACAAGATGTTGTTGAAGTTGAAGTTGAATTATTCACTTGGGAAAAATTAGACTTCGTAGATCAAATTAAAACAGCTTTCGGATTATAATCTGAAAATTTTAAATCATAAAAAAATCCACTCAATATTGAGTGGATTTTTTTATGTTTAATTTTTACTAATCGAATTGACTAACCAATATCGTTTTCCTTCTTTGTAAGAAATATTGATACTATCTCTGGAAAGTACAATCAATTTTGTTGGTGTCCAACCCACGTTTCTTAACGAATTGCTTCCTGTCATTTCCATTTGAATATTTTCTATCGGATCAATTTTTTGAGTTGTGATAAAATCAAATTTATATAAATTCTTAGATTGAGAAACTTGCACTACTCCACTATCTTGAACAATTCCTCCTAAAGAATCTTGAAAAATAATAAATCGTCTTTCATATTTTTCTTTGTAAATAGTATTCTGGCTATCATCCTCATTATTACAAGAAAATATCATCATTAATACTGAAGCAAAACATACAATCGTTCTCATAAAACATCATTTTATATTTAACTATTTTCAGCGAAAAATATTGTACAAAAAAAAGACGCTCACAACTGAACGTCTTTTCTATTATTATTCCTAAAAATTATCTTGTTGCATTCGCAGTCCAAGTTTTACCGTCTTTTGTGTAAAGAATTGTCAATTTAGCATTATCAATTCTAATATAAGATAATTCATCTGCTCCAACACTCACCAAAGTATTGTCACCTTTCTTTTCAAACTCAACACCGTTCAAATCTGGAATTTTATCAGAAAAAGCAAAATTATACTTTGTTCCGCTTGCAATTTTTGTTACAAATACACTACCACTTTGAGTTGATAATGAATTATTCGCGTCTTTATAACTTATACTTCCTTTGTAAGTTCCTGCAAAAAAATCATTGTTAGCTGGATCGTCATCATCATTACAAGCTGCGAATACAAATAAGGCGAAAAATGTTACCGCCAAAAATTTCAATAGATTCTTCATGTTTTTATTTTTTTATTGGTTATAACAATTAATATTTTCAATTATAATACCATAAAATGTTAAATAAAATTGATAAAGTATTTTTTAACATTTTTAACTCTCACAAAAAATCGTATTTTTGAAGCAATATATAATACCTATAAACATGAATTTATTGCAAGGTAAAACAGCAATCGTTACAGGCGCAACTCGCGGTATTGGAAAAAGTATTGCTGAAGTTTTTGTTAAAAATGGCGCTAACGTTGCCTTTACTTATGCTTCTTCTGTAGAAAAAGCTAAAGCTTTGGAAGAAGAATTGGGACAATTCGGTAAAGTAAAAGGATATCAATCTGATGCTTCTGATTACGAAGCTGCTCAAAAATTAGTAGAAGATGTAATTGCTGAGTTTGGTCAAGTTGATATTGTAATTAATAATGCTGGAATTACGAAAGATAATTTGTTGATGAGAATGTCTGCAGAGGATTTCGAAAAAGTAATTCAAACAAATTTAAATTCGGCTTTTAACTTAACAAAAGCAGTGATCAAACCAATGATGAAACAACGTTCTGGATCTATCGTGAACATGTCATCTATTGTTGGAATCAAAGGAAATGCTGGACAAGCAAACTATGCAGCATCTAAAGCTGGATTAATTGGTTTCTCTAAATCTGTTGCGTTAGAATTAGGTTCTCGTAACATTCGTTGTAATGCAATTGCACCAGGCTTTATCGAAACTGAAATGACAGAAGTTTTAGACCAAAAAGTAGTTGAAGAATGGCGCAATGGAATTCCATTAAAACGTGGAGGACAGCCAGAAGACGTTGCAAATGCATGTTTATTCTTAGCTTCAGATTTATCAAGTTATGTAACAGGACAAGTTTTGAGTGTAGACGGAGGTTTACATACTTAATTCTTAAAAATATCATACTTTTTGAAAGGTTTTGTTTAGTAAATTTGCTAATCAAAACCTTTTATAATTTAAGACAACTACGTTGAGAAAAATATCAAATAAATTAAATGTTCAATTGATTGCCGAAACCTTTTTGGCTTTCGGAATTGATCATATCGTATTATCGCCAGGATCTCGAAACGGAGCATTAACGATGCAATTTGCGAATGACAAACGTTTCAAAACTTATAGTGTAATCGACGAGCGTTCGGGTGGATTTGTCGCTTTGGGAATGGCTCAGCAAATTCAGAAACCTGTTGTGGTTTGTTGTACTTCTGGTTCGGCAACGGCAAATTATTATCCAGCAATTACGGAAGCTTTTTTTCAAAATGTTCCTTTAATTGTGCTTTCTGCCGATCGTCCCGAACATTTAGTTGATAATTTTGATGGACAAACCATTCGTCAAAATAATTTATTCGAGCAACATTCTGTTCATAATGTTCAGCTTTCCGAAAGTGAAGAAACAGATGATTTAACGCGAAATATGTTGTTGACGAAATATGCGTTGATTGATTGCATGCACAAATCTGCGCCAATTCATATCAATATGCCTTTTTCTGAACCTTTGTACGAATCTGTAACAACGCCAGATATTGAAATTGATACGATAACGATTCCTGCAAAAGATTATCCAGAAATTGATGTGATTGATTTTATGAAACGTTGGAATGCTTCGACGCGTAAAATGATTTTGGTTGGATTACATCATCCTGATGCCGAATTTGATCATTTTGTAAAACAATTAGCCCAAGATGATTCGGTTGTTGTGTTAACAGAAGTGACGTCAAATATTCATGATGAGCGATTTTTCAATAAAATAGATCAAGTTATTTTCCCTTATTCAGAAGAAGAATTAGAAGCGTTGAAACCTGATATTTTATTGACAATTGGGCAAAATGTCGTTTCGAAAAAAATTAAAAAATTCTTACGTGATCAAAAACCAACTCAACATTGGCATTTAGATGAATATTGGCAACCAGATACTTTCCAAGCGTTAACAGATAAAATAGAAACAAAACCTGAATTATTTTTAGAACAATTTGTTCCGTTTGTCAATCCAAAAGAATCTGAATATTACATTACATGGAATTCGATACGAGAGGCAAATAATATCAAACTCAAAAACTACATCAATATGATTCCGTTTTGTGATTTGAAAGCATTTGATTCTATTATAAGAAATTATCCAGAAAATTGGCAAATTCAGTACGGAAATTCGACAGTTATTCGTTACGGATTATTGTTCGATCATAACAATTCGAATCCTATTTTCTGTAATCGCGGAACAAGTGGAATTGATGGTTCTACGTCGACAGCAATTGGCGCTTGCATCGCTTCTGGTCAAAATACGGTGATGATTACGGGCGATATTTCATTTTTCTATGATTCGAATGCGTTGTGGAATGTCAATATGCCGAATAATTTCAGAATTATTTTGATTAATAATGGCGGAGGAAATATTTTCAAATTTATTCCTGGACCTTCTGAAACCGATGTTGTTGAAGATTATTTTGAAACAAAACATCATTTCACTGCCGAACATTTGGCTAAAATGTATGATTTTGAATATAACGTTGTTTCAAATTTAACAGATTTAGAAAATTCATTCAACGATTTTTATGCAGAAAGTAATCGTCCAAAGATTTTAGAAATTGATACGCGAAATTCTGCTAACGATGCTATTTTAAGAGGATACTTTAGTAGTTTGAAGTAAAAATGCTAGAAGAGAAATCATTAGTTAGATTTCTCTTCGACTTTAAAAGATATTTTATCTTCATTTTCTTCTTTCAAAACTATCTCATACTTATTTGTATTAAAATAATTTTTCTTTAAATATTTCTTGACTTCAATAGCTCTATTTTCTGATAAACCTTTTTTACTATTTTTCCTTTGAGTACTAATAATAACTAATTTATCAATTTTATTCTTTTTACTCAATTTTATTATTTCATCTAACATCTTTAAATGAAGACTTTCTAAATGTATTTGTTCAAAATTGAAGATTAATGATAAAGGAAATTTACAAATGATTTCTTGCCACTGACATCCATTATTTTCTTTTGGACCTTTTACAGTTGGGCAATGATCTTCAACATCAGGAATTCCATCTCCATCAGTATCTATCAACTCTTGAGCAAATAAACTTGAACTAAAAAATAGGTAAATTAAAAATTTTCTCATAAGATTTTTAAATATATGGTATATTATTTTTCCTCGGTTTATTTTTTAATTCCTTCTTTGATTTTAAAAGTTTTTGTATGTAAGTATCAAATACCATGAAATTTTTATATTCCTTATCTACATTGTTTCCTCCAACATCAAAAAGTGTTATGATCTTAGAATTTCTATTTTTTAAATTGAAATGGTATTTTGTTTCGTATGCTAAAGTTTCGAAAGAATTATTTTTTAAATAAATTTCTGTGTTATTTGGATAAGAAATTACATATCTTGTATACAAAATCTGAATTGTATCAAATTGTTGTTTTGACAAATTAAATATAATCGTATCATCTTTTTTATCATAAAAGTGAGTGATATATTGAGATTTTGGGTATTTAAGAATTATATAATTATTTAAAGATTTTTTTATATAAATAGACTCTACTGTTTCTTTTTTTATATTACACGCAGTAAATAAAGAGATAGATAATAACAAAGTTAATATTTTCATGTCTACCAAATATTTAAAAACCAGGCATATTAGACTCAGGTTTATTTTTCAATTCTTTCTTTAATTTAAGAAGTTTTTGTATATAAACGTCAAATTTTATGAAATTTTTAAATTCCTTATCAACATTATCTCCACCTGTATCTATTAGTGTTATAATTTTATTATTCTTATCATTTAAAGAAAAATTATATTTTTTAATACTTCCTCCAGTAAGAACTAAAGATTTATCTTTTAAATAAATTTCTGTATCTGTTGGATAAGATTTTACATATTCAGTATAAAAAGTTTGAATTGTGTCAAATTCTTTTTTAGATATATTAAATTTTATAGTATCATCTTTTTTATCATAAAAATGAATAATATATTGACATGTGGGATATTTAATATATATATATCATCTGTTCCTATAAAATTTATATGAATAGATTCAATTCCTCTCTTATTTCCTCCACATGAAGTAAATAAAAACACAAACAATAATATCGGAAAATTCTTTAGAAATTTTCTCATATGATCTCAATTTTCTCTCCTAAAAATTTTGGTTGAATACCAAAAAAACTATCAATAAAAACTTTCGTTCGGGCAAAATATTCGCGAATATTTGTTTTTAATCCAGCATGTTTATTGACATCTCTCGCATTGTAACCATATGCATTAATTCCGTTTTGACGGGCAATGTAAACCGCTCGTTGATTATGAAATCCTTGCGAAACTACAATAAATTCATTCTGTCCAAAAATTTCTTTTGCACGTATCATCGAATCCAAGGTTCTAAAACCTGCATAATCTAAATAAATCACATTTTCTGGAACTCCATTTTTTATCAAAGCTTGTTTCATCGCTTCAGGCTCATTGTAGTTTTTTCGGCCATGATCTCCACTCAAAATAAAATGCGTCACTTTCCCTGATTGATACAATTTTGTCGCTGCTTCTATACGATAAGTAAAATAATAATTTTGGTAACCACTCACCAAATTAGGCGCAGTTCCCAACACAACAGCAACTTTGGTTTTAGGCAAAATTTCTAATTTATCTGTGACAAATTCTTCTGTCGAGTTTTCTATTTTATAATTCGCAAAAGCAGTGAACAAAAGACTTAAAATTCCTAAAATAAGTAAAGTATAAAAAGATTTTTTCAGAAACTTTTTGGTTTTGATTTTCATAGTTGGTTCAAGATTATTTCTTGTCTTAAAAATACAATATATTCTTCAGTTTTATAATGATTTAAGAACTTCGATCAGATAATAAATATTTAAAACAAAATTTTATTAAAAAATCCATCTTACTATATTGCATATTATTTTTTCAAAACACAACTATGAGAGCAAAACTATTCGTTCTAGCCGCCACACTATTTACAGCTTCATTTCTATCAGCGCAAAAATTTGACATTGATACTTTGCAATATCAAGGAAGTGATAAAAATATCATTAATCTTGTTATTTTGGCTGATGGTTATACAAAAGATGAGTTAAAATATTACAAAGAAGATGCAAAACGATTTACTGATTATTTTTTTAAAACGGAGCCATTAAGTCAATATACCAATTACTTTAATGTATTTGTTGTTAACAGTATTTCTGAAGAATCTGGTGCAATTCATCCGTATTCTACCAAAGAATGTCCTACAGAAAAAGTGGATTGGGATCAATTACCTGAACGTTATAATAAATTTGTAAAGAAATATGAAGTTCCGAAAACTAATCCGAATACAATTTTCGGAAGTAGTTTTGATATTTCGGGAATTCATCGTTTGGTTGTACCAACGAAAAATGAAAAAGTATTACAAGTTCTGAAAGATAATATTCCCAATTATAGCCAAGTAGTAATTCTTGTTAACTCGCCTTTTTATGGTGGTTCTGGTGGAGAATTTGCGACGACAACTGTTAATTTTAAAAGCAATGATATTGCTGTTCACGAAATTGGACATTCGTTTGCTAAGTTGTCTGACGAATATTGGTCTGGACCATTATATACGATTCCTGGTCCAAATAAAACGCAGAATACGCAAGATGTTCCTTGGAAAAATTGGATTGGGACAAATGGAATTGGAATTTATGCTTACGGTGAAAAAGATGCAAGAGCGGAATGGTTTCGTCCGCACGAATTCTGTAAAATGCAATATTTAATCGCGCCTTTTTGTAATGTTTGTCAAGAAGAATTTATTGAAGTAATTCATCAAAAAACAAATCCAATTATTTCTACAAAACCTGCTGTTGACCGTACTGTTGATACAGAAAACATGAATGCTTTTACCCTTAATTTAGTTAAACCTATTCCAAATACATTGAAAGTAAAATGGATTTTGAATAATAAATTGATTGCAGAAAATTTGGATTCTATTCATCTAAATAGAGGTCAATTTAACTTAGAAAAAAATATTTTGAGGGCAGAAGTGATGGATACAACGCAATTGGTGAGAAAAGAAAATCATGCGAATCATATCTACACAACGCAATGGGAAATTACAAAACCTAATAATGAAAGCTTAACTCCACCAATTTTGACATGGGGTGAAAAACAAGAAAGTTGTTACAATGGACATCAGGCTTTAACAGTAAAAAATCCAGAAGCGGAAGTTGAATATTTTTGGTACGATACTCTAAATTCTACACAACCATTTGCAAAAGGAAATAACATTATTAGTCCAACTATTACTGAGAATAAGGTTTATTACGTAGAAAGTAATTGGAACAACAAAAAATCTGAACGAAAAGCGATCCAAATTACTGTTTTAGAAAAAATTAATTTTTCTGAAAAAGTTAGTATCAAACAAAATAAAAAAGACGGAACAATTATCCTTTCTTTAAAAAATGTTGACGATAAAAAATATAAATTCGAATGGTTGGATGAAAAGGGAAATAGACTCTACAATTTCGATCCAAAAGAGAATAAAACGGTCTATAAAGGAATTGATTCATCAACAATCACAATCAAAAATGAATTCTTAGGTTCTACAATTTATGTCAAGAAAATAGATAAAGAAACGACATGTTCTAGCGAAAAAGTTACAATAAAATTGTAAAATAATTGGGTATTTTAATTATATTTCAACGTTAAAAAAAACATTTTGGATCAAAGCAGTGAAAATTTATATTTCGATAATATTTATAAATTTATAAGTATACATTCATTAAAATTAGTTATTGAAAATAAAACATTGAGATTTACAAGAGGTGATTATTTTAATGACCCATTTGAATCTAACCCTTATTTAACTCCTCTTGACTGGAATGAATTATATAAGAATACAAAAAATAAAGATATAATTAAATTCATTGCTAATCAAGCATTTGTAAAATTACAATCTAAAAATTACTCATCCTGTTTTTCTAAATCTTATTTAAAAGACAATAACAAACTTATGTGGGCACACTATGGAGATTCTCACAAAGGATGTTGTTTTGAAATAAAAAAAGATGTTATAATTGATATTTCTCATAAATTTAAACTAGCTCCATTTATTATAAAATATGTAGATAATTTAGCTGAGAAAAGGGATAGTTTAATTAATGATTTTTCAGATAATAGAATTTTATTTTTATCAACATACAAAGAAAGGATATGGGAATATGAAGATGAAGTTAGATTATTATTTCATAAAGAGTTTTGTATAAAAAAAGATATTAAATTCGTAAACAACGATGCTAATGCTGATATAGAGTTTAAAACTGAATACATTAGTAAAGTTATCTTTGGATTAAAGTCAGATAAAAATGATATCATGAATATTATTAATTTATTCATTGAAAAAAAACATATTCCTGAATTTTATAAGATAGATATTAATCCTTTTACTTTAAATCTATTTGAAGTAAATCTTAATATAAAAGATTACCTAAACAAGTAATAAAAAAATCCCTCTAATTAGAGGGATTTTTTTATTATATTTCAGAATAATTATTCTTTAATTCTTTCTACGTAAGAACCATCTTCTGTGTTGATTTTTACTTTATCACCTTCGTTGATGAATAAAGGAACACGAATTTCAGCACCAGTTTCTGTCGTTGCAGGTTTTGTAGCATTTGTAGCTGTGTCACCTTTAAGACCTGGCTCTGTGTATGTAATTTCCATTACAACTGTAGTTGGTAACTCAGCTGCTAAAGCTGTTTCATCAGAAGCACGGAACAAGATTTTTACTTCGTCACCAGCTTTCATAAATTGTGAATTATCAATCAAATCTTTGTTTAAATAAACTTGAGAGAAATCATCATTATTCATGAAGTGGAAACCATTATCATCTTCATATAAATATTGGTAGTTACGTGTTTCTACACGAACTTCTTCAATTTTATGACCAGCAGAAAATGTATTGTCTAATACTTTTCCATTAGTTAATGATTTTAATTTTGTACGAACGAAAGCAGGTCCTTTACCTGGTTTTACGTGTAAAAATTCGATAATTTTATACGTATCATTATTAAAAATAATACATAAACCTTTTCTGATATCAGAAGTTGTTGCCATTTATTCTATTGTTATTTTATTAAACTCCCGAGCTATATCCTTTCATAATTCCACGATCACTTGTATTGATAAAATCAAGGATTACTTCACGATAATGTGAATCTGGGAATTTTTCTAAGATTTGTTCTACAGCCTGAGATACGTTATTTTTTTGTTGATATAAGATTCTATAAATACCTTGAATTTCGAAGATTTCTTCAGATGTGAAACCTTTTCTTCTCAATCCAATTGCATTAACTCCCGCATAAGCAACAGGATTTTTTGCTGCTTTAACGTACGGAGGAACATCTTTACGAATTTGTGTCGCACCAGCTACAAAAGCATGTTCTCCAATTTTTGTAAATTGATGAACCGCACTATAACCACCAATAAAAGCGAAATCTCCAACTTCTATATGTCCTGCTAAACCAACCGCATTTACGATTACGACATTATTTCCTACAACACAATCGTGCGCGATATGCGCAGTTGCCATAATCAAACAATTGTCACCAATCTTAGTATAACCTAATGCATTAGTTCCTTTGTTTACAGTAACACATTCACGAATCGTTGTATTGTCACCAATATATGTTAAAGTTTTTTCACCTTCGTACTTCAAATCTTGAGGCTCACCAGAAATTACTGTACCTGGATAAATTTTACAATTTTTTCCAATACGCGCTCCTGACATAATTGTTACATTAGGACCAATCCATGTTCCATCACCAATTTCTACATCTTCGTAAACAGAAGAGAAAGGGCTGATTGTAACATTTTCACCTATTATTGCAGTTGGATGAACATATGCCATCGGATGATTCATAACTTCCATTTCTTTAATTATTCTTTTGTAATAACTGCCATCATTTCTGCTTCCACAGCAATTTGATTGTTCACATATCCAATTCCTTGCATATGAACAATTCCTCTTCTAATTGGTTCAACCAACTCTAATTTAAACACCAATGTATCACCTGGAATAATTTTGCGTTTAAATTTAGCACTTTCAATTTTCATGAAATAAGTTGAATAATCTTGAGGATTTTCTAATTCTCCTAAAATTAATAAACCTCCTAATTGCGCCATTGCTTCGATTTGCAATACACCTGGCATAACAGGTTCTTTAGGAAAATGTCCAACAAAGAAAGGCTCGTTCATCGTTACATTTTTCACGCCGATTAAACCTGTCGCACTTTTAGAAATTACCTTGTCAATCAATAAAAATGGTGGACGATGTGGTAATAACTTCATGATATCATTAATATCATAAACTGGTTCTGCTGTCAAATCAAATTCTGGCACTTTGTTACGTTGCGCTAATTTAATTTGTTTGCTTAATTTCTTAGCAAAATTTGTATTGGTATGATGTCCAGGCTTTGTTGCAATAATTTTAGCCTTCAATTTTTTACCTACTAAAGCCAAATCTCCCACAACATCTAATAATTTGTGACGAGCAGCTTCGTTAGGATAATGTAAAGTCAAGTGATCTAAAATTCCATTCGGACGAATAGAAACATCATCTCTATTGAATGCTTTACATAATTTTTCTTTTGTTTCTGGCGTAATTTCTTTGTCAACATAAACAATTGCATTGTCTAAATCTCCACCTTTTACTAAACCAGCTTCCAACAATTGCTCTAACTCGTGTAGGAAACAAAATGTTCTTGCTTGAGAGATATCTTGTTTGAAATTTTTGATAGATGTTAAAGTTGCATTCTGAGTTCCCAAAACTTTCGTTCCGAAATCTACCATTGCTGTAACTTGGTATTCATCTGCAGGAATCGCTGTGATTTCTGATCCTGTTTCTGGATCTACATACGTTACAATTTCTTTAATTCTATAATATTCTCTGTCTTTATCTTGCTCTACAATTCCAGCAGATTCTATTGCTTCGACGAAAAAACGAGAAGAACCGTCCATAATTGGTGGTTCCGCATTGTCAATTTCAATGTAACAATTATCAATATCCATACCTACCAAAGCCGCCAAAACGTGCTCTGTTGTATGTACTTTAACTCCTTTCTTCTCTAAAGTTGTTCCTCGAGCTGTGCTCACAACATATTGTGCATCAGCTTCTACTTGAGGTTGACCTTCTAAATCTGTTCTAACAAATACAAATCCTGTATCTGGTTCGGCTGGTTTAAATGTTAAGGTAACAAATTTACCTGTATGTAAGCCAACACCTTTTAGAACGGCTTCATTCGCTAAAGTTTTTTGTTTATCAGACATTAACTTTTACTTTTGTTTGTTCTCTTTTTCTAATTTATCGATTCGTTTCACAATTTCTGGAAACTTTCTAAAATGTACATATGATTTTCTAAAGCTTGACGCTTCCATCGCTGGCGAACCATACAATTGCGTTTTGCTTTCTACATCTCCATTAATACCACTCTGAGCTTGTACTTGTACAAAATCTCCGATTGTCAAATGACCTGCGATACCAACTTGACCTCCAATCATACAATTGCGTCCAATTTTTGTAGATCCTGCTACTCCACTTTGCGAAGCAATAACAGTATTCTCACCAATTTGAACGTTGTGAGCAATTTGAATTTGGTTATCTAATTTTACTCCTTTACGGATAATTGTAGATCCCATTGTTGCTCTATCTATTGTTGATCCTGCTCCAATTTCAACATTATCTTCGATCAAAACATTTCCTATTTGAGGAATTTTTTCGAAAGAACCATCTGGATTTGGCGCAAAACCGAAACCATCAGCACCAATCACAACATTAGAATGAATGATACAATTTTGACCAATTTCACACTCTTCATACACTTGTACGCCCGAATGTAAAACGGTATTATCACCAATCTTAGCATGATCGCCAATCGTTACATTTGGATATATTTTTACATTATTCCCAATCGAAACATTAGCTCCAATATAAGAAAAACTTCCAATATATACATTATCTCCTAGTTGCGCAGTAGAATTTACTTTCGTATATTCTTCTATTCCAACTTTATTATTTTTTATCGTATTGTAATACTGCAACAGCTTTGTAAAGGCTTGATATGCATCTTCAACCACAATCAATGTAGACGAAATAGAATCTGTTGCCACAAAATCCTTACTCACAATCACAATAGAAGCGTTTGTTGTATAGATAAAATGCTCGTATTTCGGATTAGCCAAAAACGAAATCGAACCTTCTTTTCCTTCCTCTATCTTCGATAATGTGGAAACCTCTACATTTGCATCACCTTTTACGGTTCCTTGCAATAATTGCGCAATCTCTGCAGCTTTAAATTTCATAGTCTGCAAAACTAATAATTATTCTTAAATTTATAAAATGATTATTTAAGTTATTTAACTTTTTTGTCAAATTCTTCAAATCACTATTTAAACGCTGTGGTAATGATATTTTGTAATTTCTTGTTGCAAAAATTGCGTTAACAAACTTTTTTCTGAACTCGAAATTTCTTTTACCTCACCATTTTTATATAAAACCTTTATCGGACTTTTTGATTTTTCGTACGGAACAATTTTTATCGTTGTTTGCTCTACAAAATAACTTGCATCATCAATTCCTAAAGCTTTTTCTACTCTATTTTTTTCAACCAAAATTTCTTCTTCAGATAATTTTGTATCCATCAAATATGATTTTGGTAATGTACGCTGAATAATATTTTTGGATAATTTACTCAAAATTAAATCATCATGAAACTGCCATTCTTTTATCGCTGATAAAACATCCGAATCGTCTAAACGCGTAAAAATTTCTAAACCTTCTTTCGATAAACTTCCTACTTCATTTTCTTCTAAAAAGTATTTAAAAGCAAACGTAGCAAAAAGATTTTCTCCCGCTTTTGTCAATTCTTTTGCTCTTCTCAAAACGCTAATCAAAAAATTCTCTGCAGTAAACGATTTCTTGTGCATATACACTTGCATGTACATAAACATACGCGCCATCAAAAATTTTTCGACCGACGAAATTCCCTTGGCTTCTATCACCAACTCATCATTCGAGACATTCATCATCGAGATAATTCGTTCTGGATTGATATTTCCTTCTACCACTCCTGTATAAAAACTATCGCGCTTCAAATAATCCATGCGATCGCAATCCAACTGACTAGAAACCAATTGAGACAAGAATTTTTTCGGATAATTTCCTTTAAAAATCTGAATCGCTAAAGCTAATCGATTATCAAAAATTTGATTCAATTCTTCCATCAAACGAAGCGAAATTTCTTCGTGATGCGAACCATTAATTATAGAATGTTCAAGAGAATGAGAAAAAGGACCATGTCCCAAATCGTGTAATAAAATTGCAATTAAAGCTCCATTTTCTTCTTCTGGAGTGATATCTACGTTTTTTCTTTTGAGAATATTTAAGGCTTTTTGCATCAAATGCATACAACCTAAAGCGTGATGAAAACGAGAATGTCTCGCTCCTGGATAAACTAATTCTGTTAAACCCGTTTGCGAAATCCTACGAAGTCGTTGAAAATATGGATGTTGAATAATCTGATAAATAAGCTCGTTTGGAATCGTAATAAATCCATGAACTGGATCATTTACTATCTTCAACTTATTATTGTTTAATGGATTCAAACGTACTATTTTATCGGCAAAGATAAGAATTTTTACTCATTCTGAACGTTACTTTTTTGATTAAGAATGGTTTTTATAAAATATTTTAGATAAAAATCATTTTTGGAATTATTTATGCTAAATAATCATCGCAAACTTTGGGAAAACTCCAATTTTGTTTAACATACAATTTTGATTTTAACATTTCCGTTATCGCTATATTTGGAATAATTCTAAAATGTAGAAATCAATATAAAAAATAAAAATATAACAAATGGCTATAAAAATTTTATGGATTGATGATGAAATCGATTTATTGAAACCACACCAACTTTTTTTAGAGAAAAAAGGATACGATACAACAATGATAAATAATGCGACTGATGCATTAGAAGAAATAGAAAAAGAGAACTTTGCAGCTGTTTTAATCGACGAAAACATGCCAGGTTTGAGTGGATTGGAAGCCTTACCAAAAATTAAGGAATTGCGTCCAAACCTTCCTGTTATTATGGTCACAAAAAGTGAAGAAGAGCATATCATGGAAGATGCAATTGGTTCACATATAGCAGATTATTTGATTAAACCAGTTAATCCAAATCAAATTTTATTGAGTTTGAAAAAGATTTTGGATGCATCTAAAATTATTTCAGAAAAAACAGTTATCAATTATCAACAGGAATTCAGAAATATCACAATGGATATGATGAATGCGCGCGATTATGAGGATTGGCAAGAAATTTATAAAAAATTAGTTTTTTGGGAACTTGAACTTGAAAATATCGAAGATACAGCACTTTCTCAAATCATCGAAAATCAAAAAAGTGAAGCAAATGCAGCTTTCTTCAAATTTATAGAACGTAATTACGAAGATTGGTTGCATAATGATGAAGATCGTCCCGTTTTATCGCACACAATTTTCAATCAATTAGTTCGACCTCATCTTGGAAAAGATAAAAATGTTTTATTGATTATGGTTGATAATTTACGCTACGATCAATGGAAAGTTATTGAGCCAATTTTCAATCGTTATTATAATTCGGAAGCCGAAAATTTATATTACAGTATTTTACCTTCGGCAACTCAATATGCGAGAAATGCGTTCTTTTCGGGTTTAATGCCTTTGGAAATTGAGAAAAAATATCCTGAATATTGGTTGAATGATACCGACGAAGGAAATAAAAATATGTACGAAAGAGAATTGTTAGGAGAACAATTAAAACGTCTTGGAATGGGTGATTTATCGTATAATTATTTTAAAATTTTAAATTCTGATTTCGAGAAAAAAATTGCAGATGATTTTAATAATTACAAAAAGAATAACTTGAATGTAATTGTCTACAACTTTATCGATATTCTTTCGCATGCAAAAACGGACAACAGAATTGTTGGCGAAATTATTCGTGATGATAAAACGTATCGTTCGATCACAAAACATTGGTTTGAGAATTCATATTTAATGGAAATTGTGAAAAAAGCGGCGCAAGAAAAAATGAAAATTATTGTAACAACCGATCACGGAACAATTTACGTAAAGGAACCTACAAAAGTAATTGGTGACAAAGAAGCAAGTACAAATTTGCGTTATAAATTGGGGAAACAATTGCAATATGATCCGAAAGATGTTTTGGCGGTTGAGCAACCAGAAAAATTCCTTTTACCTAAGGTTAATGTTACGTCAAAGTATATCTTTGCAAAAGAAAATTTATTTTTAACGTATCCAAAAAATTACAATCATTTCGTTAATTATTACAAAAACACTTACCAACATGGTGGAATTTCGTTGGAGGAAATAATTATCCCAATGGTTGTTTTAACACCAAAAAATTAAATGGAATTTATCATCAATAATTTAGACGAATTACCAGAAGTTGCTCAAAAAATAATCGATCAACTTCAGTATAAATTAATCACTTTCGAAGGAGAAATGGGAGCTGGAAAAACAACTTTTATCAAAGAGTTTGTAAAAGCTTTGGGAACAAATGATGAAGTTTCGAGTCCTACTTTTTCGATTGTTAATGAATATGAAACAGATAAAGGAAAAGTTTATCATTTCGATTTTTATCGTCTAAATCACGAAGATGAAGCCTTAGATTTTGGGATTGAAGAATATTTATATTCTAATCAATATTGTTTAATGGAATGGCCAAATAAAATTGCTAACTTTATACCAGATGAGCACCATACAATTACATTGAAAAATGTAGATGGCGTTCGTCATTTAAATTTTAGTTAATAGTATATGGACGGAAAAAATATTTTCACGCCTTTTTCTCAAGAAGATCTTATTCCTCAACCCGAGCGTTTAGAGATTCCTCATAAGAAAGAACGCTTTGATATTGGAATTCCAAAAGAAACAAATAATCAAGAAAAAAGAATTTGTCTTTCTCCTGATGCAGTCGAAATTTTGGTCAATAATGGACATCAAGTTACGATAGAAACTGGAGCAGGAGAAGGTGCAAATTATTCGGATAAAGAATATTCGGAAGCTGGTGCGCAAATTTCTTACAATACGCAAGCTGTTTTCGAGAAACCTATTATTCTAAAAGTTGGTCCACTTACTTTAGATGAAATTGATTGGGTAAAACCAAATGCATTGATTATTTCATCTGTTCCTACAAATACTTTAAGACGCGAATATTTTCAGAAATTAATTACAAAACGTGTAAACGCTGTTGGATTTGAATTTATTCGTGATGAACAAAATCATTTACCAGTCGTTCGTTTATTAAGTGAAATTGCAGGAACAACGGCAATTTTGGTTGCAAGTGAATTGATGTCTTCTACAAACGGAGGAAATGGAATTTTGATGGGCGGCGTAACAGGAGTTCGACCAACAGAAGTTGTGATTCTTGGAGCTGGAACGGTTGCAGAAAATGCAGCAAGAACAGCTTTGGGTTTAGGTGCTTCGGTTCGTGTTTTTGATAATTCATTAACAAGATTAAGACGATTACAACAAAATATAGGACAACGAGTTTCTACGTCTACATTAGATCCAAAAGAATTAGGAAAAGCTTTGCGACGTTGCGATTTAGCAATTGGAGCACTTCGTGGAGAAACACGTACACCTTGCGTTGTAACTGAGATGATGGTGCAAAATATGAAAGCTGGCGCTGTGATTATTGATGTAAGTATTGATCAAGGAGGATGCTTCGAAACATCTGAATTAACAACTCACGACAATCCTATCATTATTAAGAATGATATAATTCATTATGCGGTTTCTAACATCACTTCTCGCGTCGCACGTACCTCTACCAAAGCGTTGAGCAATTATTTCTTGTCGTATTTATTCCAAATTTCAGAAGAATCTGGTTTTGCGAATGTGGTACAATCGGATAAAACTATAAGAAATGGCGTATATTTGTACAAAGGAAGAATTGTAAAAAAGAACTTATGTGATTGGTTTGATTTACCATTTCACGACATTAATTTATTGATCATATGACGTTTACGCAAAGATTTATGAAGTATTTGATGGGAGTTGGAATTGGGTTAGTTTTCGTCGCTATGGCGTTTGGACCTCGTGCTTTCTCATGTAATTACTTTCCAAATGCAAGAGTTTTGGATGAAGCTTTTTCAAAAAGATTAGCTATTTCACCAGAAGCTCAAGCATTTTTAAAAGCAGAAAATTTAGATTCTACATTCTTGAAAAAAGAATTATTCAAAAGAAGTAAAGTTGATTTTGATCACTCGAAAAAAGATCAGGTTCCTTGTAGAGAATATTTGGCAAACTATAAAAGCAAAGACAATACGAAAGATTATGATTTTGTATTAGAAATTTGTAAAGAAGATTCGAAATTAGTTTCCATCAAAAAGAAATAAAACAAAAAAACCACTTCGTTTGAAGTGGTTTTTTTATATGATTAATTTATAAATTTCAAAATTGCTAAAACAATTACAAAGATTAATATTGCGACAATAATTACATCTTTAAATTGTACTTTTTTAGTTCCGAACTCTACATTTCGGTTTAAACTTTTTCTTTTTTTATTGGCTTGCATGGGTTGATATTTGTACTGCAAATTTATAAAATATTATCAAATATCAAACCTTTATTTTATTCTAAGATATTTAATTTACAATAAGATATCTTAAATTCCAATTTCTATCTGAAAACGCGCGTACCAGTTGTTTTTCTTTTCCAAATTATAGAATTTTTGTTGTTCGTACGTGAACTCTGCTTGTAATTTGAACGCATGTTCCCAAATATATTTTGTCAAACCTAATGTGAATTGGTTTGTATTTGGCGTAAACTCAAAAATATCTTTATCTACTGTTTGAGTTGAATAACGTCCTATCACCTCCCAATGTTTCGGAAATGTGTACGAACCTTGAAAATCCATCCCTTCTCCATTATAAATATAATTAAAATCAGAAATATCAGCAGGGTTATAAAATAATACATTATCCGAATTACGATTCATATAAGAATACATCAAATTCCAACCACGATATTTTAACATCGCATCCAAAAACAATGATTTTATATTAGCTGTTCCTCCACCTACAATATCATCTCCTAACATTCCTGCCGTTCTATGCGCTCTATCATTATAACTATAAGCTCCCGAAAGCATCAATTTTGGTGTTTGTTCATGAACTAAATCACCTTCATAATTGCTCCCTCCTTTTGTAAATTCTCCAAGTGGAAACAACTCAACTTTTCCTGTATAAGCTAAACCAGTATCTTTAAAATTTGTCCAATTTCGTCCTTCACCAGTAGAAATAGCTCCTCTCAAAATATATGAGAATTTTTCTTGATTTCTTTTATTGTATAAAACCTGAAATCCAAAATCGCGATCGATATTAAAATCTGCATTATTGATAGATCGATCCGTTAATTGTAATGCTCCAGAAGAATTAACACGTTGTCTATTTCCCGGAAGTTTTGTTTGACCAAATCCTAAACTCCAATGTTTATTTGGGTAATAGAAAATCATCGCATCACGAATAATATTCGTATTCTTCCCCTCTTCTGCTTTTCCAACATCTCCTGCAGCGAAAGATAATTGCATCGAATAACCAAATTTTGGATCTCCGATATATCCATCAAAACGCAATCTTAAACGACGAATTTGACCATCAATATTATCTTCTTCTCCATCATTATGATTATAACTAATGCGATTTTGCATGCGAAATCTAATGTTGACCTGATAAAGACTATCTGGAGAAGTAATTCCCAATCCGTTACCATAGCTATAATAGGGCGACATCATATTCTTAAAATCCTGTACAGTTTTCTTTTTAGATTCTGTAGAATCTTTTACTTGCGCATACGAACTGATTGAAAATACAATAAGTATTAATGTTAAAACTTGCCTCATGTTTATTTGTTTCTTGATTCGTGTGCAAAAATGCAGTTAATAAAATTAAATAATTGTAAAGCGTAAATTAAATTAACGTTAACAATGACTCGAAGTTACGTATTCGATGATTGTCATCAATTTCTATGATTTCGATTTGTTGAGGAAAAATATTTTGTTGAATTTCGAAGAAAGTTTTTAGTTTCTCAAAATCCAAAACTTCGTCATGTACAGAAAGAAAAACCGTTGTATTTTCGAAACGATTCATATCGACTAAATATTGCGAAAGATTTTCAGGAAAATTATTTTCGACTTTCATCGACACATCAACCAAAGGATTTAACAAAATCAATTCGCTCGATTTTCCATTTTCCTTTAATTTTTGTTGCAATTGCCAACCAAAATTCCCTCCAGTAGAACTTCCTATAATCGCCAAATCATTTACCAAACCTTTTAAATGTTCGTAAGCTTCAAATAAAATAGTCGCAATATTATCCTCCGTTTTCCATTCAATACAAATCGCTGAAGGATAATTTTTTAGAATAGTTTTGAATTTAGTTGAATTTGCCGAACTATTTAGTCCATGGATATAAACAATTTGTCGATTATTTGTATTCATATTCAGTGCAATTAAACCTTTAAATTAAACTTTTTCAATAAGTTAATCAAAATGAATTGTAAATTTAACAATATAATTGTGTTGTAAGAAATTCTTTTCATAAAAAAAGCGACCAGATTGGTCGCTTTTAAATATTTACTATAATTATTTCTCAAGATCAAAGCCCCAATCAATACCTTTATTAATTGCAGAAACTCCTTCTGTCATCCATTTTGGAGCAGGTTTATCTTTAAGATAATGATCAAAAAACTGAACTTGACGTTGCTGAATATCATTTTTATTCGCACGTTTTATCAAGTTATGATCATCACCATTATAATTCAACATCCAAACTGGTTTTCCTAAACGACGCAACGCCATAAACATCTCAATTCCTTGGTACCAAGGAACAGCACCATCTTCGTCGTTATGCATGATTACAACTGGCGTCGTAACTTTTGGCATATTGAACAAAGGCGAATTTTCGATATATAATTCTGGCGCTTCCCACAAAGTTTTACCTATTCTACTTTGTGTTTGCTCGTATTGAAATTGACGACTCATACCCGTTCCCCAACGAATTCCACCATAAGCAGAAGTCATGTTCACAACAGGCGCACCCGTCCAAGCCGCAGCATACATATTGGTTGCTGTAATCAAATGTGCCACTTGGTATCCTCCCCAACTTTGTCCTTGTATGGCAATTTTACTACCATTTACCCACGTATTTTTCTTCAATGCTTCTACTCCAGAATTGATATAATCTTCGGCAGATTTCCCAGGATGACCAATTGTATACGAAATATCCGGTGTAAATACAATGTAATCGTTACTTACAAAATACGTATGATTGATACGAGAAGGCGTTGGCGCAGGCGCTTGATAACGATTCAAATTATCCGAAAGTTTTTCGTAGAAGTAAACAATCATTGGATATTTTTTATTTGGATCAAAATTCTCTGGTTTGTACACAACTCCTGTTGCATCTTTACCCGAATACGTTTTCCACGTTACCAATTCACCGTTCCCCCATAAATAATCTTTTTGTTGCGGATTGATTGCAGATATCTTTTTTTCATCTTTAAAATTCGTTGAAACATATACATCAGGCGAATTTCGGAACGATTCTTTTGTATAAATAAATTCGTTCGCATTCAACGCTTTTGTCATTTTTTGTGCTCCCCAAGTATTCGACATCACAACTTCTTCAGGATTTTTTGCTTTCGAAATAATTGTTTGATAAACTCCAGATTGTTTATTCTGATTATTAAAAGCACCTAAATAAACTAAATTATCACGATTAAGTGTTTTTATATCATCATTTAATTGATTGATATCAAACGTAATATTATGTTTACGACCGAAACCATTTGTCATATTTTCTGGACGACGATTTCCAGCCAAATCAAACTCCCAAATATCATAACGATCTTTGATTAAAACCGTTTCGTCATTATCCGTAAAATAAGCAACACCATATTCTTGCGCTAAAGTTGGCGAATCATTTTCTTCGTCATAGAATTTCACTTTTAGCTTTTTATTCAGAACTTTTGTTTCCTTTGTTTCGATATTATAGCTCGACCATAATCCATTTTCGGCATTATAAAAAACAGCAAATTTTCCATTCGGCGACATTTCCACTTTTCCAGCCAAAGCTTTTGCAAATAACTCGCGTTGTCCCGTTTTCGTATTAATGATATAATAATCTTTACGACCTGTTACATCCCAATTAGAGCTTAATCGATAGGCATTATCAGAAGTTCCTAAAGCAAAGTTTGAATTTCCTTCATTCAAAATTTCGGCTTGATTCATATCCAAATCCGCTAATTGTATCACTTTTGCAGGATTCGATAAATCAATCACTGATAAATACGAACGCTTTTTTTCACGCTCAAGATTCTTTAATTGTTGTGGTTGAATAAAATCATCTTTGTAACTCCAAACATCCACTTTTGCATAATCATCAGCGATTAAAGTTGTGTCTTTTTCTGCTAATTTCGGCATCAAACCAATGAACAAAGAATTTCCATCTTTACTAAATTTTGGTTGACGATTTTCTGAAACTTGCCAATCTTTTTTCAATCCTAACAATTCAGATTTCTTGATTTGTTGTGGATTATTTGTTGCAGAATAATATAAATAATATGTTTTATTTTCCTTTTTCTCTTCGTCAGAAGTTCCAACAAAAGCAACTTTATTTGCTAATTCATCAAACGCAAATTGTTTGAAATCTCCAATTGTATCAACCAATTGTTTTTGAACAAAAGTTGCTGTATTTACCAAGAAAACACCATATTTAGTTTTATCTAAACTGTCTTTTTTCTCTTGTTTTGTCGAAAAAATTAATTGTTTACCATTTTCGCTAAACTCATAATTCATTACATTTTTGAAAGATTTTTTCTGACCAGAAATCAAATTTCTCAACACCAATTCTAACGGCGTATCTTTTTTATCTTTACCCGCTGGTTTTGAAGGTTTATCTTTCGTTTTTGTAGAATCTGACTTGTCTTTTTTATCATTCTTCGCTTCTTCTTTTTCTAATAAATAAGCCAAAAAAGAACCTCCTTTTTTCGGTGTTTTGAATGATTTTATATTTGGTAATTTCTCAACTTGATTTGTTGCTAGATTTAATATTCCGATTGAATCTTTTGCAATTTCATGTTCTTTCTTTTTCTTAATTCGAACCAATTTCAAATCTTTATAAAAAGGTCGAATTTTAAAAACGGCAAATTTAGAATCTGCTGTAAAAACACTTTGTTCACCACGATGAAAACTTAGATTTTTATCCGTTTTCAAACCAAAAAAGTTCAATGTATTATCACTTTCTTGTGCATTGACTTGATAAGCAACCCACGAACCATTATTCGATAATTCTTTCATTCCAATTGATTGCCATTCATCAAAAACAGTCAAATCTAATGGTTTCTTTTGCGCATCAACATTTGTTGCCAATAAAGCGATTGCCGCAGCATACATTGCTTTTTTTGTCATCAGTTGAGTCGCATAATTTTTCAATATTTTAGTAGATAATTTCGATTTCATTCTAACTAATTTTATGCGTTAATTTTATAGAAGTGTGAAAATACTAAAGTTTTTACAAACTATGAGGATATTTTAGTTTAATAATACTTTCGGTTGTATTTTTGTTAAAATTCTTTTTATGAAAAAATATCTATTAAGTATTGGATTTGGAATTTCGATGATTGCCTCAGCACAAAATATTCAGGTTGTTCCACTTGGAGTTTATGGTGGTAGCAACGAGAGTAATCTTTCTTCTTATTTGATTGGTGAAGAAACGACAAATAGCTATTTGGCGTTGGATGCAGGGACAATTCTTTCTGGAATCAATAAAGCAATAGAGAAAGGTACTTTTGAAGAACAAAATAGTAAAGTTCTGAAAAATTATATCAAAGGATATTTTATTTCTCATGGACATTTGGATCATCTTTCAGGCATGATTATTAATTCTCCAGAAGATGCAAACAAGCCTATTTATGGTATTTCTGAAACAATTTCAGTTTTAAAAAATAAATATTTTACTAATGATGCTTGGGCAAATTTTGCCAATGAAGGCGAATCGCCAATTTTGAATAAATATTACTACAAATATGCAGAAATAGGAACACCTTTCACAATAGAAGGAACTAATTTTACAGGAACAATTTACGAATTGAGTCATGTAAATCCTTTGAAGAGTTCGGCAATATTAGTTGAAAATGGTTCAAGTGCAGTCTTATATTTTGGTGATACAGGAGCAGATCGTATCGAAGGAACTAAAAATTTAACAACTATTTGGAAAGCAATTGCGCCTAAAATTAAATCAGGTAAACTGAAAACAATGATGTTAGAAGTTTCTTTTCCTAATTCTCAACCTGAAAAATTATTATTTGGTCATTTAACACCAAAATTGATGAACGAAGAATTAGGTGAATTAGCGAAAGAAGTTGGAAAAAGTAAGTTGAAAGGTTTTACAATCATCGTTACTCATATCAAACCAAAAGATGATTATGAGCAAAAAATTAAAGACGAATTGTTAAAAGATAATCCATATAACATCAATTATATTTTCCCTCAACAAGGTGAAAGAATAATTCTTAAATAAATAATAATTACGAATTTATCATTTAAAGACAAGATAATTTTTAACCATTTTATTTTAGTCGGTCAATTTTTATCATTTTGATAAATTAGCGCTATTGATTTTTCATTAATTCGTGTGGCTATTCTACATTTGAATAAACCATAAGAAAAAATGACCGCGCAAATAGGAGAAATTTTATTAATCGACAACCAACAATATATTATAGCCGAACAACCATTACATCATTATTTTAGAAAATTAAATCATCCACCTTATTTTACTCCGCCTTCGCCAACATGCTGGAGAGGATATTATGGGAAATGGGAATTGAGAAATGACGAATTGTTTTTAATTAATTTCAGAGGATATTTGGATGGTTTGGATGAAGTTGAATTGAATTATTTATTTCCAAAAAGAGAAGAAGTTTTTGCGAGCTGGTATTCTGGAATTATTAAAATTCCACAAGGAAAATTATTACAATTTAATCAATTGACACATACATCAATTTATGAAGAGGATTTGATGTTATGTTTTGAAAATGGAAAACTAATCGATTATATCGTTCATAGCAATTGCGCAAATTCTGAACGAGAAGTTGAGATCTAATCAATCGAACGCTTCAAAGCTTGTCGGTGAATTCGTCTTGTTATTTGACCTTATTATTCTTTCGAATTCACCGATTTTTTTATAAAATAAATTTTCAGTAAAAATACATCAAACATTAATAACAGGGAAAACGGTTGTAAATAAAGGCTTTACAATCGTTTTTTGATTTTTTGGCAATGAGGTAAAAAGCAGAAAAAAGCGAGGTTAGGCAAAAGTAAGGTTACTAAAACGTTACTTTCAAGCATTAGAAACAACCGCTTTAAAATACTGTAATTCAGCTCTCTGCATAGTTTTTCATATTGTTTCGTAGCTCACATAGGTTTAATTTTATCATTAAGAATTGTGAGTATGGAAACGACAAAAAAATCAACGTTTAAGGTTCTTTTCTACCTTAAAAAGAATGCCCCGAAGAAGAACGGGAAAGTTACGGTTATGTGCAGAATTACCGTAAATGGTAATCAATCTGCATTCAGTACCAAGTTGGATATTTCGGCAACAAATTGGGATTTGAAGTACGGCAGGGTTTTAGGTAAAAGCCGAGAAGCCCAAGATGTGAACGGCAAGCTTGATAAAATCCGTTTGGGCATTGAGGAATGCTATTCCAAAATTCTGAAAACCGAGGGAGCTATAAACAGTTCTAAACTCAAAAATGCTTTTCTCGGTATGGAAAGTGGAGAAATTACCTTTTTCAAGTTTTATGAACAGTTCTTATCCGACTATGAGAAAAAGGTCAATAGCGGACTTCGGGTAAATGGAACACGAAGTAAGTATAAAACACTATTAAGACATCTTCGCAATTTTGCACTTACAAAATACGGTTACTCCGATGTGTCTTTTAACGACCTTACTCCTGATTTTATACAGGACTTTGATTACTACCTGCGTGGTGACCAAAGCTTGACACATAACACGATTTGGCTGTATATGATTGGCTTTACCACGCTTTGCCGATTGGCAATGAGCAGAAAGCATCTTGCTTTTAATCCGTTCAGCGAGTACAAGAATACCAAAAAGGACAAAGACAGGGGTTATCTGTTGCGGAACGAGTTGGAACAGCTTGTAACGTTTAACTGTGAGAAAAAGAAAGATGAATTGGTTAAAGACCTGTTTGTTTTCAGTTGCTTTACTGGTCTTTCCTATTCAGATATGAAAGGTCTTAGAAACAGCAATATTCAGGATTTCTTTGACGGTAACCAGTGGATTATAATACGTAGGAAAAAAACAGCCACATCGTCAAATGTGATGCTGTTGGATATTCCCAAAATGATTATCGAAAAATATGCAGGATTTTCAAAAGATGGAAAAGTATTTCCTGTACCATCAAATACAGTCTGTAATGATAGCCTAAAGAGAATATCACAACAGATTGAATGCCTGAAAGAAAAGAAAGTAACCTTTCATTTAGCACGCCATACATTTGCCACGCTGTTTTTGAGCGAGGGCGTTCCGCTCGAAAGTTTAAGCAAAATGTTAGGGCATAAAAACATTGCTACGACACAGATTTATGCTAAGATACTCAACGAGAAAGTTGGTAAGGATATGCAAAAAGTATCGCATAAATTTAAGGGGATGGAACGGTCTTTTACTTCACACCTATGAATCTATAAACTAATCAAGAAAAGTCAATGTTATAAACATTGGTTTTTTTTGTAATTTAGTCAGCTATATATTAAATCATTAATAAGCAATGACTGAAAACCTAAAAAACATAACTTATCACTTGATTGAGAAATATATTGACATTTTAGAAGAAAACGGAGAACCAAACGAAGCTTATAAATATTTAGCAATAAATACATTTCAACAGAATTGGGATTTAGAAGCAGAAGATTTTCATCAAATGTTTCGATCTTCATTCAGTAAAGTATCCAATTTACTTTATCAAAACTCGTGGGGATTTATCGAAAAATCAACTCAACTTTTTCCTAATGAAGTACGGGAAATGTTTCGGAATCTGTATGATGAATCGATAGAAATTTCACAAAGAATCAAAATTTTTCAAACCGAATCAGAAAAAATACTTCCCAAAGTTAGACAATCATTAAACCGAACTAATATTAACACTCAACAAGATGAGCGAACTATTTCGGTTTATTTGGCTTTTCGTTTTCCTGAAAAATATATGTTGTACAAAGCAGATTATTACAAGAATTTCTGTGAGCAACTCAATATAAAAGCGAAAAAATCGGGAGAACGATTTTTGCATTTACAAGAATTAGCCAACCAAATTATTCAGGAAAATCTATTAAACGACAATAATTTCAATTTCATCAATACCTATCGCAAATTTTATCAAAAACCAGATTGGGATGATAAATGTTTGATGATTCAAAATGTACTGTATGTTGTTTTCAGAGATGCTAAAGATTTTAATCTACTTGAACTTTTCAAAAAGTTTGACAAAAAACAATTAGAAGAATACTATGATTTTTTAGATTCAATAATTGAAAATTTTGGTTTTCAAGAAGACGACAGAAGATTGGTTTTTAATGCTGATAAAAACAAAATTGTTTTTACAATCGGACAAAGATATATTTGGAATACAGCAACTATCGGTAAAGATGATTATAAATTCCGAACAATTTCAGAACAACAAATAAGCAACAATTTTGTGAATTTTGACGGCACTCCAACCGCTTATTTATGCAAACTAAACGATATTTCAGAAGCTCAAAAAAATAAACAATCTGTATTTAACTCAATTGAGAACGAACTGAATCGTACTCAAATTTCAGGTTATTCCAAATACAATAAAAAAGAATTGGAAAGAATGGCTTTTGATATTGATTTTAGAAATGAAATTTTGAGCCAATTAGAATATCAAACAACAACCGAAAAAACAATGAAAAACATAAATTCTGATAAAAAGATTCCGCTAAATCAAATCCTTTTCGGAGCACCAGGAACAGGAAAAACATATACATTGAGAAACGAATATTTTCCTAAGTACACAATTTCTGAAAAAAGTATAAGTCCAGAATCTTATTTTGAAGAAATTGTGAGTGGATTGACTTGGTGGCAAGCCATTGCTTTGGCTCTTTTAGAAATGGGAACAAGCAAAGTCAATGATATTTTAGAAAACCGTTGGGTTTCTAAAAAAGCCGTTTTATCTGAATCAAAAAATGTTCGGGCAACGATATGGGGAAATTTACAATTTCATACTGTAATTGAATCAAAAACGGTCAATTACACGCAAAGACAAACGCCTTATATTTTTGACAAAACAAAAGATAAAAAATGGGAATTACTTGAAAATGAATTAAAAGAACAAGCACCCGAAATTTACGATATTCTCGATTCTGTCAATAATTTTAAGCCGAATCCTAATAAAGAAATCAAGCACTACGTATTTACAACTTTCCATCAATCATTTTCTTACGAAGATTTTATTGAAGGAATAAAACCCGTTATGGAAGAAGGTAAAGAAACTATTTCTTACCAAATTGAAAACGGAATATTTAAGGATTTGTGTTTAAAAGCACAAAACGACACAGAAAATCGTTACGCAATTTTTATTGATGAAATCAATCGGGGTAATGTTTCAGCTATTTTTGGAGAATTAATTACGTTGATTGAACCCGACAAGAGAATTGGTTCAACCAACGAACTTAAAGTAAAACTTCCTTATTCAAAGAGAGAATTTGGAGTTCCAAAAAATGTGGACATTATCGGAACAATGAATACAGCCGACCGAAGTGTAGAAGCTTTGGATACAGCTTTAAGAAGACGTTTTTCATTTGTTGAGATGCAACCCAATCCAAGTGTTTTGCTTAATTCTGAATATCAAGATGTTGATTTGAAACAACTTTTAGAAACTATCAATCAACGCATTGAAGTATTGGTTGACAAAGACCATCAAATTGGACATTCGTATTTTATTGGAATCCAAAATTTGGAAGATTTAAAACAAACTTTCAAAGACAAAATCATTCCGCTTTTGGAAGAATATTTTTACGGAGATTTCGGAAAAATAGGCTTGGTTCTAGGAGGAAGTTTTATTTATCAAGAAGAAAATAAAGCAAAATTCCCGAATAACTTCAATTATGAAAACGACTTTTTAGAAGACAAAAAAGTATATCGTTTTACGCCTTTTGAAAATTGGAACGAACAAACTTTTATTTCTGTTTACGAAGACTAATTGATGCAAAACAAAAAGTTTATACAAGTTTTTGAGTATCAAAAATTGCGATACGATGATTCGGGATATTTCCGAAAGCATCATTTTGATGCAATGGTAAAATTCAACGAACTGCATCAAAACAAATATTTCACGATTATTCACCAAGGAATCCGATTTGGGAGTTATGTTGGTGTCATTCAAATTGGTGGATTGACGATTGAGATTCTTCCGAAAGCCGATAATAACGAAAATGCAGACAAAAATTTATGGCAAAATGTGTTGCTCAATATGCTGAAAATCTGCAAGAAAATTCAGGTTGAATCTATTTCAGAAACGCAACTCAAAAAACGCTATCATTCAATTTTAGATGTTTATTTTGAGCTATATCTGAATGAAATTGAACGATTGGTAAAAAAAGGATTGATAAAGAAATACCGAAAAAAACAATCCAATCAAAATGCACTAAAAGGCAAATTGCTTTTTGCTCAAAACATTCAACAAAATGTTGTGCATAAAGAGCATTTTTATTGTGAACATCAGGTTTACGATAAAAACCATTTGTTACATCAGATTCTTTATAAAGGTTTATTGGTTTTGAAAGCTTTTGTCAATGATTCTTTGAAAGACAAATTAAACCGATTGCTATTTGAATTTCAAGATATTGAAAATATCAATATTCAGAAAAAACATTTCGATAAAATCATTATTGATCGAAAAAACAACGACTATCAAAAAGCGATTAATATTGCAAAAATTATCATTCTGAATTATTCACCAAGATTAAATTACGGAAACGAGAATTTGCTCACTCTTTTGTTCGATATGAATGCTTTGTGGGAAGAATATATTTTCCGTATTCTTCAAAAACACAAAACCGAAGAAATCGAAGTATCGTTTCAAAATTCCGATAAGTTTTGGGAGAACAAACGTATTCGTCCAGACATTGTATTGAAAACCAAAGACGAAACTTTTGTCATTGATACCAAATGGAAAATAATTGAAGTAAACAATCCGTCAGACGATGATTTAAAGCAAATGTTTGTTTATAATCTGCATTGGAAAGCTGAAAAAACATTATTACTTTATCCTAAAACTAATCAAATTGACAGCAATTTCGGAACATTTCATTATGACAATTTAGGCAAGAAATGTAAACTCGGTTTTGTGGATGTCACAAATGAGAATGAGAGATCAATCCAAAATAGTCGATTTATAGTAAATGAAATTTTAAAAAAACTAGAATCCTATTTATAAAAATAATCAGACAAGATATAAAACACTCCTAAACATTCGGCTAATGCTGATAGTTATTTTCCAACACCTTGATAATATCGCTTTCACGAAACAAGATTTTTCGTTCGAGCTTGATAAAAGGTATCAGTCCGTCATCTCTGTACTGTTGCAACGTCCGTTTGCTGATATGCAACATCTCGCAAACCTGTTCGCCTGATAGGTAGATTTCCCCTTTTAAGAGTGGATGAAAATATTCCCTGATATACAGCAGTTCATTTTTGATGCCTACCACAGCTTCGAGCAGTGCAAGCATATCTTCGTTTGAATCTCCAATCTGTTTCATTTCTTCTGCTTTTTTAATGGTCGCTCTCCCTGCATCAGTAATTCCACTTCGGATAATCTGAAATACGTCTTCCGATTGATTTGCGTTGCCCCAAGAATGCCTTTTGCCCTGTACGTCTGCAATGTTCGTTTGCTGATGTTCAGCAGTTGGCAGGCTTCCTGCTGGTCGAGCCATTTCGTTGCCTGTTGCAATGCCTTGTAGGGTGCGGTCATTTCCTTAATCAATAAAGAAACTTCCTTAACTTCCCTGTTCAATGCTTTTAAAATCTGAATGTCTAAAACTGTTATTTCCATATCTGCATCATTTAAACCTCGAAAATAAAAGCTATTTACATAGGTCATCCTAATGTTGCATCTGATGGCGGTATTTGGCGTACAGTTGCCAAATGCGGTATTAAAATCCCAGTTTTGGTTTATTGTTTTTCGGGCGAGCCTGTTGTGTTTTGACTGTATTGTCCATTCTCAAGGCAGGCTTTTTGTTAGGCTGTACAGTCTGGCTTTTTTCATCGTTTTTGAAATCCGAACGCATAACCGTTTTTGTAGCACCAATTACGCTTTCGGGCTGGGCAGGCTGTTTTGGCTGTTCGGCACGTCTGCCACCGAACAGCCTGTTCCAATTTATTAAGCCTTTTGTTTCCCTGAACTGGCGTTTAAAATTGGCTATGAAATTGGAAATCGGGTCGCCCTGCTTATCAACCTGCATCAAAGGGCTACGCTCTTCTTCCTTGATTTGTACTTTCTCTTTCCGCTCCTTGTCGGTTGTTGCTTTTTGTGCCATAGTTTCAAAATTTCCCCCAATATAGAACACAAGGGAATGTATTTTTTCCTTTGGCTTTATGTGGCAGTATTTGGCTCGTATTGGCACAATGTAAATGGAAAGCAATCCTCAAAACACTTTAAATTTTCCTCGCAAAGCCCCTTCACATTTAAAAAGTTTTGTACGGATAAGGGAAAGCATACCAAAAACACCCCATCGTTAGCCCACACGTGTTTTTTGTACCCTTTCATTATATTAGAATGGGATTAAAAAAAGAACAAAAGGTAGCAAAGATAAGGCGGACACCCACCGCACCGCCCAACCAAAAGACTACGGCATAATGGCAGGGCAGATAAGGTGGCTTCGCCGAGTTTTTTTGTTGCCCTGCCACCCTTCGGGACTTATTCCGTTTCCTTTTGGTTTTTCCACCTGTCCGCCTTGTTTGAATGGCTTTCTTTTTTTTCTGTTTTTTTGTTTTGGAAAATAATTTTAGGAGAGAGAACGTACCACCCACCACGTATATTTATTAGAATAACGGTTTGTGTTTCTCGTTGTAGATTTCCCTAATCAATTCACCAAACTCCTGAAAGTGGTATTCGATAATATTGTCCAGATACGCATAAATCGTCAGTTTGTCGATGCCCATAATATTGGTGAGCCTGTTAAATGTTTCGTGGTGTTCCTGCCGTACATAGACCGATTTCCCCCTGCTTGCTGTACTGTTCGGAATTTTAAAGAACTGTCCGTAGTAATCCTCTTTGGTCAGCTTCTTTGGCTTATAAATCATCTTTTTTGTATTACTCGCAGGTATTTTTGTATGTTGCGTTTCAGTTTCCGAAGGTTCTTCGCCTGCCATTACACGCATAATAGCTTCCTCATCTACTTCGGGTTTGGCAAAGTCTTCCCGATGTGTTACTACCTGTTGTTCCGTGAATGGTTGCTTCTTTTCATCAGTTAGGAAATTTTCAATAGAAAAATCCTCTTTTTCGGGTTGCTGATTTTTGTTTTCTTCGTGTACCATATCTCTTGTTTTTAATATTATATCCAATTAGCTGTTTGGTTAACTAAGCAATCAGCTGTACATACTGTTGCATCTATCTACCTATCTACCTAAGCACCTGCATACCCCTAATTGGTTAGTTCATTAACTCAAAAATCTGTAATTCGTCTGCATTCAATCACGCAGATTTGCTGTCAGGATTTATGCTGATTGGTTACATAGTTAAGGATATAAACAATCAGCCAGCTAACCATATACAAAGAAAGCAAAAGCAGTCCCAGTCTATGTTGATATGGCACTCAAAGGTAGCATTTGGCGTTCATTGTCGTTATGGTAAATAGCTGTTATTCAAATAGTCTTGCCGAAATTTGTAATCGGTAGCGATGGGTTTTTCCTGCTAACTCCAATCCGTTTGCAAAACGGATTTTCTGAACCCTTGTTCAGAGCAAGTTATCTCTTGAGGTCCTCGAAATGAATTTCGGTACCTCAAAAGCACTTGCCCTTGCAGGGGGCTGGAAACGGCTCCGAAGTCGCACGTTTATTAAAAATTAAAAATGGATTATTATGGAAGAGAAAAACAGAAAACAAATTAGGAAAACAGGAAGGAAACCAAAGACTGACCCTGCCGTAAATCGGTATTCCATTAACCTGAATGCAGAGGACAATGCCAAGTTTCTTGCCCTTTTTGACCAATCAGAAATGAAAGTAATCGCTCATTTTATTACAGCTTGCATCTTTCAAAAGACGGTAAAGACTGTCAAAATTAATATGGATGCAGTAGAATATCACGAAAAGTTGACCCGATTTTTTAGCCAATTTAGAGCAATCGGAACAAATTATAATCAGATTGTGAAGATATTGTACCGCAATTTTTCAGAGAAAAAAGCAGGAACGTACCTTTTTAAATTGGAAAAAGAAACCATAGAATTGGTAAAAGTCACTAAGGAAGTCATCCGTTTAACACAAGAATTTGAAGAGAAGTATCTGAAAAAAGAATAAAAATATGATTGCAAAAATCGGAAAAGGAAGCAATATGTACGGAGCTATTTTGTACAATCAGCAAAAAGTTAACACGGAAAATGGAGCGGTTTTATTGCTGAACAAAATACCCGACACAATGGACGGTAAGTATTCCGTAGCATATTTCAATAAGTGTTTTGAGCCTTATCTGTCTGCCAATATAAAAACAGAAAAGACGGTACGGCATATTTCGCTGAATCCAGATCCTTCAGATAAAGTCAGCGATGAGCAGTTTATGCAAATGGCACAGGAGTATATGGAACGTATGGGATATGGCAATCAACCTTACATCGTTTTCAAGCATACGGATATTGACAGAACGCATATACACATCGTTTCAACTTGCGTGGGCATTGACGGTAAAAAAATCCCCGATGATTACGACCATCCACGCTCAATGGCAATCTGTCGGGATTTGGAACAGAAATACAATCTGAACAAAGCCACTGAGCAGGAGCATAAACAAGCCAATAAAGTTTTCAGGCCTGTAAATCATAAAAATGGCGATATTAAAAGTCAGATTGCTTCGGTAGTAAGGTATTTGCCTAATTATTATAGCTTTTCTACTATGGGTAGTTACAATGCTTTACTATCACTTTTCAATATCACTGCGGAGGAAGTCAAGGGCGAGCGGAACGGACAACCTGTAAACGGGTTGGTGTATGTGGAATTGGACGAGAACGGAAATAAGGCAAGTAATCCGTTCAAGGCATCGCTTTTCGGGAAAGATGCAGGCGTTGCACAACTGCAAAAACACTTTGAGCAGTCCAAAGAGAAAATGAAAACCACGCCTGTAAGGTCTGTTCTGAAAAATACGGTGGAGCTTGCCATACATACCACAAGCAACGAAACAGATTTTAAAAAGCAGTTGACCGAGCAGGGTATTAATACAGTTGTAAGACGTAATAATGAAGGACGGATTTACGGAATGACCTTTATTGACCACGAAAGCCGTAGTGTTTGGAATGGTTCGGCTTTAGATAGAAACTTGTCGGCAAACGTATTCAATGATTGGTTTAATAACAGAAACAAACCGAATTGAAGATACAGGACAGCCCTGTTTCCAAAGCAAATGAAATAGACAACCTACCGACAAAAGACCTTTTTGAGTTTCTTTCAAATGAGAATTTGTCTAATTCTCATTTGGGATTGTTCAGCTTGTTGCCCGATGCACAGGGTGAGGATTACGAGGAAGAACAGTTTGCTAACCAAATGAAGAAAAAGAAAGGTAGAAAGTTATAACAGATGACATCATTGTCAATAAATAAATTTTAAAAAAATTCTAAAGCAAGTTTACCAATTTAGATATCCATCATTTTTATAGCAAGTATAATGTTTAGAATCTAAAAGTTTACTATTTTAGTAGATTCTTAAGGATTAAAAATCCCTAATCAAATAACGCTTATTTCAATGTCAGAAGAACAGAAGAAAATATTAGAGCAACAGCTCTGGAATATAGCCAATACGTTACGTGGAAAAATGAATGCAGATGAATTCCGAGATTATATTTTGGGATTTATTTTTTATAAATATTTGGCTGAAAAAATGGAAATCTATGCGAATTCCATTTTGGAAGAAGACCAAATTCAATTCAGAGATATCAAAGAAGATACGCCCAAAGGTTTAGAATATATTGAAGCTATTCGGGAAGAAGCTCTGGAAACATTGGGTTATTTTTTAAAGCCTTCTGAACTATTTAGTGAAATTACCAAAAGAGGTGATAACAATTTTATTCTTGAAGATTTACAAAAAATCCTGACCAATATCCAGCTCAGTACAATGGGTACACAAAGTGAAGAAGACTTTGAGGACTTGTTCTCTGATATGGATTTGAATAGTAATAATCTGGGGAGAACGGCTGATGCTAGAAATACACTTATCGTAAAAGTTTTGAAGCATCTCGATGAAATTGACTTCAAATTGAATGATACAGAATTAGATGTTTTAGGTGATGCCTATGAATATTTGATTGGTCAGTTTGCCAGCGGTGCAGGAAAAAAAGCTGGGGAGTTTTATACCCCTCAAGAAGTTTCTAAGATTCTTGCAAAGATTGTTACAACTGGAAAAAACCGTTTAAAATCGGTATATGACCCAACTTGTGGTTCAGGATCATTATTATTACGTGTGGCAAGAGAAGTAAAGGATGTAAATAATTTCTACGGACAAGAAATGAACCGCACAACGTACAATCTTGCCAGAATGAATATGATATTACATGGAGTGCATTATCGTCAGTTTGATATTAAACAGGAAGACACACTAGAACATCCACAGCATTTGAACGATATGCCATTTGAAGCGATTGTCGCAAATCCTCCTTTTTCAGCGAAATGGAGTGCCAATCCATTATTTTTAAATGATGACCGTTTTAGCCAATATGGAAAATTAGCACCATCAAGCAAGGCTGACTTTGCATTTGTGCAACACATGATTTATCATTTGGCAGAGAATGGAACAATGGCTATTGTTCTTCCACATGGTGTGTTGTTCCGTGGAGCAGCAGAATTACACATCCGTAAATACCTGATTGAACAGAAAAATTATTTGGATGCAGTCATCGGCTTGCCTGCCAATATTTTCTACGGTACAAGTATCCCGACCTGTATTCTGGTATTTAAAAAGTGTAAGGAAGATCCTGACCATATCTTATTTATTGATGCCAGCAAAGAATTTGAAAAGGTAAAGAACCAAAATATGTTGCGAGAAGAACATATCGATAAGATTGTAGAAACCTACCGTAACAGAACGACTATTGAAAAATACAGCCACTTAGCTACTTTAAAAGAGGTTGAAGAGAATGACTATAACCTCAATATTCCTCGCTACGTAGATACGTTTGAAGCCGAAGAAGAAATCGATATCCAAGCCGTAATGCAGGAAATCAAATCTTTAGAAGCGAAACGAGCGGAACTGGACAAAGAGATTGATGTGTACTTCAAGGAATTGGGACTTGTTTTTTAATTTTTTATATCCTTAATGTTTTTACTAACGAAAATTGAATCATCGAGATGATAAATAAAAAATTAAAAGTAGGAAACGTTCCTAATTTGAGATTTCCTGAATTTACTGAAGAGTGGGAAACTAAGAAGTTGGGAGAGATTTCTTCTGTTTCTTCGGGAGGAACCCCAAGTAGAGCAAATCCATTATATTGGGATGGAGATATCCCTTGGATATCAACTACATTAATTGATTTTAATCTTATTGAAAAATCTGAAGAATATATTACACAAGAAGGTCTTGAAAATTCATCTGCAAAACTATTTCCAATAGGAACTTTGTTGATGGCAATGTATGGACAGGGTAAAACGAGAGGGAAGGTTGCAATATTAAATATTGAAGCAACAACAAATCAAGCCTGTGGAGCAATAATAACTAATGAAGAAGTTCTTAATTCTTTTTTTGCTTTTCAAAACTTAGTAAAAAGATATGATGAAATAAGAGATTTAAGTAACCAAGGTAGTCAAGAAAATCTAAGTGGAGGAATCATTAAGGGAATAAAAATTACTTTTCCTAAGTTGTCCGAACAAATCAAAATCACTTCTTTCTTATCGCTAATCGATGAAAGAATCCAAACCCAAAACAAAATAATTGAGGAGCTGAAGTTATTAAAGAATACGATTCGCTATCAGCTATATGAACAAATTCTTAATCAAGAAAATGAATATATTCAAATTAAGGACACTTTAAATTACGAACAGCCCACTAAATATTTAGTTACAAATACTGATTATTCCCCTGATTCTTCCTTGAATCCAGTTTTGACAGCGAACAAAGCTTTTATATTAGGATATACAGATGAATTGTTCGGGGTTTACAATAAAGGTAACTGTATTATTTTCGATGATTTCACAATGGATATGAAGTTTGTTGATTTTCCATTCAAAGTAAAATCTTCAGCAATTAAAATACTGACGGCTAAACCAAATGTGAACCTAAAATTTATATTTGAATATTTGTCATTTTTAAATCTATCGTCAAATGAACACAAACGGCATTACATTTCCGAAATTGAGCCTATGAAAATTCAATTGCCAAATTATATTCAACAGAAACATGTTGCAGATTTTCTATCAAGTATTGATGATAAAGTAAAAACTGAATTTGAAATTCATATGCTATTAATTAAGCAGAAACAATATCTTCTAGCAAATTTATTCATATAAACAAATTTGCTAAAAAGTATGTCTTTTGTCTCTCTAACTTCTGTAAGATATTGGTTTCAATCTCAATTTTTCCATCGATAGATAATAAGAAGCTAGCTATTTTATGTTGCTCTTCAATTGTCGGAAAATCTATTTTAATTCCTAATAATGTAGTCTCATGTATCCGTTTGCTTCCAGAACCTGCTGCCAAATCTTCTAATCTTTTGTAAAAATCTACTCTGCCTAAAAAATAGATTAGATATGCCGTGTTAATTTTTGAGTGTTTAATATCCAAAGCAGGTACGTCTCCAGAAGATAAAAATCCATCAAATTCATCAGGAATAATACCAAAAGCTCCGTTAAAAAGATTTTGCTTTCCGTAAATAAATTGTCCTTTCTTTCTAATGAAATAATTTGTTGCACCTAATGATAAAGTATTTGTATTATCATTTTGAGAAACACCTTTTAAATGAAGTTTTACAGTAAGTAATCTACTTTTGTCAATATTCTTTGATTTTATTTTTTCTGGAACAGACATAACTTCTGCTAATTCTTTCGAGACCCATTCAGGAAAATTATTGCCATTTTTATCTTTAAATTTCAATTGACCAGAGATTATTTTCTTACTAAGCGTATTCACATAGGAAATAAAATCCTTAATTAAAGGGCTAAGTGAAAAGCTATTTTCGCAAGAAATCAGATTTAAGGAATTTACAGACAAATGGGAATTGAAGAAATTAGGAGACATATCAACCATAACAACTGGTTCTTCTAATAGAGAAGATTCTATGTTAAATGGAGAATATACGTTTTTTGACAGGTCACAAGATATTAGAACAAGTAGTAGATTTTTGTTTGATAAAGAAGCAGTAATTGTTCCAGGAGAAGGGCAAGAATTTATCCCTAAATATTTTATAGGAAAATTTGATCTTCATCAACGAACATATGCGATTTTTGATTTCAGTGGAATATATGGAAAATATTTATATTACCATTTACTTAATGATGATAAATATTTACAATCACAAGCAGTTGGTTCTACTGTAAAATCATTACGATTGCCAATGCTTCAATCTATGCCTATCAAATCTCCTTGTTTAGATGAGCAAACTACCATTGCCAATTTTCTTTCTGTTATTGAAACAAAAATTCAAACAGAAAAAAATATTTTAGATAAATACCATTCTCAAAAACAATATTTGTTACAGAACCTATTTATATAAACAAGTTCTGTAAAAGGTTCTTTTTTTGTATCTCATATTTTTTTAATAACGTCTTTTCAAGATTTATTTTCTCATCAAGTGATGATAGTAATTTCTCAATATTACCTTGTTCATCAAGTGATGGGCAAAAAATTAATGATTCTCCATAATCCTTGAAATAGATATGTGGAATCCCAGAGCCAACTTTGTATTTCTCAAAGTTGAAGAATTTTAAACAGAAAAAAATATACTTCAAATTAACATCTGGTTTTACAGTTAGATAGTTCAAAGTACCAATAACCGAAAACTTATCTGATGCGTATTGAACCTTTCCAACTCCAGAACCATCTTTTATTATTAAAATCGCATCTTCATTAATTTGAGAATTTTCCGTAAATGCAATAACACCTGTAGCTCCATAAATTGGGTAAATTCCATTTTTATCAATTACATCGGATTCTGTTAATGATGATGAATGGCAAGAAACACAATTATTTATTTTCTTATTTGGTACTTGATTTAGAATTAGTTTCTGACAAAGCCCTTTAATTAAGGTTTCTAATTGTTCAATTATTTTGTTTTGGGTTTGGATTCGAGAATCTATTAAGGATAGAAATGATGCAATTTTAGTTTGCTCATTGAGCGATGGAAAGTACAGAGTTACAGAAGCTAATATTTCTTGACCAATATTATATCTTGTACTTCCTCCCGATTTTGATGTTATTTGATTTCTTACTAAATCAGTTTTTAATGATTTATTCAAAAAAATAGGTTCATATTCTCCATTTTTTTTACCTCTAATTACAAATCCTCCAAATGTTGCAGTTTTGTCTTTATCTAAGTATACACTTGTGGTTCCCACTTCCTCTCGTGTCTCAGAACTTCGTTGAAACAGAATATCTCCGTAGTTCACTGGGAATTTATCAATGATTTCTTCATTGACATTTACACTCCCAATAATTTTATCGTGTGTTATAAACTCGTTATTGAGAATGTCCAATACGTTTATGAACTTGTATCCACTACCATATTGTTCTTTTGTAGCGTTAATACCATTCTTAAATTCCAAAATCTCTCCCAACTTCTTAGTTTCCCACTCCTCCGCAAATTCAGGAAATCTCAAATTAGGAACCTTAGTTCCAAATCTATCTGGGGGATAAAGTGTCCTTAATTGCTTTCCTTTGAGATTTTAAAAAATTAAATTATAATGAATGAACAAAAACAACTCTCAGAAGTTATCGATCTATGGAAAATAGACAAAAAACAGTATGTAAAAAAGTCAAGTTTCTCAGCTTATACGCTATTGATTGAAAATCATCTACTGCCTAATTTCGGCAACAAAATTGCGATTGAGGAAGCTGATGTTCAAAGCTTTGTTTTTCAAAAATTGGAAACGGGTTTAAGTCATAAAACAATTAAGGATATTTTAATTGTTCTGAAAATGATTTTGAAATTTGGAGCTAAAAACAAATGGTTACAGTATACCCCTTTTGATATTCAGTTTCCTACTGAACGAGAAAAGCACAATATTGAAGTGCTTACCAAGACTGATCAGAAAAAAATAATGAACTATATACAAGAGCATTTTACATTTAGGAATTTAGGTGTATATATATGTTTAAGTGCAGGAATGCGTATTGGGGAAGTATGTGCCTTAACTTGGGAAGATATTGATACAGATAACGGAATTATCAGTGTTAACAGAACTATCCAGCGTATTTATGTGATAGAGGATGGAACTCGTAGAACGGAATTGATTCTGGATACCCCTAAAACTAAAAATTCTATTCGTGAAATTCCGATAAGTAAGGATTTATTAAGAATATTGAAACCATTTAAAAAGATTGTGAATCCTTTATTTTTTGTATTGACAAACGATGCTAAACCAACTGAACCCAGAACCTACAGAAGCTATTACAAAAATTTAATGAAAGAATTAAAAATGCCTGAACTTAAATTTCACGGGTTAAGACATAGTTTCGCAACCCGATGTATTGAAAGTAATTGCGATTATAAAACGGTAAGTGTACTATTAGGGCATTCCAACATCAGCACTACGTTAAATCTTTATGTACATCCTAATATGGAACAAAAGAAGAAAGCTATTGAGCAGATGTTTAAGGCTCTTAGATAAGTTTTAGATTATGGATTAGGAGAACATTATATTTTGTTAAATTTGTACATAGGTAAAAAAAATAAGATAAACTCCTAATTCATAATTATTTTGAGCAAACAGTCCGAACAAATTCTAGAAGAGCAACTCATTGACCAATTACAGAAATTGGGATATAAATACGCTTTTATTGTTGATGAAAAAGCTTTACTGGCAAACCTGAAAATACAATTAGAAAAGCATAATCATATACAATTTAGCGATAGTGAATTTGAAAAAGTATTGAATATACTTAATAAAGGTTCTGTATTCGAAAAAGCCAAAGTATTGCGTGAAAAAAAACATCACATTATTCGGGATAATGGTGATAACCTGTATTTTGAATTTCTCAATGTAGAACATTGGTGTCAGAACGAATATCAGGTAACCAATCAAATTACACAAGAAGGGAAATATGAAAATCGTTATGATGTTACCTTACTGGTGAATGGATTGCCTTTAGTGCAAATCGAGCTGAAACGAAGAGGTTTGGAAATGAAAGAAGCATTCAACCAAATCAACCGTTATCAAAAACATAGCTTTGGTGCTGGAAAGGGTTTGTTTCATTTTGTACAATTATTCGTTATAAGTAACGGTGTAAATACCAAATATTTCAGTAATTTTGGAACACATAAGCAGGAATATCTTCAGACGTTTCATTGGACAGACGAACAAAATAATCCATTAAATAATATTTTAAACGGCTTTACCGATTCTTTTTTAGAACCTTGTCATATCAGTAAAATGATCTGTAAGTATATCGTTCTGAATGAAACTGATAAACGTCTGATGGTACTTCGTCCATATCAGTATTATGCGGTAGAAAGTATTATCAAAAAGGTAAAAGAAAACGAAATTCTGAATGGCTATAACATCGAAAAAAATGGTTACATCTGGCATACAACTGGAAGTGGAAAAACCTTAACCAGCTTCAAAGCCAGTCAGATTCTATCCAAAATTCCAGCTATCAAAAAAGTGGTTTTTGTGGTAGATAGAAAAGATTTGGATTATCAAACCAACCAAGAGTATGATAAATTTAGTAAGGGCTCGGTAAGTTCTGCTACTAATACGGATGACCTTATTCGTAAATTAAACGACCCGAATGTTCGCATCATCGTTACCACCATTCAAAAGCTAAATAATGCAATTTCAGGTAGAAACTTATCAAAAATGAAATCCATTCAGCACGAAAGGATGGTTTTTATCTTTGATGAATGTCACCGCTCGCAATTTGGTGATACCCACAAAAACATCGTCAATTATTTTACCAATATTCAATTATTTGGCTTTACAGGTACTCCTATTTTGGCAGAGAATGCAGATGGAGAAAAAACAACTGCAAGCTTGTTTGGAAAATGCCTGCATAAATATGTAATTACAGATGCCATACGTGATGAGAATGTACTGAAATTTTCTGTAGAATACATTCAGACTTTCAAACAGAAAGAACATATCATTGATTTAAAAGTAGAGCAAATCAATGAAACTGAAGTTTTTGAAGCTCCTGAACGAAAGGAAGCCATTATAGATTACATCATTCAATACCACGATCAGAAAACGCAAAACAGGAAATTTTGTGCAATGATGTGTGTACAGGATATTGATTCGGTCATTCAATACTATGAAATTTTCAAGCGTAAAAAACAAGAGGGACAGCACGATTTAAAAATAGCTACCATTTTTAGCTTTGCTCAGAATGAAGAGGAAATGGAAGATGCTGTTTATTCCCAATTAGGAATGGTTGCTGAACCACAAGCAGTTTACGGCTACAAACCTCATCGTAGAGAATTATTAGAAACGTATGTGCAAGACTTTAATGAATTATTTGGAGAGAAACAGAACGTAAAAGATACCGAAGGATTTTACAACTATTACAATGCAGTAGCAAAGAAGTCAAAACAAAATGAGACAGATATTTTGTTGGTTGCCAATATGTTTTTGACAGGATTCGATAGTAAATATTTAAACACATTATACGTTGATAAAAATCTGAAATATCATGGATTGATACAAGCTTTTAGCCGTACCAATCGTATTCTGGATAAGAATAAAACACAGGGAAATATTGTATGTTTCCGAAACCTTAAAGACAAGACAGACGAAGCAATCGCTTTATTCAGCAATAAAGAAGCAATTGACGAAATCATAGTTGAACCCTACGAAGCGTATGTAGAAAAGTTCAACGAAGCCACACAGAAATTATTAGAAATTGTTCCAGAAGTAGTGTCTGTTGATGGCTTATATTCGGAAGAAGATCAGCTACAATTTATTTTGGCTTTCCGCGCCATGATGCGTTTGCACAAGAAAATGAGTCATTATACAGAATTTACTTGGGATGATTTACAGATGGAAGAACAGCTTTTTGCAGATTACACCAGTAAATATTTGGATTTAAAGGAAAGACTTGATCCTGCTGACCCGTCTAAAAAAGCGTCTATTCTCAATGATATAGATTTTGAACTGGAATTGATTAGACGTGATACAATCAATGTAACTTACATACTTCAGTTATTGATTAAATTCAATTCGAAACATAGTGTAAAAGACAAAGAAAGTATCGAAAAAGATATTTTCAATTTACTGAACACCGAAGTATCATTAAGAAGTAAAAGGGAATTGATTGAGAAATTTATTCAAGAAAGTTTACCCCATATTGAAGATACGGATACCATTCCTGAAGAGTTCGAAAAATTCTGGACTGTAGAGCAAGAAAAAGCACTCAAGGAGTTAGTCAAGACGGAAAATCTTTCTGAAGAAAAAACAGAAAGACTTATAGAGAACTATTTGTTTACAGAACGTGAACCTTTGCGAAAAGAAATTTTAGATTTACGAAAAGAGGGAAGACCGAGTGTATTAAAATCTAAGGAAATCGGAGATCGTATTCTAAATAAAATCATAGGATTCGTAGACACTTTTGTTAATGGGATATCAGGAAATTAATGTTTTATTCTAGTAGGTATTCATAAGAATCAAAAATATTTAAGAGTGATAAATAAAGGATAGGTTTTAATTTTCCTATCCTTCTATTTTTGTATATTTGCCTTGAGCTAACGGAAAAACGTTGAAAAGCAAAGCAGTAAGCACCGTTACCAAATCGTTACCTGACTTTTTTGATAATCTTTATAAAAGCTTAGTATTCAACCGATACAGCTTTTTCCTGAAAACTTTAAAATAAAAAAAACCAACTTTTCAGTTGGTTTTTTCTTTTATCATCAAATCAAAAATTAACAATTTTCGATTACGCTTTTTACCACGCGAATTACATTTGGCATTGCTGTGTTTGCTGCATTTAATACATCTTCGTGCGAAACATCAAATGAAATTTCTGGTCCTCCTAAATCTGTAATAATAGATAAACAGAAAACGCGCATATCCATGTGACGAGCAACAATAACTTCAGGAACTGTACTCATACCAACACAATCTCCACCAATAAAACGAACCAATCCGTATTCAGATGGCGTTTCGAAAGTTGGTCCTTGTAATCCTACATAAACTCCTTGATGAACCAAAATATCATTTGCTTTTGCAAATTCTGCCGCTTCATTCAACATCTCTCTGTCATATGCTTTTGACATATCCACAAAACGAGGTCCTAATTCGTCGATATTTTTTCCACGTAAAGGATGTTCTGGCATCATATTGATATGATCTTTTACCAAACAAATATCTCCTACACTAAAACTTGGGTTAACACCTCCAGAAGCATTCGATAAAACAACTTTCTTAATTCCTAATCCATTGAAAACACGCATTGGGAACGTTACTTCTTCCATCGAATATCCTTCGTAATAATGAAAACGACCAGCCATCATCAAAACTTTTTTACCTAAAATAGTTCCGTATACTAAATGACCTTTGTGCCCTTCTACTGTTACTTGAGGAAAGTTTGGTATATCTTTGTAGCTAATAACAACTTTATTTTCTACTTCGTCTTCTAATTTTCCTAATCCAGACCCTAACACAATTACAAATTCTGGTTGATCTGGCAATAAATTATTGATGTACTTTACAGCCTCATTAATTCTGTCCAACATACTCTAAAATAGTTTGATTAAATTTTTCTTTATCGTTAATATCGATACTAATCGGAATGTAGTATAAATCGTCTTTTATCATGGATTCTTCCATCAAACGCATATAATCTTTCTCTGTTGTCATGATAATTTTATCAAAACGCTTTCTACCTTCCGTATCTTCGTATCGTTTGTAAATATACTCAATTTCTGATTGACTAAAATTATGATGATCTGGATATTCTAAATGCAAGACATTTGCAAAATTTTCTTCCGCAAATTTTACCAAACCATCTGTTTTAGCAATTCCTGTAACCAAAATAACATTCAGATTTTTCCAAGTTGATTTTTCAACATTATCCAATTTTCCAATCAATTTGTTGTCATAAACAATTTTCGAGAAAAATAATTGCTGATGAGATCTTAACTTAATCTTTTTCGAAATTTCTTTGTGCTTTTCCTCCGAAATTCTGTCTGGACATTTTGTTACAATAATAATATCTGCACGACGAACTCCACTTCTACTCTCTCTCAAATCACCTGCTGGCAATAAAAAATCTTTGTAATATGGATTATTGTAATCTGTTAACAAAATATTGAAACCAGCTTTTATTCCACGATGTTGATACGCATCATCTAACAAAATTGCTTCTGCATTGTAATGATCAATTAATTTTTGAGCTCCAAAAGCTCTGTCTTCGCAAACTGCAATCAAAATTCTGTTCTTGAAACGTTGAAAAAACTGCATTGGTTCATCTCCAATATCATAAACTTTGGATGAATAGTTTGCAATCAAAAAACCTTTTGTTTTTCGTCCATATCCTCTACTCAATGTTGCAATTAATTTTTCGTCTTTCAACAAATCAATTAAATACATAATATGAGGTGACTTTCCCGTTCCGCCAACAGACAGGTTTCCAACATTAATAATTGGAATTTTGAATGATGATGAACGCATCATTCCTATATTGTAAAACAGATTTCGAACCGAAGTTCCAATCCAATATAAACCAGAAAATGGAAGTAAAAATCTACGCCAATTCATTTTTATTTTTAATATTAAGCGAAAATACTATTTTCAATTTTAATTCTAAAGAAAGAAACACTTCATTTCTTTATTCAGCGAAAAAAAACCTATTCTATCGGAACAGGTTTTTAATTATTTATTAATCGTATAATTTATTCAATTCGTTGGCGTAACTCGTTTTATCCTCTATCTTCCAACCGTAGGTTTTGGCAAGGAAATACAAATCGCCAAGATTTTGAATTAATTGTTGATGTGCTTCTTGTTTTAGTTTGGTTTGATCAACGGTTTTTTCTACATGCTCCACAGCACGTTTCTTAATTCCGTTCAAATCATCTTTACTAAATTTATTAAAAACACTTTGATCCATATCATAAAAACTAACATCTGGATACACTTGGATTTCAACTGGAGGAATAGATTTGATGATAATTTTTTTGTTCACCGAATCCAATTCAATATCCATTTTTTTCAAATCATACGTTGCTTGTGCTTTGGCTTTCACCAAAAGTGTCACCTTTTTATCCGCAGAAAAAATATCAGTTAAACCTGGCAACGATTTCTTTGACGTGTGATTGTATAAATCTGAATATGTTTGTTCTGCAACAATCATTTTATTCATTCGTTCGATTTGATACGCAATTACATGAGATTGTTCGGTATAACTTTCAGATTTGAATTTGTCCATGATGAAATACGTTATCATCACACCAAAAATGAAGGCTACAACGACAAGAATTATTTTCTTTAAATTATTCATTTGCATAATTTGGAGTCAATGGCGTACCATTCACAATCTGTGCCAAATCTTCTTCTAAATAGCCCGAAACTGGAGATTCTACAATTCTACCAACTTCTTCTTTTTTATTATTATATACGATAATTGTCGGAACGTGCGTCACATTTTTATTGATTTCTTCTCCGTTGAAACTTTTCTTTTGACGGTTTACACCAATCACTTTCAAACGATTTTGAGGAAATTTAATATCATCTAAAATTTTGTACAAACGCGGCAATTCACGACGAGAATCTGGACACCAAGTTCCTACAAAAACTTCCAAACGATAATTGCGTAAATCTTTTAAACCTTTCAATTTACTTTTTTCAACTTCGTATGTGTCATATTCGTGGTGATACCATTCCTTAAAATCATCTTCTTCCAACGCTTTTCTAGTGAATTCTCCTGTCAACATTTTCTTCCCATTTTCAGCTGTAATCGTACGATTCAACACTTTATTTTGAGCAAAAGTTTGTGTAGAAAATCCCAACATTGCCACAAGTGCAATTGCCAATATTTTTTTCATTGTATTTTTAGTTTATAGGTTAAATGTATAAATAATTATGAAATGATTTGACCATTTTCAACTTTAATTGAGCCAATTTCGAAAGTCGCTAATTGATTCAATAAAGGATAATTTTTAGTTGTTCCTTTATAAACTTGTTTTTCAGCATCAATTTCGAGATGACCAATAAATTTTCGTAAATCACCAATTTCAATAATTTTCGCGATTTGCACTACCGAATTATTTTCTTCGTTGTATTCATCTTCAAAATAAATTCCCAAATCAACAACAGAAGAATTTTCTCTATTTTGGATTTGAACATTATGAATCACAATATCCAAATATTTTTGTCCATTTTGAGGAATCGATAAATATTCATCAAACGAAAAATTTTCTTGCGTAGCTAAAGCATTCAATCCAGCTAAAATAGCCAATGCATTGTATTTTCTTGTTGTATTACGTTGATAATCATTCGGAAAATGTCCCGCTTCAAATAATACACAAGGATAACCCATTTTTGTGAAATTATCTCCGGTTGACATCGGATAAAACTCTGATGTATAACGACCTACATGACCAGAAATTACTTTTTGTAATTCAGTATTCATTGCTTGAATAATTCCCATCGTTTTTTCGCGAACTTCGTTTACATCTTCTTCAACATTATAAGAAGGCGCCAAAAAAGAAAGCGTTGCAGGTTTTGCTGATTGCCCAACATTGAAAATCGTACGTTGATCGTGTAAATTGAATAAGGTTTGATAATTTCCTTTCTCTACTTGATTCAACAAAACGTGAATTTCTGTTGATTCTTTTGCTAAAAAATCACGGTTAATATCAATTCCAACCGCATTTCTACGTGTATTAACATTTGCACCATCAGGATTTAGCATCGGAATAAAATCAATCGTCAATTGAGATAAAATGGTTTGAGCTAATTCAGATTTTTGTTCAAAAAAATTAATTACATCAAACATTGCACGCGTTCCAGAAGATTCGTTTCCGTGCATTTGAGACCAAATCAATAAACGTTTTTCTCCAGTTCCGAAACTTAATTTATAAATTTCGTTTCCTAAAAAAGATGTTCCAATTTGTTCTTTTTGAATTGATTTTAATGAAAAATAGTGATTTAAAGCTTCAAAATTTAACCATTTCGAATCAAAACCTTCTTGTCTGAAAGTTGAATATTCTTTCTCTAATTGATGAATATCAAACATATTTTTTACGTTATACGTTTATAAGTTCTATGTTATAAATTTTGATTATCAAGTAAATAAAACCGTCAATTCGAGTGAAATTCGTTTAGAATTTTGTATCGAGAATAAGGTTTTAGAAGATATAATTCATCTTACTTCTCGATACAATTTTTAGAAATAATCTTTCTAAAAATCACTCGAATTGACAAATTTTAATTCAAAATATATAACATTATTATTTATATTTTACTGAATTGATTTCTTGAAAGTTTTACGACGTTTGTGGTTTACAGGATCATAAGCTTTCCACAAAACTTGAATACTTTCGTTGTCCGCTAGTTCAGGATTTGTTTCCAAAAATTTGATCCCGTTGTTTCTAAACGTATCAAACATTGCATTAAAAATCAATGCTGTAACACCTTTTCCTTGAAATTTCGGATCAATTCCAATCAAATAAAATTGAGCAGAATCATTATTTTTACTTGCTCTCATCAAATGCCACCAACCAAAAGGAAAAATTTTACCTTTCGCTTTTTGCATCGCTTTCGAGTAAGAAGGCATCGTAATAGCAAACGAAACCATTTTTCCGTCTTCATCAACAATACAGTTTACAAAATCTGGATTAATAAACGGAATATATTTCTTTTTGTAATATTCAATTTGATAATCCGCAATTGGTACATAAGTAGCCAATTCGCTGTAAGTTTTATCTAACAAATCGAACATCTCGTCAACATACGGAATAATCTCTGAAGTTTTTGTAAACTTCAATTCTCGTAATTTGTAACGTTCTCGAATAATTTTATTGAATTTGATAACTTTTTCTGGTAATTCTGTTGGTGCAGGCAATTCATATTCCACCCACTCATTCGCCGTTTCAAAACCTAACGATTCTAAGTGTTGCGCATAGTACGGAAAATTATATAAACCAACCATTGTAGCCAATTTATCAAATCCAAAAGTTAGCAAACCTGCCTTTTCCAAATTCGAAAAACCAACTGGGCCTTCTATATATTCTAATTGATTTTCTTTACCTATTTCCGCTACTTTTGCTAAAAGTGCTTTTGTGACGTCGATATCATCAATCATATCAAACCAACCGAAACGCATTTTACGTTTTTGTTGATTATTGACTTCTTGCCAATTGATAATTGCCGCAACACGCCCCACAATCTTCCCTTCTTTTTCGGCAAGAAAATAACGCGCTTCTGCATCTTTAAAAACAGGATTTTTAGAAACATCTAGTGTTTCCTTCTCCTCATTAATAAAGGGCGGAACGTAATATTGATTATCCTTATACAAATTCATCGGAAACTTAATAAATGCTTCCAAATCATGTTTTGATTGTACTTCTTTTATGCGAATACTCATAGCTGGCAAAGGTAATAAGTTTTGTAATTTCAATTCAAAAATTTTTGAGCAAAATGTCAGCTTTTGTTTATTTTTTATATGATTTAATACAGAACTCTGCCAAAAAACCAACTTTTCTGCTATTTTTGTCTCTATTCACTTATTGGAATACTTTTTGAATTTTGAATGAATATTAAAATTGATTAAAAAATAAAATAGAAATAGATGACAGGTTATTACATTATTATTGGACTGTTTATGTTGATTAGTTGGTTTGTTAGCAACCGACTTCAAAGTAAATTTAAGTATTATTCGAAAGTACATTTGGCAAATGGAATGTCAGGAAAAGAGATTGCAGAAAAAATGCTTTCTGACAATAACATTCACGATGTACGTGTTATCTCTACTCCTGGACAATTGACGGATCATTACAATCCTGCTGATAAAACGGTAAACTTATCAGAAGTTGTTTACCACGAAAGAAATGCAGCAGCAGCGGCTGTTGCAGCGCACGAATGCGGTCATGCAGTACAACATGCGGTTGGTTATAATATGTTGCAATTACGCTCGAAAATGGTTCCGATGGTAAACGTTGCATCGCGCTTAAATCAATGGATTTTGATGTTAGGATTAGTCGTGATGGCTTCATCTAAAAATGCAACTTTGCTGTGGATTGGTATTTTCTTATTTGCGGTAACAACTGTTTTTGCTTTTGTTACTTTACCAGTAGAATACGATGCTTCAAACCGTGCATTAGCTTGGTTAAAAGGAAACAACATGGTGATGCCAAACGAATATGAAGGTGCAAAAGATTCATTAAAATGGGCTGCAAGAACTTATGTAGTCGCAGCGATTGGTTCTTTAGCTCAACTACTTTATTTTGTCATGATGGCAATGGGCGGACGACGAGATTAAAACTTGATTATTATAGAATTAAAAAATCCCTTCAAAGCATTTTGAAGGGATTTTTTAATTTCTTTTTTATTTACTTTTTATCGTATAATTTATTGTATAAATCTTGATATTTAGCTAGCACATTTTTACGTTTCAATTTTAATGTTGGCGTTAATAATCCATCATCAATTGTCCATTCATCAGGCGTTAATTCGAACTTTTTGATTTGTTCCCAATGGCCTAAACCTTGATTCATTTTTTCAATTTCACGACCAATAATATCTAAAATTGCTGGTTCTTTAATCAAATCTGCATTCGTTGCAGGTTCAGCAATTCCTTTGATACGTAAATAATCTTTCAACACTTGGAAATTAGGTTGAATAATCGCACAAGGCATCTTCTCTCCTTCTCCAACAACCATTACTTGCTCGATAAAACGAGATTGTTTGAATTTATTTTCGATGATTTGCGGCGCAATATATTTACCTCCAGAAGTTTTGAACATCTCTTTTTTACGATCAGTAATTTTAAGTAAACCTCTTTCAAGAACTCCAATATCACCCGTTTTAAAATAACCATCTGGCGTGAATGCTTCAGCAGTTTTCTCAGGATCTTTGTAGTAACCTTGTGTCACATTAGGACCTTTAACTAAAATCTCTCCGTCTTCTGCAATTTTAACCTCGATTCCTTTTAAAGGAGCACCAACAGTTCCAATTCCGAAACCATCCTTCTTCATACAATTCACCGAAATTACAGGAGATGTTTCCGTCAAACCATAACCTTCTAAAATAGGAATTCCAGCACCCCAGAAAATATGATTCAAACGTGCTGCTAAAGGCGCAGATCCCGAAACCATACATACTAAATTACCACCAACTCCTTCTTTCCATTTACTGAAAACCAAACTTTTCGCAATTGAATGTTTCAAACCAAATAATCCACCTTTTGGATTGTAAGGATCGTAATCTTCAACAAGGCTTAAAGCCCACATAAAAATTTTCGTTTTAAGACCTCCTGCAGAAGCACCTGTATTGTAAATTTTATCGTAAACTTTTTCTACTAATCGTGGTACAACCGTCATTACATGCGGTTTCACCTCTTTCATATTATCTCCTAATTTATCAATGCTTTCTGCATACCAAATTCCTATACTCAAATGTTGATACAAATAAATCAACATACGTTCGAAAACGTGATTAATCGGAAGAAAACTCAATGCAATCGCATGATTTGGAAAATCTGGAATGCGATCAACGGACATTAAAACATCAGAAACGATATTTTCGTGCGTTAATACAACACCTTTCGGACGACCTGTTGTTCCAGAAGTATAAATCAAAGTCGCCATATCAGATGGTTTTATCATCTCTTTGATACTATCCACTTCATGTTGCGTTGAATTATCTTCACCCAAATCTAAAATTTCTTTATAATTTGGAACTCCAGCAATTTCATCAAAACTATAAATACCAACCAATGTTGACACTTTATCTTTTACGGCTGCAACCGTATCATATAAACCTTTATCAGAAACAATGATAAATTTACATTCAGCATTGTTTAAGATATAATCAAAATCGTCTTCGGAAAGTGTTGGATATAATGGAACGGAAATCGCTCCAACTTGCTGAATACCGATATCACAGATGTTCCATTCGGTACGATTAGTTGAAGTGACTATTGCAATTTTATCTTGTGGCTTGATTCCTAATTGTAATAATCCTCGACTAAATGCATTTGCTTTGGCAACGTATTCTTGCGTAGATGTTTTCACCCAAGTTCCGTTCACCTTAGACACCAATGCATCTTCTCGAGGATTATTTTCTAATTGATTTTGTGGAAAATCAAATAATCTTTTTATTTCCATGGTTTTGAATAATTTTCTTAGTTGCAAAATACTAATAAAAAAATTATAATGCAAGCATATAAAATTATTTTAGTGTAAATCTTACACCAATAAAAACATGGAAATTTTATTAATTTAAGACTTATTCTTCGTCATCTAACAAAGACATTTCTTGATCATAAAAATCTAAAGCGTCTTCGATTAAATTAGCAATTTCAGTATTAAATTCTTCGTTATCTTCTTCTTCAGAAATATCTTCAAACCACTCGATATCGTCAGTTTCTACGTCTAATAAAAAACGAGGATAATCTGTATGTAAAATAAAGATTTTGTCTGGCATTGTAGAGTTATCAGCCAATAAAAATTTTGGTAATTCCATTTTATATGTTTTTTAATTTATCTTCTAAAATTATTTCTGTATTAGGATTTTCCCTAATCATTTTCTTCGTTTGACGATTGTAACGAATCATCAAAAACACTGCCGAAGCTGTTAATCCAGTTCCTAAACCAATCCACATTCCAAACGCACGCATTTCGAAAACAATTGCTAATACTACACCAATCGGAATTGCGATTAACCAATATGATATAAACGTTAGAATAGAAGGAATTTTAACATCGGTCATTCCTCTCAAAGCACCTAATAATACCAATTGAACGCCATCTGACATTTGGAAAAGCGAGGCAATAATTAATAATGATGCAGCTAAATTGATAACGTCTGGATTGTCTAAATAAATTGTTGGTAATTGATAACGGAAAATAATGAATAAAATTCCGCACAAAATCATAAATGATAATACCATTAAAATACAAGACCAACCTGCTTCTCGTAAGGTTTTGTAATCTTTTAAACCTAATTGATTTCCGATACGAACCGTTGCTGCAACTCCAATTCCTGTACACATCATAAAAGTTGTGGAAGCTAAATTTATCGCAATTTGATGCGCTGCTAAATTTACTTTAGCTAATTCTTGATCTGCAATAGAATTTGTAAATGTATAACCGCAAACAAAGGCTGCCAAAGAGAATGCACTCATTTCGAAGAAAGAAGTTAACGCGGTTGGAATTCCAATTCCAGCAATTTTTCTGAAAATAGCTTTCTGAAAATTACTTGCCTTAAATTGAACTTCTTGTAATACAGATTTCGTTTTCTTAAAATTAAATAAAACAAGAATTAAGAAAATCATCATTACCAAACGCGCAACGAATGTTCCCCAAGCTGCACCAGCGACTTCTAAACGTGGGAATCCCCAGTTTCCATAAATCCAACCATAATTTAACGTAATATTAATCACGTTACTCAATACAGTTGCAATTGTAACAGGAATCGTTAAAGATAAACCTTCTGATAATTGACGAAACGTTTGAAAAATCATCAACGGTATCATCGAAAATGTCATAATCGTAAGATATGGAATACATTTTTCTACTACATCAGCGGGTTGTCCCATGTAGAACATCAGCGGTTTTAGGAATGTAATCAATAAGAATAAACCGATTGATAACGTAATATTTAAGACCAAACTGTGCGAAAAATAATTTGCAGCCATTTTTTTATCACCTTTCGAATCTTCTGCTGCAATCAATGGTGACAACGCAAAACTAAATCCGAAAGCAAATACTAAAACTGCAAAAAACAATGAATTTCCTAAAGAAGCTGCTGCTAGAGCTGTTTTACCCAAAACCTCATCTTCTATATTATCATATTTTCCACCTAAACCACCAACCATAATGTTATCAATAATGTTGACAGAAATTTGCCCCATTTGAGTAATCATTACAGGAAATGCTAATTTGATATTACGCCTTAAATGCTCTTTTAATTCCAATTTATTCTCTATTTACAATTGCAAAGATACAGCAAAGGTTTTGCTTCTACATTTAGAAATTGTGATGTAATTTAAAATTAATCAATAAAAAAAGATCAAAATAAAATTTTGATCTTTTTTCTATATCAGTATATTTCATTTAAATCGTTTTACAACGAAACAGTTGTCAACATAGTACTAACCGTAAATGATTTTGTTGTGCTTCCTTCAGTCACTGTTCCTCCCACAATATACCCACTTGGAGATTCTGTTCCTCCAGAAACTGAAGCCCCTTTACTAATTGTGTAACTTCCGTTTATAATCAAAGGATCTGTGATTAAAATAGTAACTGAATTACCATTTCCATTAGAAGAAAAAGCAGGAATTCTATATGTTAAGATTCGTGTTCCAGTAGAACTTTTTAGATTAATGATTGTTGATGTATTATTGGTAAAAGTTGTTGTGATTTTTATTGACCGTTGCGTACTTACATTCGTTGTAGGATTACTCGTTGCTCCACCCGTACCTATTATTGTACCTCCAGTTATTTTGAATGTATTATTATCACAATCAAAACCTTCTTCTGGTGATCTGGCTCCGTTTGAAACTGTAAACCCTCCATTTATAGTAAGCGTTCCATTACTATCAATCCCATCATTTCCTCTTGCTTTCACCCATGTATTTCCTCCATTAATTATTATAGCAGTAGCTGCATTAATTGCATCATCATAGGTTTCAATATTAATTATTCCATCATTAATTGTAAGAATTGCTTTACTTTCCAAACCTTCTCCTCCGTCTGCATTTTGTGTTCCTTTTATTGTTATCGTTCCACTATTAACAGTTAAATTACCATCTGCTTTTACAGCTTTAGGATTTGCGTAATCTGCATTATTACCAGATCCTGATACAAGAAATCTTTCTCCAGATGTTGTAATATTTAGATTTAACAAAGAATTATCTTTATTTAGCTCTCCTATTGTAATATTACCATCAGCCGAAATCCCTTTTCCTCCATTACCAGAACTTGTAGTTGTAATATTTCCTCCGTTAAGATAAATATTAGTATCAGCTGTTATAGCAGTAGAAGCATAAGAATCTTTTATTCCGCTTTCATTTACATAAACGGCACCAGTCGCAGCAGTTTTAATATTTATTGTACCTCCATTAATAATAATTTCTCCATCAGCAGAAATTCCTTTTCCTCCTTGAGAAGCAGAGGTTAACGTAAAATCATACGTTCCTGAATTAATTGTAATATTTTTGTCCGACTTTAATACTGTTCCATACGATGGATCATATCCACTTCCAATTGCTTCAAGAATTACTTTACTACTTATAGATGCTGTAATATTTGCATCTGATATATTAATATTTTGATTCGATTTTATACCTTTTGAAGCAGCACCTGAAATTGTTAAAACAATTGTACCTCCTGAAATATCAACATCTGCTGCACCATTTTTTATTGCTTTTACATCATCTGAAGTCGAAACAATATCAATATTTCCATTAGAAATAGTTATTTTCCCATCGCCTGCATCAATTCCGTCGCTTAAAGAATTTACTTTCAGATTTCCATTAATCATTGTAAAACCTTCTGAATGTAATCCATCGCTAACAGCAGTTTCAACAACAATATTTCCATTATTTACAGTAATCAAAGAACTCGAATTTATTCCATGCTTTTTATATCCTTTGATTGTTAAATTTCCTGTATTTTCAAAAATAAGCGCTCCATTACTTGTCACTACACCAGAATTACTTCCACTAGTTCCATCTATTAAAGTATTTTTAGAATTTTGTTTTACATCAATAGTTGTTGTTTTCTTTCCACTAATCGAGACTGCGGCTCCGTTTGGATTTGTTAAATTCAAATTATTAAATACTAATTTTGAAGACAAATCAGTATTAAGCGAAAAAGAACCATTTGATGATGTTCCGATTAAATTATAAACCAAGTTTGTAATTCCTGCAGTAGAAGTTGCCGAAACTATTCCTCCATTTACAGAAATCACAACGCCTTTATCATTATACGGATTAATAATTGTTGCGTTTTCTAATCCATTATAAATCACAAAAATTTCTCTTTCATTTATAGGATTAGTATCAAAGGAAATACTATCAATAAATGATTTCTGAATTTCAAAAGTTGACACAATTGAAGATTCTTTAATATTAACAAATTGATTCGTTAACTTGATACTATCAACTTTAGTAATTTCGGATTTGTAGATTGTGTTTCCTGCATAATGAACATTAATATTATGCTGAGCTTTTACTCCAAATGGAATCAAAGCAAGAATAAAAATCAGTAAAAAACTTCTCATTTCTTTATTAATTTTAAAGTTGAACCATTCACTTTTACAAAATAAATCCCAGGTAATAAATTTGATACATTTATTTCTTCATCTTTTTTGTAGACTTTAGATAAGACTAATTGTCCCGCTGAATTATAAATATTTAACGTAGATTTTGCTTCTTTAGAAGAAATTTTAAAATAATTAGTTGCAGGATTTGGATAAATGATGATTTGTTCTCTATTCTGCTTAATATCTTCTACTGCTAGAGAATTTTTAAACGTAATCTTAGAAATAATTGAAACTGGAATATTAATTTCAGTACTTTCAAGTGATGTTTTAATGATTAAATTATCATTTGAAAAAAATAATTTTCCAGAATCTTCAACAGCATATTGTTGCTGGGTTCCTGTATAGTAATTGATAACTATATTTGTTTGTGCGAGAGCATTATAACTTACAAACAAAAAAATCGCAAACAAGAACCTAATTAGAAATTTGTTATTTAGTTTCATATATAGTGTTTTGTCAAAACTAAAATTTCAATTATTCATTTCTAAATTTAATCGGTAAACCGTTAAAATTTGTCGGTAAATATTTTCTATAAAAGAACGTTAAATTCATTTTTTCTATTAAAAACTTCTAGATTTTCATTCTAAATTATCCTTATATTGCATCCTATACCACATCAAAAAAAAATTTTAGTATGACCCTACAAGAATTTAAAAATAGTTTAGATTTACCTTTAATCACTTCTCCTATGTTTCTTGTTTCTCGAACTGAATTAGTTGTAGAAGCTTGTAAAAATGGTGTTTGCGGAACTTTTCCTTCTTTGAATGGAAGAACTTCCGAAGATTTCGAACAAATGTTAATTGATATCACTTCTCAATTAAAACAATTTGAAGAAGAAACAGGTAAAAAAGCGGCTCCATTTGGAGTGAATTTAATCGTTAACAAAACAAACCCTCGTCTCGAAGGTGATTTAGCTTTATGTGCAAAATATAAAGTACCGCTTATTATTACGTCACTTGGTGCTGTAAAACAAGTTGTAGATGCAGTTCACAGTTATGGAGGTTTGGTTTTTCATGATGTGATCAAAAAACGTCATGCAGAAAAAGCTGCCGAAGCTGGTGTAGATGGAATTATTGCTGTAGCTTCTGGTGCTGGTGGACATGCTGGTACGGCTAATCCTTTTGCTTTGATTGATGACATTCGTACTTTTTATGATGGTTGTTTAATTTTAGCAGGAGCGATGAACAACGGAAATGATATCTTAGCAGCAGAAAATATGGGTGCTGATTTTGCATACATCGGAACTCGTTTTATTGCGACAAAAGAAGCGTCTGCGGATCAAGATTATAAAACAATGTTAGTCGATTCTACTTTCGAAGATGTGATTTATACAGATGGAATTTCTGGTGTAAATGCAAATTTCTTGAAACCAAGTATTATTCATTCTGGAATTGATTTAGACGAAAAGAAAGAAGAAGATTTTTCGAAATTAATTGGAGGCGATGGACATAAAGCATGGAAAGACATTTGGTCTGCTGGACACGGAGTTTCTGGAATTCATGATATTATTTCTACCGAAGAATTAATCAATCGAATGAAAAATGAATATAAATGTGCATTAGAACAAAATGTGCAGAAATTAAATAATTTGAAATTTTAAACTTAATAATGAAAACTACTCAAGAACTCATCGAATTAATTTCTCTCAAAAAACTAGAAGAAAATTTATTCGAAGGGAAAAGTTCTTTTATGGGAAGTCCAAATGTTTTTGGAGGACAAGTTGTAAGCCAAGCTTTGCATGCGGCGTATCAAACTGTTCCTGCAGATCGTTTTTGTCATTCCCTTCACTCCTACTTTATTTTACCTGGACATTTAGAAAAACCTATCTATTTTGAAGTAGCAAATCTTCGTGATGGAGGAAGTTTTAGTACGCGTGTTGTTACAGCAAAGCAAGATAGTGTGCCTATTTTTGTAATGGCTTGTTCTTTTCAGTTGAAGCAAGAAGGTTACGAACACCAAGAGGAAATGCCTGTTGTAACGCTTCCAGAAGAATTAATGAGTTGGAATGATGTAGCAGAACAATTTGGTTCGGTTTTACCAAAATCAATTATGCGATTTGTGTTAGCAGAGCGTCCATTAGATTTTAAACCTGTTGAATTTGTCAATCCTTTTGAGAAAAAAGATTATCCAAATTTCAGTAATGTTTGGTTAACTTTTAATGATGTTCCAAAGGATTTACCTTTACCGATTATTCAGCAATTAATTGCGTATAGCTCTGATTACAATTTGTTATCAACAGCAATAAAACCACATGCTTCTAAAGCTCATTTTGGAAATACACAAATGGCGAGTTTAGATCATTCGATTTGGTTTCACAGAGAGCCAAATTTACATGATTGGATATTAGTTAATGTAGAATCTCCAAGTGCAAATGACACAAGAGGTTTTACACGAGGAAATTTATTCAATCGTTCTGGTGAACTAATTTGTAGCGTTGCGCAAGAAGGTTTAATCAGACCAATCATCAAAGATAAATAACGCAAAAAGCTAACCAATTGGTTAGCTTTTTTGTTTGAATCTATTTTTTAATTTGATTTTACTATCTTTAATAAAACAATTAAAATGAACAAAGAAAAATCTTTGAGCGAATTATCATTAGAAGAATTAAATGAAAAAAGAAAAAAAGTTAACAAACTAAATCTTAGCATTCAAATCCCATTATTACTTATAGCAGTCATTCTATTAATTCTGAAAATGACAAACAAATATGATATCAATGTAACATTCGTTATTTTATTATCATGTTCTGTAACTTTTATTCCTCTTATAACAGGTTTAGCGAAAATAAATGCAGAAATCAATACCAGAAAAAAAGCAAATCAATAAGTTTCTTTTCTCTTTTTCCTAAGATGTAAAACGTTTTTGATTGGATTATAAATCATAATAAAAACCATCATTACAATTCCGAAATAAAATAAAGTTCTAAAAATTTGAATATCTGCAATCAACAAAGCTTGGTTATACAATTGAGATTTTAGATTAGTTGCTGTCAAGCTGATAGATTCATTTACTAAATGAGTTGTATCGTGTTTATTGAATAAATTATTCCATTGTTCTTGAAAAATCGTATTGGTAATATCTAGTTTTTTCGTCATCAAAAATTGATGTTTAGTCGTCAAGAAAAGAATTGCATTTTGCATAATCGAAAAACTAATTGTCGACGACCAATAACGCATTGCGACTGCTGCTTGCATGGTATTCATAGAAAAATTAGCATGAACAGAGCATACCATATATTGCAAAATTGGTGCAAACAACATTCCTTGTCCCATTCCTTCCATCAACAATGGCGGAATAACTGCATTCGGATGAGTATCTGGAACCAAAATGTAACTAAACCACAACATAGCAGACGTTAAACAGAAAAATCCTCCAAGAAATACATATTTATATTGCGTTTGAAATTGTGTAATAATGTAATAAGCAAACAATGCTCCGATATAAATTCCGGCGCAATTATAATATTGTATTTGTAAAACAAACTCCCAATGCCATTTCCAAACAACATTCATCACTTGATAAATGTTACTCATGCTCGATTTGAAAATATAAAATGTAAAAAACAACAACATCCCTACAATAACTCTTTCGGAACGAAGAATCTCGAAATGGAAAATCGGTTTTTTAGACGTTAATTGCTGCAAAATAAATAAACCCGAAAAAATAAGCATTGCAGCAAATGCAATAACGATATAAAGCGATTCGAACCAATAATATCTTTTACCATAAATCAATAAAAAAGCTCCTGCTATTAATGACATCATCATCAAAAAATAACCAGCTAAATTCAACTGATACAAAGGTTTTTTAGGATATAATCTACCATGACTAAAAAGAAACACATAAATCAACAATGACAAAACATGAAAAAAGATAACAGTATAAACCACCATATTGAAATTATAATTTTCAATGGCAAATTTTACAATAGAGGTTGTGTATTTATCAGCCGTCATCATAAATCCATACAAAAACGTATTTCCTAATAATCGTCCATATTCACCTTTTATACGCGACATAATTAGCGGAACTATAATACAACCTTCGAGATAAGATGTTGTTCCTTGTATCACACGAAGCAAATAAATCAATTGCGTATTTGTTGTCAATGAAATCAGTAACATTAATACAATATTGATAATCGTCATAAACAATAAATAGGAACGAATATTAAAGAACTGAAAAAGCCGTTCGTTAATAAAAAGCCCACATACAATTGTTGCGTAAGCCAAAGAAAAAATGAATTGTAAATCGTCTACATCAACATCTAGAAATGAAGCTGTAAACGTACTATTCATATTGAAAAGTGAGAGAATCATCACATGTGGAATCAACGCGGCAATGAGAATTGGAAGCACCAATTTTTCTGGTATCCATTTCTTGAAAATGGGATGTTGATTGTGCATTGAGTTATTTATTCAATTTTACAATCAAGTTCAAAACATTCATTCGAAAGTTTGTCTAATTAAAAATATTTTATTGATTTCGTGATTATCTTACCTAAAAAGTAAAAAAAGGAAGCTGCCTGAGAAAAGTCAAAAGGCTAAAATGTGATTCTGAATAATAAATCGTTAAAATACGATGATTCATTTTTATAAAACTATAACAAATTTAAAATCAATAAAATACAATTAATATTTTCTATAACATTAATCATTTTTCGTTTGATTTATTTTGATGGCAAAAGTAAGTGCTGTCTCAGAAAAACAAGTTGATTATTTGAGAATATAATTTGTTCATTTACGCCATTTTTAAATTTAAAAAACTTTAAAACATCTCCTTTTTACGGGATAATTTAGATAAAACATTCATTTTTAAAAATTTGTCATAAAAAAACGTACTTGATTCTATTAAATCAAATACGTCAATTAAATTAAAAGTAATATATAAAAATTATTTTAACGATGTAAAAGTCTATTTTTTATCGGTTGATAAAGAATGACAAAAATTGCAGCAATAATTCCCACAACAAACAATGTTCGGAAAATCTCAATATTACTAACCAACAAAGCTTGGTTGTACAATTTTGCTTTTAAAGCTGCAGCAGTAATACTTTCTGCTTCGTTTGGAAGATGATTCGCAATATTTTTATTGAACAAATTATTCCATTGTTGTTGGAAAATAGGACTCGTTTTATCTAAATTTTTGGTCATCAAAAATTGATGTTTAGTCGTCAAATATAAAATTGCATTTTGCATTAACGAAAAACCAATTGTTGTAGTCCAAAAACGAATCGCCGTACCTGCTTGTGCCGCACTACCAGTAATAGAAGGATGTACAGAACCTGTAATATACAACACTAATGGCGTAAAAGTAACACCTTGCGCAATTCCTTCTAACATCAATGTTGGCGCTATTGCCTCGACTTTTGTGTCTGGATAAAACAAATAACTAAACCACAACATGCTCATGGCTAAAAGTACAAATCCAAGAAAAAATATTTTTCTGAAATCAACTTTATTCTTAACCATAAAAAATGAAAATACAACACCAATGATAGAACCTGCCACATTAAAATATTGAATCTGCAACACATATTCCCATTGCCATTTCCAAACTGTCGACATAACTTGGTAAATATTGCTCATCCCAGCACGCAGAGTATAGAAAACAAAAAACATTAATATTCCTAAAATGACACGTTCTGATTTGAAAATCTCAAAATGGAACAAAGGTCGTTTGGCTGTTTTTTGATGCAATAAAAATAAACCACTAAAAACGAGTGTTGATGCAAATGCTATGATAATAATTGGCGATTCGAACCAATAATATTTTTTTCCGTAAATCAAGAAAAATGCACCAGAAATTAGGGAAATAATCATCAAAAAAATTCCTCCTAAATTTAATTGATACAATGGTTTTTTAGGAAACATTCTGTTGTGATTAAAGAAAAATACATAAATAATTAATGCAACAACATGAAAACTCATAATCGTATACACCATCATATTGTGGTTATAATTCTCAATCGCAAACTTCACAATAGAAGTCGTGAATTTATCTCCTGTTAACATTACGCCGTACAAAAACGAATAAGCAATCAATTTTGAATGTTCACTTTTAATATTCGACATAATGATTGGTAACAAAATACAACCTTCGAAAAGCGATAAAGGTCCTTGAATGAAACGCAGAATCAAAATCAATTCTGTATTTGTCGTCAATGTCATTCCAAACAATACCAAAATGTTGAGCATGGTCATTGTTAGCAAATAACTTCTGATATTGAAAAAGTGAAAAAATCGAACGTGAATAAATAAGCCACAAACAATAGTGGCATACGCCATCGAAAAAAGGAACTGCAAATCATCGACCTCCAAATCCAAAAATGATGCTGTAAACGTACTATTCATGTTGAATATCGTCAAAATCATCAAGTGAGGAAATAGCGCAAGGATAAAAATTGGCACAACCAATTTTTGCGGAACCCATTTATTGAATATTGAATTTTGTTGTGACATTTATTTAATTTACTTTTTCTGCGGAAACATTTACATTCATTCCGGTACGTAATTTTTCGTTATTTTTAGACTCTTTCAGAATTATTTTTACAGGAAAACGTTGTTCAATTTTCACGAAGTTCCCTGTTGCATTATCAGGTTTTATCAAAGCAAACTCAGACCCAGAAGCTGGCGAAAGTGATTCAATTTTTCCTTCAAACTCAATGTTTTTGTAAGCATCAGCTTTTATAATAACAGGTTGATCCAAATCGATTTCTCCAATTTGCGTTTCTTTAAAATTCGCAACAATCCATTTCTCTTTCGAAACCACTTGTACTAAGGCTTGTCCTTCTTTTATTAACTGACCTTCTTGAATATTTTTTGTTCCAACCCAACCATCATAAGGCGCCACAACATAGGTATATGAGAGAGTAAGTTTGGCATCATTCAATTGGGCTTTTCGTTGTAAAATTTGAGTTTTTGCAGGCGCAACTTTTGTTTGTTCAGCAGACGCACTAACATTTACTGCATTACGTTGTTGTTCCAAAGCACTCAAACTTGCTTTTGCTTGTTTATATTTTGCTTCAACTTCTTCAAATTGTTGCACAGTTGCAGCATCTTCTTGTACTAAATTTTTGAAACGATTATAATCTTTTTCCGTTCTCCAAACCTCTATTTTAGCAGCTTCTATATTTGCATTAACAATATTAACATCACTTGATTTTGTATCTACCGCTTTTTCGTAGGTTAAAACAGATTGCGAAGTCGATTCTAAATTTGCTTCGGCAATATCAATCTGATTCTGAAACTCTCTATTGTCAATCACAACAAGCGTATCACCTTTGTGCACAAATTGATTTTCTTCAAAATTTACTTTTTTGATAAAACCAGAAACTTTACTCGAAACTGGTGTAATATATTGTCGCACTTGCGCGTCATTTGTATTGACATGTGAACTCGAAAAGAAATAAAACCAAGCCACTGCAGTGATTCCTATGATAATAAAAATCCAAGCAATCGCCGAAAGCGTTCTATTCATTCGTTTTTCTCCTTTTGTCTGTTGTTTTCCCATTTTTATAAGTTTCCTAAAACGTATTGTAATTGATAGTATTTTAATTGTTTATTGATTTGCAATGAAATCAAATTCGATTGAGCCTCTAAATAAGCGTTATCCGCATCAATAAGTTCTGTAATCAAACTCAATTTGTTGACATATTTTGTTCGAACAATTCGATAATTTTCTTTGGCTTGACCAATTGCTTCTTCGGCAATTTTTATTTTATCGATCGATTCTTCTAATCGTTTATTCGCTGCAAAAACATCATGTCGAATTTGCTCTTCCTTCTCTTCTATTTCTAATTTTGCAATTGAAATGTTACGATCTGCGATTTGCATTTTTTGTTTATTCTTGAAAAAATTACTCAACGGAATCGAAACATTTACCCCAACAGAACCAAATCTGTACAAATATTCTTCTGGAGGAAAAAACATAAAGTTTGGATAATTATATCCATATTCCGCACCAGCAGTTATTTTTGGTAATGTATTGGCTTTGGTAATTTTCTTATCAATTTCTTTCAAATTCAAATCATCTTTCGCAATTTTCAAACTTTCACTTTGATCCATTGCTTCCAAAATCATTTCATCAACCAATCCCAAATGTTCTTCATTTGTAAACAAATCATTGGTATCAATATGCATTTCTTGATTTTCTGGTAAAGCCAAAATTGTTTTGATTTGATGTTCGATAATCGAAATTTCATTTGCCAATTCCGTAAAAGACATTTTATGATTTGACAACTGCAGTTCAGTTCTCAAAACTTCGTTATACGTTACCAAACCATTTTTTTTCAAGGATTCTGTTTGCTTTATCACAACCGAATCTTCTCTCATTTTATCCGAAATCAACTTTTGTTGCTCTTGTAAATGCAACGCTTGTAAATAAGCTGTGATAACTTGCATTCTCAATTCTCGCTCATCTTTTCGAACTTGTAGTTTCGAAATATTAGTTTCTATTTCAGATTTTTTCTCTTCATTTTTTAATTTTCCTCCCAAATAAATTGGAATTTCAGCCGAAAGTGTAAAATCATATTTCACACGAGGAACAGCATATTTTGTAGAAGGTTTTAGAACACCGTCTTCGAATTGGCGTAAATTACTCAAAACATTAAAACCAGTGTGAAAGTCTACATCTGGTAATTTTTCGTTTTTAAGATCTTTCTCTTTTAATTCAGCAATATTAGTTTTTAAAGCGCTAATTTGTAATTTTTTATTATTTTGAAGTCCAATTTCAATTGCTTTGCTTAATTTCAGTTGGTTATAGTCTATTTCATTTTGAGCATAACTCAACCCACTCAGCATTAACAACAATGTAAGCAACTGATATTTAACGAATTTAAATATCATTTTGTATTATTTATAAGTCTGTTATTGATTTTTAGTGATGCAAAGTTACATTGAAAACATGTTTACCCTCTTGATAAAAAAAGAAAATAATTTGCTCATTTACGCCAAAATAAAGTAATTTGCAAAAGCAAAATATTTCACTTTATAAAAGTATAAAAACAATGTTGTTTGATCAGTTTTTTTTTAATGAAGTTGACAAATCTAAAGTCCATTTTTACATACAACATGCACATTTAGATACGATAGGAACGCGCGTACATGAGCACAAAAAAGCACAATTATTATATGCAGAAGGCGGAATTGTACACGTTTTTGTAAACGACAAACATTGGTATTTGCCTGCGCGATGTTTTATGTGGATTCCTGCAAATACGCCACATTCTATCTTAACGAATAGTAAAACAGGCGATTTGTATAATTTTTATTTTAAGACCGAAAAAGAAGAAAACGATTTTTATTCGATTACAAATATTTATTACACGAATGAGTTATTAAGGGAAATGATTTTGTATACCAAAAATTGGAGTGGATCAATTTCAGAAAAAGATCCTGCAAAATATGACTTTGTAAAAGCCATACGATCTATTTTACCCGAAATGGAATCGAATAAATTACCCGCTTTCATCCAACATCCATTTCCAAAAGATCAGAAATTGATTGATATTGCTCAATTTCTGATGAAAAATATCGAAAAAAACTATACAATAGATGAAGTTGCACAACAATTTGGTTTGAGCACACGAACATTATCCCGAAAATTTAAAGATAATATGGGAATGAATTATGTTCGATTTCTACGTGCGTTACGTATCACAAAATCATTGGAATTAATTGCCGAAAACAAATATAATATGTACGAAATTGCGATGTTGGTTGGGTATAATTCGTTGTCATCTTTCAGTAATATTTTTCAGAAAGTTTCGGGAATTCGACCAACAGAATACGCGCAATTATTACACACAAAAAAACAATAACTTAAGATAAAAACTATGATTATTAAAGCTTTTGCTGGTAGTAACAGCTCTACTTCTATCAACAAACAATTGGTAACTTATGCCACTTCCTTTTTAGATGAATTTGAAATTGAAATTTTAGATTTAAACAATTATAATATTCCAACTTTTGACATCGATATTGAAAAAACAGAAGGCTTTTCTAATGAAATAAAACGTTTTTATCAAACTTTGATTGATACAGATGTTTTATTGATTTCTTTGGCGGAACACAATGCAAATGTAACCGCGGTTTTCAAAAGTTATATGGATTGGTGTTCTCGCATCAATCATAAATTTTTGGAAGGAAAGAAAATATTTGTCATGAGTACTTCTCCAGGCGGTTATGGTGCTAAAAATGCGTTAGAAAGTGGATCTAAATTATTGGTGAAATTAGGCGGAGAATTAATCGAAAATTATTCATTACCAAAGTTTAATGATAATTTCCAGAACGGAAAAATTATAAATGAAGAATTTGATGCTGAATTATTCGCTAAAATAAATGAGTTTAGAAAAAAAATATAAGTTTTTATCTTTTCCTAACATAGGTCAATAAAATTTATCGTTGCTTGCAATAACTTTGCTTCATCAAAAATAAAATTACTCAATTAGAATATGAAAATTTTAGCTTTCGCTGGTAGTAACAGCAAAAAATCAATCAATAAAGAATTATTAAATTATACTTTAAATCAAATCGAAAATGCAGAAATCGATTTAGTTGACATCAATGATTTCGAGATGCCTATTTACTCTATTGACCGTCAATTAGAAAATGGATTTCCACAAGAAGCACAAGATTTCTACAACAAAATCAAAGATGCAGAAGGTGTTGTAATTTCTTTGGCAGAGCATAATGGAAACTTTTCTGTCGCGTTAAAAAACATTTTGGATTGGGTTTCTCGTATTGAAATGCCATATTTGAAAGATAAAAAAGTATTGTTATTAAGTACATCTCCAGGTGCTTACGGAGGTGGAAATGTAATGGAAGTTGCGACAAAATATTTTGGAATGTTTGCAAGTGGAGAAATTGTAGCAAGCACGACTTTCCCATCTTTCAACGATAATTTCCAAAATAGTGAAATTGTAAATGAAGAATTAAAAAATAAAGTATTATCGCAAATTAATATCTTTCAAGAAGCTTTAACTACTGTTGAAGCTTAATTGAAAATGTATGTATTGAAAAAAGGTCTTTCGAACGAAAGACCTTTTTTTTGTTATCAATTTAATTCACATTTATCTCGTAGGTGATATCAATCCCGCCATTTGCAAGCATATCATGTACACTACAATACTTCTTAACCGCTAATTCAGCAGCTTTATTTGCTTTATCTAAATCAATATTTCCTTTTAAGAAAAATTTGATGTGAATATTCGTGAAAATATTTGGAATTTCATCTCTACGTTGGCCTTCAACTTCAACTTTAATATCTTCAATTTCTTGGCGTTGTTTCTTCAAAATCTCATTCAAATCAAAAACACTACAACTTCCCAAAGCAATCAAAACTAACTCCATCGGGCGAACTCCTTTTCCTTCTCCTCCAATCGATTCTGGTCCATCAATATTTACTTTTACCGAAGAACTTGGCGCTGTCGCTTCATAATGAGAAGCCTGATTTACTCTATTTAATTCAATTTTCATCTTATTTATTTTAAAGTATAAAAATAATCATTCTCGAAAGATTTATTCTAATATTTGATTGAATAATGATTTTCTGAATAAATTTTCACTAAATTTAAATTATAGAAAATTTACCACAGATGAATAGCATTGTATATTTTGAAATTCAAGCAAATGATCCACAGAAATGCATGACATTTTATGAAAATGTTTTCGGATGGAGTTTTTTAAAACAAGAAGGTTTACCACTCGAATATTATCGTATCAATACATCTGGAATGGAGGGAGGAATGTTTAAGCGCCCTGCCGAAACACCTCCTCTAAATTGTGGTACAAATGCTTTTACATGTACCATGGAAGTAGAAAATTTTGATAAAACTGCTCAAAAAATCCTGGAAAACGGAGGAATAATAGCTATGCCAAAATTTGCAATTCCTGGAATGTGTTGGCAAGGTTATTTTTTGGATACAGATAACAATGTTTTTGGAATTTTTGAAGTTGATAGGCACGCGAAATAAAACTGAAACACACCAATATGAAACAATTTACTTTTCTAATTTTATTTATTTTTTCGCTGAATTCTTGCGAATCAACTAAAACTTCTGCTGATAAACCAAGTTTTGATTTTTTGGTTGGAGAATGGATTAGAACAAATGAAAAACCTGATCGAAAAACGTATGAAAACTGGAAAAAAGTTGATAAAAACACTTTTTTAGGTTGTGGTTTTACTATCAAAAATAATGATACAATTTCGCAGGAACATCTTACTATCACAAAGATTGATGATAAATGGATATTGAAAGTTAACTTGGACAAAACTAAAAATGAGACAACTGATTTTAATTTGATCAATTCTGATAAAAATTCGTTTACATTAGAAAATCAAGAGAATGATTTTCCTAAACTTATCAAATATTGGAAAGTTGGAAATCAGTTAAAAGCTGAGATTAGTAATGATGAATCAAGTAAAATTGCGTTCGATTTCGAAAAAGTAAAGAAATAATTAAGCAACATTCGTGATCATCGCGTAAGCAAACGTTAGAACGGATAAAATTGTTCCGATCATAAAAATTGTGTACGTGATGCTTAACAAACGATATTTTCTTTCCAAAACTTTTCCTAAATAATACAAATCTCTTGTCATAGAATTATATAAATAATCGCGGTCTTTCATCAATTCTTGCATAGCTTCTTCGTACGCATCAAGCGACATTTGATAAAAATTTCCGAAGAAAAGTAAATTCACTTTTTTGTTTTTTACATCTTCTTCGTTAAAACTTTCGTACGTTACATTTGGTTTAGTTGCTAAAATTGCAAAAATAATTGAAACAACGCTTGATAAAAGCATTACAATTGAAGGTAAAAGTAAATATTCATTCTTTGGACTTCCTAATTTTGGAACCAAAGTAGAAAGCGCAATCGAAATCACAATGGCATTTACAGACAATAAGATATTGGCTTTACTATCTGCAATATCACTTAAACGCGTATGATTGTTTAACGTCACACGAAAAAGTGTATCAACTCCGCGTTCTGGTTGCTGAATTTTATCGTTTTTCTTTTTCTTAATTTCATACTTATTGGGAATATCACCAATCAACTCTATCTCTTTGATTTTGTTTTGTGTATAAATTAAGTTTTCTTCTTTTCCTTTTTGCCAATGTTTTTTTGCGGCATCTGTATAAAAATGATGAACATTTAGAAAGAAATTTCTATTTTCTAGATGCCATTCGTAGTCCGAAAATTCTTTGTGACAAATTTTGGCAATTTCATCACGTAACAACTCAGAAATTTTAGGATATTCAGTTTGTCCTAAATGATAGTTATCTGCATCTTTTACAATTGCTTCACCTATATTTTTCGGAACACTATTTAAAGTTGTGATTAAAATATAATCTTGGACTTCGTTGATGTAATTTTCGTCGAAATTATGCTCGCTCAAATACTGTTTTGCAATATTTGCACTTTCTTTTTCATGACCTTGCACGGTTTTTGTATATCCCGTATCATGAAACCAACCAGCAATTAATAATTTTTCTTGTAAATCTGTAGAGATTTGTTCCTCCGCGCTCAAAGTTTTTATGGCTTCTACAACTTTTACAGTATGCATAAAATTATGATACGTAAAATCTAAAGAAAGATTATCTTTGAACAGATTGAAAACATAGTTTTCTATATCTAATAACAATTGGTTCATCACAAGTTTTTAACGCTTAAATGTATGAAATTATTACCAACACTGAACAACAAAAAATTGAATTATCCATTTTTGGCTTTAGTAGGTTCTTGCCTTTATATGACATCTTGCGCAACGCAACATCCTCAATACGGGAAAAATATTAAGACTGAAAAAGTTCAAGAAGTTGAAGGAAAAAAGATTCAATCTATTTATTTAATCGGAGATGCCGGAAATTTAGATCAACCAAAAAATAAACAAAATTTAGAAATTTTAAAGAATCAATTAGCGAAAGCTGACTCTTCTTCTTACCTTTTCTTTTTAGGTGATAATGTTTACGAAAATGGAATTGTAACAGATTCTACAAAAGCTGAATATACAACAAGTAGAGAAAAACTTCAATTTCAGATTGATTTAGCGAAAGAATTTAAAGGAAAAACTCTTTTTATTCCAGGAAATCATGATTGGAGGAATGGTGTAAAAGGATTAAAAGAACAAGAAAAATTAGTCAAAAAACAATTGGGTAATAAAAAATCTTTTTTACCAAAAGATGCATGCCCAATTGATAAAATAAATGTAAATGATAGCATCGGAATTATTGCGATAGATTCTGAATGGTATTTGCAAGATTGGGACAAACATCCTGGTCTGAATGAAAAATGTGATATCAAATCGCGCGAAGCTTTCTTCGAAGAACTAGAATCGCAATTGAACAAATATCAAAACAGAACAACTGTTATCACGATGCATCATCCGTTATATTCGAACGGAACACATGGTGGACAATTTGATTTCAAAAAACAGTTTTATCCATTAGGAGATAATTTCAAAGTTCCATTACCAGTAATCGGATCTTTCATCAATTTACTAAGAAGTACAACAGGTCTTAGCCCTCAAGATGTTAACAATTTCAAATACAGAGAAATGGCTTCTCGTATTGCAACACTTATCGAAAATAGAAATAATGTAATTGTTGTTTCTGGACACGATCACAACTTGCAATACATTCAACAAAACAATGTCAAACAAATTATCAGTGGTTCTGGTTCTAAAAAAGAATCGGCAAAAGCGGTTGGTAAAAACGATTTTTCTTACGGAGATAATGGTTTTGTTGTCTTAGATTTGTATGATAATGGTGCTTCTAAAGCTAATTTCTATGGTTTTAAAGACGGTGGAATCGAATTATTATTAGCAAAACAAATTACAGAAAAGAAAAAGGAATATTTGGCTCAAGTTTATGATGACAAAAAAATGCCGAAAACGAAAGAAACAAGTGTATATCCATTAGAAGATACACGTAAATCTGATCCGTATAAATTCTTTTTTGGTCGCCATTATCGTCGAACATATGGTCAAACAATTACTGCTAATACCGTTAATTTAAGTCAGCTAAATGGAGGTTTAACCCCTGTTAGAATGGGCGGTGGACATCAAACGCAAAGTTTACGATTGGTGAATGCGAAAGGTGAAGAATACAATATGCGATCGGTGAAGAAAAGTGCCACGCAATTCATTCAGCAAGTTGCATTTAAAAATAAATATGTTGCAGATGAGTTTGAAGATTCGTTCACAGAAAAATTTTTGATGGATTTCTATACAACCAATCATCCATATTATCCATTAACAGTTGCTAATTTGATGAAACCGATCAATATTATGCATTCTACACCAAAATTATATTATGTTCCGAAACAAGAAGCCTTGAAAGAATATAATGAGAATTTTGGTGATGAATTATACATGATAGAAGAGCGACCAATGTCTGGATATCAAGATGGTGTTTTCGGAAAACCAAAAGATATTGTTAGTACAGATGATATGTTGGCTGCAATTCACAAAAACAAAGATGTTGTTGTAGATAAACAAGCCTACATTCGTGCTCGACTTTTTGATATGTTAGTTGGTGATTGGGATCGACATTCTGATCAATGGCGTTGGGGCGTTTACAAAGAAAATAATCAAACTGTTTACAAACCAATTCCACGTGATAGAGACCAAGCATTTCCACGTTATGACGGACTTTTCTTTCATTTGATTATGAAAATTCCGCCGCTTAGACATATGCAAGATTACAAAGATGATATCAAAAATGTAAAATGGTTCAACAGAGAACCTTATCCGTTGGATTTAGCCATTTTAGAATCATCCGATCTTGATTTATGGAAAAAAGAAGCAAAATATATTCAAGATAATTTGAGTGATGATTATATCAAACAATCATTTGAATTAATTCCTGAAGAAACAAAACAAGAATATGATCAAGAGGTAATCAATAATCTTATTGCCCGAAAATCTAAATTAGAAAAATTTGCTGAACAATATAATAAAGTTCTTCGCAAATTAATCATTCTGAAAGGAACAGACGAAGACGAAGATTTTGTAATAACTCGTTTACCAAAAGGAAAAACAAATGTAAAAATCTATTCAGGACAAGATCGAACTTTAATTCTTGATGAAGATTTTGATAAAAAAGAAACGAAAGAAATTCGTTTATACGGATTAAACGGAAAAGATAAATTCAAGGTTGAAGGAAAGCCAAATAATGCTATTTTAGTTCGTATTATTGGTGGAATAGATGACGATATGTACGAAGTAAAACGTTCTGCAAAAATAAAAGTATATGATTACGCAAACGGAAGTGATGCATCGGAATCTACCTTTTTAACGTCGAAAAATTTTGTCAACGATTACGAGGTTAATACATACGATTACAAACAACCGATGTATAATTTCTTTACTATGTTACCTAATATTGGCTACAATCCTGATGACGGAATAAAAATTGGTTTATCGCCAACCTACACTGTTAACGGTTTTGATCGTAAACCATATTCGCAACGTCACAATTTGCAATTAAGTTATTATTTTGCGACAGGCGGTTGGGATGCAAAATACAAAGGAACCTTTACAAAAGCTTTGGGTAAATGGAATTTAGACCTTAATGCTGCTTACACGAGTCCAACTTACAGTACAAATTTCTTTGGCTTAGGAAACGAAACCGTGAATAATCAAGAAGAAATTGGAATGGATTATAACCGTGTTCGATTAGAAAGTTATAGTATTGGACCATCTATTTTCAAGATTATGAATAACAATGGTCGTTTAGATTTTTCTGCGATTTATAGTTACAAAAAGATTGAAGAAAATCAAGATCGTATCGTCGAAGATTTACCATCAATTAATAGAGACGTTTTCAAAGGACAACATTTCGGAGAAATTGGAGCCAAATATTTGTTCAAAAATTACGATAACGAATCATTACCAAAATTAGGCATGACATTTTTAGCTAATGCAAAATGGATTTCTAACTTGACAGATTTTGAACGTAATCATTTTTACACAGAACTTAATTTAGGTTTTACGCATAAAATTTCTGCAAATGGAAGATTAACAGTTGCTTCTATGCTAAAAGGTAAAGCAGTTTGGGGTAATTTTATGGAATTCTACCAAATGGCTAATTTAGGTGGAGATCAAGATTTACGTGGTTATCGATTAGGTCGTTTTGCTGGAGACAAAGTTTTCTTACAAACATCTGATTTACGATTTGATGCTTTACGTTTCAAAGCAGTTGTTCCATTACGATTAGGCGTTTTTGTTGGAGCTGATTATGGACGAGTTTGGTTAAACGGAGAAGACTCAAATAAATGGCATTCATCTATGGGTGGTGGACTTTGGATAAACGGAGCACAATCTATTACCGCAACAGTTTCATACTTTAAAGGTGAAGATCCAGGGCGAATCGTTTTCGGTTTGAATTTCGGATTTTAGAATACAAAAAAATAACCTTCAAAATTTGAAGGTTATTTTTTTTGTACATATTTCTTAATTGCTTGCATCATATTTATCCACGCATTTTCTGAATGTGAGCGTTCAAAATCATCCGCAAAATCTTTTCCTTCAATTGATAGATAAGTAAAATTACCCGAAGCTTTCAAGTTAAAAATCACTTCAATCTCATGGTTTGTATTTTGTTTTTTATAATTATATCGTAATCGTTCATTCTCCATAATAGATGTAATCAAAGCTTCATCTATCAACGTTTCATTATTTTTTTGTGATACAAACTTTATCTTCTCTCCTACTTTCCAATCGTTACAAGTCATTTTTATGTTTTCAAAACATTCATTAAACGCTTGTTCATCAGTCAAAACTTTCCAAATATTTTCGGCAGTACTATCTATCGAAATATTAAGCAATACATCATCTTTTTCCATTCTTTATTCTTCTATTTTAGTATATTTTTCGAGTTTATTTTTATAATTAATCGAAACTCTAATTGCTTGCAAACCACTTATACCCTGCAAATCATCAATTTCCAAATATTCAACATCTTTTTTCAAAAAATTCTTATCAATTAATAAATTGATATAATTTGAGTATTCTTCTTTTAGGATATCTTCGGTATAAATAATACAAATTTTGTGTGGCAAATTGATTCGTTCATTTGTCCCTTTCACAAAAGCTTTACTCAATCTTTTCTTGATTATTTCATATTTTGCATTGTTGTATCCATTAACATCAAAACGTTTCTCATCTAATTTGAACAAAATATCTAAAGTGGTATTCGTTGCAAAAATCAACGAAGCAACCTCAACTTTTAATGGTGTTTTTTTCTGAATTTCTTTGTAAGATTGTTCCAAAGCTATCATCGCTTGTAGTTGCCAATATCTAATTTCTCGAATATTTTGATAGGAGAATTTTTTGAACGGCGCAATACTTCGTCCAACATACAAATTATAATCAATTCCATCTGTCTTGAAACGTTCGTAATAATGCGGAAATACACCTTGAGCATCTTTCTGAAAAGTATCTAATTTGTTCGACAAAAGTGAATTTGTCATTACAATTGTTTGGTCAAATTTTTTGCGATCAACATAAAATAATCCCGTTGTAGAATCTAATTTTTTTAGATATTCTTCGATAATCGATTTCTCATCATCCTTTACATATTTGGGAATTTCAGGATGAATATGCAACGTAATGTAATCAAATAATTCACTTTCGAAATAGATTTTATCTACATTATCTATTCGTTGCAAAAAATCAGTCAAATCGTCACTATAATCCAAAAATTTATTCTTTTTTGTACGATTATATAACTCGTTACAAATCAAAATCAAGTAATTAATCTGATTAGTGTAATCTTTTTTTAAACATTGATTTCGAATCACTGACGAATTTCTCACATCCAATTCACCATAAATTGGATATACATTTTGAAAAGAAATCTGCGATTTTTGTTTTGTGTTTCCCGGATGCAATATATGTTCACGAGCTTTTTCTCTAAATTTCCAATCTACACTTGGATGCAACGATGTGTATTCGGTTTGTATATAAGCATTGATTTGATTCTCAAATTCTACCGTATAGCGATAAATAGATTCTTCTAAAAGAGGCGTGATTTCGCGTAAAAGGTTTGCATTAATTCGATTGAAAACTCCAGCTTCTTTCGAGCCTATTTCTAAAATACCTAAATGAGATTTTCCGTTTTTCAATGGATAAAGAATCAAACTTTTCAGACCAGATTCATTTGCCATTCTCAACATTTTATCTTGTGGAAACTTTTCTAAAGCTGCGTCAATATTAGAAACAACATAATAATCTGATTTCGATATTTTGTTCTCTAAATCAGCACAAAAAACTTCATTCAGTTTTATTTTTTTATGATTATCAATCAGTAAACTATCATTCAATTGTAATAAATGACTAATTTCTAATTGATTTTTATCCGAATTATAAGCTGAAAAACCGACTTCTAAATTATTGATCCTAAAAATAGATTTTAATGCAGAAATAATATCATTTCGAACAATATTAAAAGGTTCTCCATAAGATAATAATTTAGATTTTAAGTTAGAAAGTGCAATTTCAGTCGTATTGTCAAAAAATGAAACAAGATTAAACCCTTTTGCAATCCAAGATCCAATTGGAATTTTTCTCATCCACAAAGCTGTATCTTCATAATTATTCAACAACTCTTCAATTTCATCTTCAGTCAATTTAAATTTATCTTCAGATGGATAAATACGAAAATAATCATGGTTTATATCAGTACCAAGATAAGTTCTGTAGCCATTTTGATTGTCTATCACCAACTGATTTGATAAATTAAAATCTAAATTTTTATGATAATATTTTGATAAGATAAAGCAACAACAAAACTTATATAATGTATCATAATCTAAATCTTCGAAATTGAATTTTAATCGCGATTCATTATTATTAATCAACTCTTTAAGTCGATCCGTTGCAAAAATAAATTTATCTGAAAAGGGAAAAGTTATCGCTTTTAAATTATATTTTACAAATGGTTTTGGAATAATTTTCTCAATAATAGGCTCAACATCTTTGATAATTTTCTGAAAATCTTCAAATGTTTCAACACCATTAATCAACTCTGGTCGAGTAGCTTTCAGGTATTCTAGAAAAGCTTTAAACTCTCCAAAATTGTATTCAGATCGTTCTAATTCTTCAATCAGAGATTGGAACGAGTAAATAATTTTGATGGGTAATTTATCGATAAAATTTTCTTTCATATATTATTTAAAAATAACAAAAGACTACTAATAAAGTAGTCTTCAAGTTATTATTTTTTTAGTCATTATCTTGTAAATACCAAAATTTCTTCGGCAGAAAGGTTCTCATCAAAACGATAACCATCCACGTCAAATGCTTTCACTTGATCCAAAGTTTCAACTTTATTTTCTGCACAATAACGCGCCATTGCACCACGAGCATGTTTAAAATACATCATGATTTTTTTCAATTCACCGTTTTTGTAATCTTGAAACTCTACATCAATCATCGGAACTTTTAACGATTTTCTATCCAAAACTTTTGCATATTCATTGCTTGCTAAATTTAAGATAAACTCGCCTTTCTTCAATTTTGAATTTAGAAAAGATGTCAAAATTTCTTTCCAAAAACCATACAAATTTTTCGAACCATGAACATCTAATTTCGAACCCATTTCCAATCGATACAACATTACTTTATCAGAAGGACGCAACATCCCATAAAGTCCAGATAACAAAAATGCATGTTTATTAAAGTAATCAAATGCATCATCATCTAAAGTTTCAGCATTCAACCCTCTATAAACTTCACCTTTGAAAGCTAAAGCTGCTGGAATAGCTTGTTTTGCAGTAGGTTTAACATTCCAAACCTGATTACGCTCCACATTCATTTCCGCAATATCTTTCGAAATTTTCATTAATTTTTCAAGATCTGTTGTACTCATCTCTTTCATAACATCCATAATTTCTTGCGAATGTTCCAAAAATTGAGGTGTTGTTGCTCTCCATTTAGCATTCGTTTCCAAATTCATCATCTTCGCTGGAGAAAGTAATATTTTCATAGTTTTTTCTTAAAAATAAATTATAAATAATCTTCAATATCACCTTTACCTTCACGTAAAACCTCTACTCCATCTGTCATATCAACAATAGTAGACGCAATATTATCTCCATAACCACTATCAATCACAGCATCCACAAGTTTCTCCCATTTCTCAAAAATCAATTCAGGATCTGTTGTATATTCAACAATTTCATCTTCATCATAAATAGAAGTTGAGGCAATAGGATTTCCTAATTTTTCGACAATCATTTGCGGAACAGCATGATCTGGAACACGAATACCAACCGTTTTTTTTCCTTTGTAAGCGACAGGTAAATTGCGCGATGCATTCATGACAAATGTAAATGGCCCTGGTAAAGCGCGTTTCAAAATCTTAAACGTACTATTATCAATTGGCAAAGTGTATTGAGACAAATGGCTTAGATCATTACAAACAATAGAAAAATGAGATTTTTCTAATTTAACACCTTTCAATCGTGCCAATTTTTCCATCGCTTTGATATTCGTAATATCACATCCTAATCCATACACAGTGTCGGAAGGATAAATAATTAAACCTCCATTTTGTAGAATCTTAACCACTTGATCAATCGCTTTTTCTTGTGGATTTTCTGGATGAATTCTGATATAATCTGCCATTTGTAAATCTTTATTCAAAGATACAAAATTGCAATCAATAAAATTCTTTCCTAAATTTTTGTTTTTGATTGGATGATTGAAGAAATTGATATTCTTCTTTAGTTGCATGATATTTTCTTAAAAAACTCCAACTAACAATTTTGTAAGTTCTTGTAAAGAGATGTCAACCATACTAATTTTACAGAAAAATTAAACATGATTTTAGCAGAAAATATAGTAGCCTTTCATCATTATTCTTTAAAAGTAAATGACTTTGAAAAAACATTGAAATTTTATGATTCTTTAGGTTTTGAAGAGGTTCATTCATGGTCATTGCCTTCTTTTAAGTTAAAAAAAGCTGTAATGATTTACAATAAAAATATCAATTGTTACATCGAATTATTTGATAAAGATGCTGAAATTCCAACTCAAGGTAGAAAAAGGCAAGCGGATGATGAATACATTGAAAATTCAATCTTACATATTTGTTTTATGGTAAAAGATGCAGAAAAAGCTCGAGAAGAGGCAATAAAAAATGGAGCTTTTGATTTGAGTAAAGGTGTTCACGAACTTTTATTAAGTAACGATAAAAAACCGGTTAATGTTCGTAATAGTCTTGTTTATAGTCCTAATGGAGAGGTTATTGAATTTTTAGAAAATGTACATTTTTAAATTTTTATAAATCTAATTTATTGATATTTTCTAATAGTGATAAAACTTTATCTCCTTTTGAAGATAACTTATAAATTGATTTTGTTTTATCTTTTTCATTCTCAATCAAATGATCTATTTGCAATTCTTTCAATTGTTTTGTCAAAATTCTATCAGTAAGATTAGGAAATTCTAATTTCAAATCAGAATAACTTTTTGTAGTTTCCTTTAAAGTAAAAATTATTGAAACCTTCCATCTACCAGTGATTAAGGATAAAACCTTGTAAGCGTTACAAAAGTTTTCTAAATATTTATCATTAATAGAATTTGTAGAATTTTCTTTCTTCATAATTGAATGAGATTGAAAAAAAATAAGGCTAAAATTTAATCTTTAGCCTTGTTTTTTTATCTACTTATTTTTCAGAATTTCGTGGAAAACAGTTTGAGCAGAGAAAATTCTATTTGTTGCTTCATCAATTACGATAGAACGATCAGAATCTAAAACTTCATCAGATACTACCACATTACGACGAACTGGTAAACAGTGCATAAATTTTCCGTTATTTGTCAAATTCATTTTATCCATTGTCACTTCCCAATCTTTATCACCATCATTCGCTTGACCATAATTTTCATAAGAAGACCAGTTTTTTGCATAAACAAAATCAGCATCTTTCAACGCTTCATCTTGATCATAAGCAATCGTTGCTCCATCAGTAAATTTTGGGTCTAATTCATAACCTTTCGGTTGTACAACTGTAAAATCTACCCAATCTACTTTAGAAAACCACTGTGCAAAAGAATTCGGAACAGCTTGTGGCAAACGACGTGGATGCGGCGCCCAAGTCATCACAACTTTCACTTTCTTTGCAGGTTTTGTTCCTGGCGTATAACCCGTTTTTTCTGCAATTGTAATTAAATCCGCAAAAGACTGTAATGGATGTAATGTTGCACTTTCCAAAGACACAACAGGAACAGAAGATAACTCTTTTACTTTATTGAACATGATTTCGTTGTAATCCTCATCACGATCTACTAATTTCGGAAAAGTACGAACTCCTAAAACATCACAATACGCACTCATTACCTTGATTGCTTCCTTGATATGTTCTTGCGAATCTCCATTCATCACAGCTCCATCAGCCATTTCCAATGTCCAAGAATCTGCTCCAGCATTCAAAACCCAAGCATTTGCTCCAAGATTATAAGCCGCTTTAATAGAGCTTAGACGTGTACGCAAACTTGGATTAAAAAAAATTAAACCAACTGTTTTGTTTTTACCAACTTCTTGTTGAGCAAAAGGATTTGCTTTAATTTCTAAGGCTGTTTTTAGTAATTCGTCGATGTTTTCTACATCATAAACCGAAGTAAATTGTTTCATAATTGAGAAGAATCTTTTGTTTTATTTGTTCTGCAAAATTAGTTGAAACAATCGAGGTTTAAAGAATTATTTGTATATTTTTGTAAGAATTATACACTAAAAATTTTCACAAAATAGAATGAAATACTTTATACTTTTTTTCTCTTATTTATTATTTATTCAAACTGTTAATTCTCAAACAAAAGAATTAGATTCTAAATATGTTAAAAATATAAAATCAACCCTTAGTAATTTCAAATCAAAAGAAGAAAGAAAAGAATATGATAATTATTTTGAATTTTTAGAACATCGAATTTCTCTTAATTATACTAAAAATAATTACATGTTAGATAATGATTATCAAAAGCTTACTCAAAACACTTTTAATCAAATCATTTCTAAAAACACTGATTTAAAATCGAATACAAATAAATTCTATATTATTAAATCTAATATTCCTAATGCTGCTTCGTTAGGTTTTAATATATATTTTATAGAATCTGGTTTATTTAATTTGTTAGATAATCAATTTCAATTTGCAGCCGTAATTTGTCATGAGATTGCGCATAATCAATTAAATCATACAAGATTATCAATAGAACAAGATGCAGAATTTGAGAAAGATTTTAAAAGAGAAATCAAGTCTATCAAACGACAAGATTTTTTAAAATTGATTAAATCTCAAGATGTAGTTATTCAAAAAAAGTATGATTTAGCAGAACAATCGCGCAAAAAAGAAATTTCTGCTGATAGTTTGGGATATATTTTATATAAAAATCTTAATTATCCTAAAAGTGAATATTTTCATCTTTTAAAGAAAATTGAAGAATTTGATCAAAACGATAAATTTATACTTGATGATTCTATCTACGCTTATTTATTTGATTTACCTGAACAAAAATTCAATCCTAAATCGATTAAAATAGAAAAAAACTCATTGTTCGAAGGATTAAATTTTACTGAATATATTGATAAAGATTCTATTCGTACACATCCAAATTTGAATGATCGATTAAATTGGATTCAGAAAAATTTTCAAGAAGATTTTACGAAACAAAATGTAACTCCTTCGGCAGAATTTGAAAATGTCAAAGCAAAAGAAATCCAAAATTATTACGAAAATTATATTCACAATGAAGAATATACAACAGCACTTTTGGAGTTGATGTATGAGAAGCAAAATCATTCGAATAGAACAGATTTAGACAAATATATTGGAATAATTTTCACTAAGTTGTATGAAGGTCGAAAATCATTAAAATTTAATAAATATGTTGCTCAAGTTGATGCAAATGACAAAAATATCAATAAGCAAAAGTTACTGAGTTTCTTATGGAGTTTAACAAATGACGAATTAAAAAATATTGGAGAATATTATACAAAAAAAGCAACTAATTAGTTGCTTTTTCCTTTTATAAATTTAGTTTTTCTATTCGAACTGAGCTTTCTTTCTCATCTTTATTATATTCACTAATAAAAATATAGCCATATTTAGCTTTACCAAAACGCATACTTGTTTCCTTTGTTTTGAAAGGCATTTTATCTTGAGTTAACACGCCATTTTTAAGCTTATTAATGATTAAATTCCAAACTTTTTTATCATTTTTATCTTGTTCGCTATAAAAAAACAAAACTTCGTTTTCAGCTTTATTTTCTTGAGAAAAAAGATAACTATCAAACATTTTTTGTTTCGATTTTTCTAAAACAATATGATTTTTAAAAATTCCATTTTTATCAAAATTAGCGATAATATAGTCTGTAGATCGAATAATAGTAAAGCTATTATCTCCTTTTTGCTTTTCTAATAAAACCGTAAACGAATTATCATCATAATTAAAAAACTCTTTCAAAGCATAACGATAACCATCATTATCTCTTAATGTTTTAAAACCAATATCAGAAAATATTTCGTTGTAATTAATTCTTTTTTCTAACAATTGCTTTCCTACACTATCATAAATTGTTCGCATCAATCCAATAGTTGGTCCAAATCTAGAGTATGGAATAGCATGTTCTGAAGATTCTTTTATTTCTCCTATTACAAGTAGTTTATTATTTTGTATTTCCATCTCAGGAAAAACATAAATACCTTCTCGGTTAGTTTTTGAACTATATACAATATTTGATGTGTTTTTTCCGTCAGCCAAATCATACGTTAACAACCTCTCTACACCAATTTTAGAAAATCCAGAAGATTCATCAACCTTTTTTTGCAATAAAACTAATTGATCATTTTTAAAAGTTCCTAGTTCAAACTTATAACCATCTTTTTTCATTTTTTTATCAATCACATAAGAAAATGTATTCTCATAATTCTCGTTATAAATATTTATACTTTCTAAAAGATTTTCGAAACCAATCTTAAAATCAACATAATAAACTTGATTTTCGTCTTTATACATTTTAAATACATTGGCAGAATACATCGAAGTGTTCAAAAATTTCATCTTATCAAAACTTTCAACTTCAGAAAACGAAGTATAACCACCATTTCTATAAAACATAACATCTTCGGTTTTATTTGTTTTCAAATCAAGCTTCATCAAAATATTTCCATATTCTCCAAAACTTTTAGCATGGTATAATTTCGAATTGATATACAATTTTTGCTTCAAAAATTCTATTCCTGTAAAGCTATAAATTGACTTTGCAATATTACGAAGCTCAAAATCTCCATTCGTAATTTTGTTCAAATTATTGTCTAACAATACATATTCGTATTGAACAAATTTATCTTCTTTTATTAAACCTTTGTTGAAAATGAATGCATATCCAATCACATTTCCATCGTTGTCATTAAGTCGAGAAGATTGCTCTAAAACTCCAGTAGACAACTCTTTCAAATTCTGAACTTGAGCAAAAGAAAAAGTGAGAGTTATAAATGTAAGTAGTACAAATAAAAGTTTTTTCATATAGTTTTTAAAATAATTTCTAATAATCTTAAACGTCTAAAACAACGTCAATTCATCTTGCGGACCACGAATGTCTAAATCTAAATCATTGTTCAATTTCTTGATGAAATATTTGGCTAACATTGGCGATTCTAACTCTAAATTTTGATGAATAAAGAAATACAATTTCTGCAAACCTTCTGCTTTCCAAAGTTTAATTGTTTCAATCCATTCATCTAATCGTTCATAATCGGATGGAATATTTGCTCCAACAAAATGCACAAAAGCTTCATTCGAAGTCAATCGCATATGCACCATATCTCTCCTACCCGCTGTGTCAACAATGATATTTGAAATGTTATGCTTTTCTAATAACGAAACTAATTGATTAAAATTTTCTTCATTCGAAAACCAATCTTCATGACGAAGTTCTACAGCTAACGGATAACCTTTCGGAAAATTTTGAATGAAATTTTCTAATTTTTCAAAATCTTTTGGGGCAAAATTTTCGTGCATTTGTAAGAAAATCATTCCTAATTTTTCTTCAAATAACGCAACTGCATCCAAATATTGATTCAGTTTATCTGTCACATTTTGCAATCGACCATAATGACTAATACTTTGCGGAATTTTTGGGAAAAATTTAAAATCTTTTGGCGTTTTATTCGCCCAAGTTTCTACATTTTCTTTACTCGGAGAACGATAATATGTCGCATTTAACTCGATACTATTAAATTGTGTTGAATAATAACTTAATTCATCTTTTGTTTTAGGCGGATAAAAATTCTTCAAATCTTGCTTATTCCATTTCGCACAGCCTACATATACTTCAAAATTATCTGATTTATCAGCCTTATTCAACAAATCAATCGTTTCTTTTGGCGTTTTTGGTAATGTAAAATCAACCAATTCTGGGTTTTCTACTTTTCCGAATTTCATCTTTCTAAATTTGAACGAAAATTAAGCAATTATAAGCAGTTCGCAAGATCTATTTTACGACAAAATGTCAGAAAAATTTCATTTGGAATATCTTTTGAAATTTAGAATTCGTCAATAAATCTCATGATTTAGACTATTTACAAGAAAAACTAATTATTAAATAATAAAAATACAATAACGATGAATAAAGGAAATATTAATGTTTCGGTAGAGAATATCTTTCCATTAATTAAGAAGTTTTTATACAGCGATCACGAAATTTTTTTGCGTGAATTAATTTCGAATGCTTCTGACGCAACCCTGAAATTAAAGCATTTAACAAGTATTGGTGATGCAAAAGTAGAATACGGAAATCCAAAAATTGAAGTAAAAATCAATAAAGATGATAATACTTTACACATTATTGACCAAGGTTTGGGAATGACAGCTGATGAAGTGGAGAAATACATCAATCAAGTAGCGTTTTCTGGAGCGGAAGAATTTATCAATCAACACCAAGATGCGGACGGAATTATCGGACATTTTGGTTTAGGTTTTTATTCTGCGTTTATGGTTGCGGATAAAGTAGAAATCATTACAAAATCATACAAAGACGAGCCTGCAGTTCATTGGACATGTGATGGTTCACCTGAATTTACGTTAGAAAATTCGGATAAAACTGAGCGTGGAACTGAAATCGTTTTACATATTGCTGAAGATTCGAAAGAATTTTTAGACGAATGGAAAATCCGTGAATTATTGAATAAATACAATAAATTCATGCCAATTCCAATCAAATTTGGAACGAAAAAAGAAACACTTCCTTTACCAGAAGGTGCTGCTGAAGATGCAAAACCTGAGGAAATCGAAGTTGATGATATTATCAATAATACAAATCCAGCTTGGACAAAAGCGCCATCTGAATTGTCTGACGAAGATTATCAAAATTTCTACAGAGAATTGTATCCAATGCAATTTGAAGAACCTTTATTCCACATTCATTTAAATGTTGATTATCCATTTAATTTGACTGGAATTTTGTTCTTCCCAAAATTAGGAAACAATATCAATATTGATAAAGATCGTATTCAATTGTACCAAAATCAAGTGTTTGTAACAGACGAAGTGAAAGGAATTGTACCTGATTTCTTGATGTTATTGCGCGGTGTGATTGATTCTCCAGATATTCCGTTGAATGTTTCGCGTTCGTACTTACAAGCTGATGGAGCAGTGAAGAAAATTTCTGCGCATATTACGAAAAAAGTGGCGGATAAAATGTCATCATTAATAAATCAAAATCGTGAAGATTACGAGCAAAAATGGAACGATATTAAAGTTGTCATTGAATATGGAATGATTTCGGAAGATAAATTCTTCGAAAAATCTGACAAATTTGCATTGTATCCAACAATTGATGGTAAATATTTCACTTGGGACGAATTGAATGTTGCAATCAAAGACAATCAAACCAACAAAGACGGAAAATTAGTTATTCTTTATGCTTCTGATGTTGATGGACAAGATCAATACATTCAAATTGCTAAAGAGAAAGGTTACGAAGTAATTTTATTAGATTCTCCTATTTCTTCTCACTTGATTCAGAAATTAGAATCAACAAAAGAAAATGTAACATTTGTTCGTGTTGATGCAGATCATATCAATAATTTGATTGAAAAAGATGAAGTTAAAATTTCTAAATTATCTGATGATGATAAAGAAAAATTGAAAACTGAAATCACAGAATCAATCAACAACAAATCATATACAATTCAATTAGAAGATTTATCTGGAACAGACGCGCCTTTCATCATTACGCAATCAGAATTTATGCGTCGTATGAAAGACATGCAAGCTTCTGGTGGAGCTGGAATGTTCGGAATGGGTAATTTCCCTGAAATGTATAATGTTGTGGTAAATGCAAACTCGGATTTAGCAACAGAGATTTTAGCTAAAGATTCGAAAGAAGAAAAAGATGCGTTGATTAACCAAGCATTAGATTTAGCAAAATTATCACAAGGTTTGTTAAAAGGTAAAGAGTTAACAAATTTTATCAATAGAAGTTTTAAGAACATTAAATAATCTCAGAACACTATATTTTAGTAATCTTAAACTTAAAATCCAGCACATCATGTGCTGGATTTTTTATTTCTCAATAG